>CAZQYQ010000139.1:0-11660 GCA_964597625.1 uncultured bacterium
CACCATCACGCCGATTTTCCCGACACTGACGAGTGCAACGCTGGTCGGGTCCACGCTCACCGTTATCGGAACAAGATTCGACGTCAGTACCGCCTCGCTCTATTTGACCCCAGTGGGTGGTTACGCCTCGTCGTATTCTGCAACCTCCCTTACTTCCACCCAGATGACGCTCAACACCGCCGGTCTCACACCTGGCTCTTACATGGTTCAGGCACGAGGCCAGGACGGCGCGCTTTCAACAAATTCCGGATCGATTGTTATCCCGTTCACGGTCAGCCCGACAATAACCTCCATCGGGACTCTTCCCTCGACTGACATCGGGACGAGCTCATTCAACCTTCGCTGGAACTCCGTTGCAGGTGCCACCGGATATGAAGTAAGCCAGGGTGGCGTAAGCTCTCTTACTCTGGGCTTGGTCAACACCTATCTGTTCGCCGGTCTCAATCCAAATGCTCCCTATACATTCTATGTGCGAGCTCTGGGAAGCGGAGGCATCATCAGCCCTGTAGCGACGATTTCCATAACAACCAAGAAGAACTTCAGCACGCCGATCGCTCTCGATACCGGCATAGCCTTCACGAACTTCCGTGGATCTCAGGTCAAGAACGGGATCATGTATGCCGTCGTCCAGGA
Source organism: uncultured bacterium (assembly GCA_964597625.1). Lineage (GTDB taxonomy): Bacteria > Muiribacteriota > Ozemobacteria > Ozemobacterales > Ozemobacteraceae > MWAR01. The sequence continues at coordinate 634 of CAZQYQ010000139.1, forward strand.
TGCGGGCGGCATGCGGCTGGTCAGATATGACCTGACAACGCTTGCTGTCACCTCTGTTCCTCTCACAGCTCCCTCCGGACAGACCTTCACAACGTTCTACGTCGATACCGACGTCTATGTGGCCTGGAAGGGCGGAGCAGCGGTAACTCTCGAACAGTACAGCGGCGGCTCTCTGTCCGGTCCCGCGAACACCTTCACATCCACGTTCCCCGGAACCTATGGAAACGCTCTGGGAATCCGCGTCATAACGGATCCCACGCAGGCGTCAACACTCAAGCTCCTCACCTGGGGCAATGTTGGAAATGTCAGTTCTGTATTCATGGCGTCATATACCACCATGAATCTCAATCTAGCCGGCCCTGTCGAGTCGGCTGCACCGTTGGCATCCGGTGTCGGCAATCAACTGATCTGGACTCCGCTCACAGGAAGCGATAACCAGACCTACTTCGGAATGTCCTTCATAGGGGGGCCAAGCACTCCAACACCGCAATACAAGCTGTTCGACTCGAGCAACACTCAGGTCGATGCTGCGACGCTGAGCGGACTGTATGATCTTACGGCATCCCCTGACAAGGGAGTCCTGCTTGTTGACGGCAATCGGTCCTATTTCATGAAACCACCCAGTTCCTTTGGCGGATTCAGCTTCTCAACTTCGGGTTTCACAACCATCCCGCAAGCAGTAATCGATGATACCGGAAAATTCTATTTCTACCAGCAGAACGGGACTCTGTGCACCCTGCACCGCTACTCTTCTACCGGTGAGTATCGTGATCCTCCAAGCGATTTCAGGAACGGGGTTGCTCCTGTCTTCGGAGAAAAAGCCATCACCTTCGACAACATGAACAAACAGGTTCTCATCGCTCAGACGTCCGCCACCGGCAAGCTCGGATTCGTTGCCTTCAATACGACGGAATAAGGCGCATCTCTCCAACCGGGGGCCGGGCAACCGGCCTCCGGTTTATTTTAGCCGTTTCTTATCCCGGAGCGAACACCCCTTAACACCTCGAGAACACGATCGCGTGTATCGATGCGTCATTCGCGGATACACACCGAGCATGCAGGCTTCCAGCCTTTTTGTCTCAGCTCAGAGCAAAGCAACAGTCATCGCTCATGGAATATGATCACGTATCATACGCAAACATATATTAAAACAGGATCTGTCATCGTTTTGCTTCGAGCTTTTTTATGTTGCCGGCGTTGTCTGATACCGTGAGCATGATATTCTTTTTTGCCTTGCCGACGCCGACGGGAACGTAGATCTCATCTTTATCCGGATCGGAGTCGGGCTCGACCTTTTCGCCGTTGACCGTCGCACGGGCCGACTCGTAATCGACGCCCTCGCCGGTATCGGCGACGCCGAAAACGGCGCATGCGCCGAGGCGTGTGATGGTTCGCCTGTTTTTCATCGTTATCACAGGCGGGATGGCATCTTCGAGAATCAGAGACGGGCGCAGACATCGAGAGGTCGTATACATGCAGGAATCATTGCACTCGCCGCCGGCATACACCTTTTCATTGGCCGCAGCTTCATAGATGCCAAGTCTTCTGGATGCAGCCGTGTTTTTCAGATCGATTTCGAGCCGGATGGGCTTTGCGGTCACAAGCCAGGGCGGAGAAAACTGCCAGACGGGGCTTTTCACGTTCAAAACGCCTTTTTTCGGCGAGCCGCCTGGCCGCGGGGAAAAATCAGAAACCTCCAACCGGGCCAGAACCGGGAAATTGAGCGCTCCTGCAGGAATGAGAACACGCGCGCCTTCCGCGACGACTCTCCCGCCTTCAACCGGCACGAACGTGTGGTGCGGCAGAATCGGTTCCCCACTGCATGCAGCGCCCCCTGCCCACCGCTCTTCATTCGGAAAAGCGATCTGGACAAGCCCGTTTGCCCCGAATGCCGCCGGCAGTTCCACCTCTCGCCCCGAAGCATCCGTGCATCGCACCGTAGTATAGTCATAAGCATTTTCACGATTCATCAATTCTGCCTCGACCACCACTCCGAAGGTGCTGTACTGGCAGCGCCGAAATCGGAGTTTTCCGGTAAAAGCCCTCGTTGAGCTCCGCGTTCCCCGGCTTTCCACGCGGCCACGAGCCACAATCGAATTTCCACCGAAATCGACCGCTTCGATCGTCAACTCCCCCGCCCCGCTCGGGGTTTCGCCGATGACCCCGCTCCAGGGGCCGTAACCCGGGGAAAACCGCAGCGTTTCAAACGGCCATCGGAACATCGTATACACATATCCTGCTCCCGGGCGGCTGGTTCTCGGATAATCGTAGATCCAGGATGCCTGCGTGTTCTCATCGTAGGCATACTGTGTAAAGCTGCGTTTCAGAAGCGGTTTTCCATTTACAGCCATAGAGATATTCTCGATGCCGAATTTGTTTCCGCCTTCGCCGTTATCGACCAGTCCAGCAGAAATGCCGCTTCTGCCTTCCAGTATGAGCACGCCGTCCCATCCCCATGTGCCGTCATCGCGGCGTTTGAGCGGAATCGTCACAGGCAGAAAACTACCGTTGATTCTCGTTTCCGCGGCAAGCGGGTCGGCATACAGGCTGAGAAAAACGGGAGGAATCCGGTCGGGTACCGTCAACCCGACCAGCGAAGGCGAAATTGGATCATCATTGAATCGTCGCAGCTCAAAATGAAGGTGCGCAGGTCCCATTCCGGTTTCACCGGTGAATGCGATAACCTGCCCCTTCCTCACCGGAAACCGGTCAGGGCCGAAGCTGTCATCGATTCCATACCGGGCCTTCATTTTTTTCAGTTTCTGACCGACATACTCCGCAACCGGTCCGGCGAAGTCGTTCAGATGTCCATACACCGATCTGACACCCAGCTGCGGATGGTCAACATACAGGGCATACCCGAACCCGCGCCACTGAACTTTCACTCTCGACACAAACCCATCCGCGGGCGCCACGACAGGGAATCCTGTCTGAAGGCGGGTTCTGATATCAACCCCGCCATGGAACCGCCATCCGCGTGATTCACAGAAACTCGAACTGGGGCTTATTTCAATATCGAGCGGCCACCGGAACGGCTCCGCGAAAGTGACTCCGGCAAACGCCAAACACAACAATATACAACATATAATATATTTCCGCATATCCGTCTTCCCTCCGATCGTCGAGGAATCATACCCTCCCCCGTGCCCCAGGTCAATCCAGGGCACGCCGGCGTGAGCGAAACACGGAGATGCAAAGCGACAAGGCGTTTACATCCACAATGCACGAGGCACGAAGACGATCCGTCAATTCCGTCTCGCGAAAGAAGCCTGCGCAACCCCGTCAGGCAAGCCGAACCTGTTCCGTTCACTGTGGAAACGCTTCGTCCCCTGTATATCAGCACCTTCTTGGGTTTGGGACCTATTGAAATCTTCAGATTATCCCGAAAGGAGAGCAAGGGCACGACATTCTGAAAACTGGAAAAATAAATTGAATTCATCTCTAAAGGTTAACGGGAAAAATGTCGATACAGAAATTGGGGAAGTATTACCCCGCGAAAATGAAGAAAGGAGGTGAAACATCGGAATGATAGCATCCATTGATCCACGGGAAACCAGTTCCACCGCGAGTGCATTCAACGGGAAAAGCAGTTCAGGATCAGTCTCTGAAACGTCACCATTTGAAGAGCTTTTTTCAACTTATTTCGCATCGCAGGCCAATGCATCTACGGATGACGCTCAAAAATCTGCATTTATTTCTAAGCATTCTTCCGTGAATAAATTCTCAAAAGATGTGAAAACGAATGGGCAGCTTCAAGCAACAAAGGCTCATTCATTCAACATTCACCCAAGAGAAAATATATTTAGAAAGGACGCTTCTGAAATAAACTCCGTCAAAGATACAAACGAAAAATTCTCTCAGGAAAAACCCGAAGGTTTCGCGAGAAACTCTCTATCAGGCAACAATTCAAATGAGTATATGCTGAAAAAGAGTTTCAAAATAGTCAGAGAGCTCGACTCAAAGGGTGATGTAACGGTGACCTCCGAACTGTCTGCATTGCGTGAAGATGGGACTGTGGGCTCATTCTGGCAGTCGATCGACGACGAAACCGCGACGGATATGATCGATGCATTGAAGGAAATTTCCCCTGATGAACTGGCGGCTACCCTGTCCCTTGTTCGCAGTGCCGTTCCATTAACGCAGGAAATCAGTGGAGAGGCAGAAGAACCAGGTGACGAGATCGAAGCCATCGCAGCCCTTTCCGACGAAGAGAAGACCAGCATGGAAGAAGAGGGAGAGGAAGCCACGGAGGAAGAGGTCATCGACGATGGGGACTCTGCTGCGGAATCCTCTTCGGCAGCAGCTCCGACGCTGGTCACGACAGCTGTATCAGAAGAAAAATCCGCAGAAGCTCTTCCTGAAGAAGGTATTCAGGAGGAAACTCTTCCCGGAGAGATTCCTTCCGCAGGATTCTCAGCCACAGATTCATCGCCCAGAACGGATGTTTCTGAAGCTGAAACCCGCGAATCGGACACCCGTGCAACGGCTGAAAGCTCCGCGATAAAAGCCCGGTCGGACACCCCGGCCTCAGATGTTGAAAAGATGTTATCCGCGTTACGTGAAGATCCGGCGACAAGCGGATTCTGGAAGAACGTTGATGACCGCATCGCCCGCAAGCTGTTGTCGGCAATCTCCAGAACCGAAGCCGCAACCGCGGAAAGCTCAGCCTCTTCTGAAACAGTAGCTACGGCGACCGTTGAAGGGGGAAGTGCGACACTCGTCGGAACGGCATCCCCGGCACAGAGCGTTTCGTTTGAAACAGCTTCGAACAGCAGGCATTCTTCGAAAAAATCAGCCGGGGAATCCGAGAGCGAATCCGCTTCTTCAGATCTTCCGGAAGGTCCGGAAAAACCTGCTGCCCTGAAGTCTCCGATCAACTCTGAAGAATCCAGATCTCATCGCCATGAATATCGGGACACACAGACTTCCGAGGCCGTGTCCACAAGTTCATCCGGAACCAGCAGCGGTTCATCCAGTCCGACCGGTTCGACCGGGGCAATCAACGTGAGTTCTGCAGGCCCGGCTGCCGCCACCAGTGATGGAATCGATCTTTCGGATCTGCTGAAATCGCTTCAGTCACGGGGAGAAGCCGCCAAGGGCGAAGGGAACCAGGCATCGAACGCCATTTCCGGCCAGGGAATCAAGCGGGTAAGTATGTCGGGGCAGGAAGCCTCTCGGGAGTTCTCGTTCACTCAAGACCAGTCTCCGGCAGCGGCAACGGTTCGTTCCGAAGCGGGTCAGGCGAAAGTCAGCGACCCTGTCAAATCGACGCTTTTCTCGCAGATCGTCGAGAAAGCAGAGTTTTTCAAAGGGCCGCAGCAGTTGAAAGTGATGACGCTGCAGCTGAAACCCGAGGCGCTCGGGAAGATCGAAATGCAGCTGGCCACCAAAGATGGTGCTGTTACGGCAAGAATCTCGGCTGAGAATGCCGTTGTGAAGGAAAAACTCGAACAGCTTGTGCCGCAGATTCGCGAGCATCTGGAACAGCAGGGCGTGAATATCCTGCAAATATCCGTGGATATTTCCCGCCGGGAATCCGATGGAAGTGAAAGAGGGATGTCAGAAGGCGACCGCCGGTCTGGTCTGCGTATCGGCGCCAGACGTTCATCCCGCGATCAAACCAGTGATTCGGCCGGTTCTGGCGGTTCGCTCCTCATCAATCCTGAAATCAGAAGAATGGCATTACATATCAAGGCTGTCGACGTGACAGTCTAGGAGGCAGGCAGCATGGCTCTCGAGATAGTGGATACTCCCGTCACAAGCGTCTACGGAACAACCACGCGAACGCCGAAGAGCGAACTCGGCAAAAATGACTTTCTGCTTCTGCTGACCAAGCAGCTTCAGAATCAGGATCCCCTCAAGCCCATGGACAACATGGAGTTCGTCGCACAGATGGCCCAGTTCTCGTCGCTCGAGCAAATGACCAACATGACCAAGTCGATCGACACTCTGGTCACCACGTCAAGTCAGGGTTACAAAGCCGATGCAATGGGGTATCTCGGCATGCAGGTGACGGCGACCAAGGCCGATCAGAGTGATCCGATAACCGGCCAGGTTTCGGCGATTCGCTTTGAAGACGGCGAGGCCGTATTCACGGTCGGCACGAATGATGTGAAGCTGAGCGAGATCACCAAGGTTGAGTTTCCTTCAACGTGATGATCGCGCAGTAAATCCAGGAAAAGAAGCATAAACCCTATGGATCCAAGATTCAGCATCAGCCCGGTCAGTCAGATCCGCCCTGCGGTTCAGCCTGCGGCGGCGAAATCGGTTTCCCAAGCGGGAAGCGGTTTCGACCTGGCGTTACGGGAAGCACTGACTCGAAGTCCCGGTTCCAAAGGCGGTTTGAATGTGACGGCGCATGCCGAAAAGCGGCTGCAGGAGCGACAGATTCCGTTCGACACCGAAACAAAACGGCTTCTGGGCGAGGCTCTGGATGAGCTCTCCGCAAAAGGGGCCCGTGACTCGCTTGTGCTGACGGAGAGCGGAGCCTTCGTTGTTAACGTGCCGACACGCACTCTCGTTACAGCCATGGACCCGGCGGACCTTCGGGACCGCATCGTGACACAGATAGACAGCGTGAGCATCAAGCAGCACGCATAAGGGGCGCAACAATGATCCGATTCCAAGCGAAAGGCAGGTGAAGAGCCTCGACGACATCTACATAACCGGCAGGATTGAGATCAGGTTCGGGAAAGACGAACAAAGGCGCAACAGGCAGCGAAACCAGACCTCCAACGTTGGCCGGACCCGTAAGGGAAGCCAGCATCACCGCCCGATCGACAGAGGGCGGACAGGATACGCGCCGTGAACGTCACCCGACAGGCAGTGCCGGTCCGGAAGCGACACATGAAGTGCATGTTTCCGGACCGGCCTCCAGCCCTCGCAAGAGGGTTCGCCGATACGGGACGTACGGATATGCCCCGTGGCGAGTAGGCACAGATTGCCGTTTAGAGACAAGGACAACGTGCTATGATGCGATCACTCTTCACGGGAGTTACGGGACTCAAGCAGGGCCAGACCCGGATGGACGTTATCAGTAACAACATTTCAAACGTCAATACCACGGGTTTCAAGCGCGGCCGGGTCATGACTCAGGATCAGTTCAGCCAGACACTGCGCTACGCTCAACAGGCCTTCGGCACCTACGGCGGCCTCAATCCCATGCAGGTCGGTCTGGGCACCAAACTCGGTTCGATTGATACCCTGATGGACCAGGGTGCGACTGAGACAACAGGCAAAAACACCGATCTCGCCATCGAGGGGAATGGATTCTTCCTGACCAAAGGTCCGGATGGAAACACCCTGTATACGCGGGATGGAAATCTGAACCTGAATCCGAATTACGATCTGGTCATGGCCAATACCGGATACGTGATGCAGGGCTGGATGTCAACGCAGAATTCCCAAACAGGCAATCTCGAACTGAATGACACCGGAACTGTACCTGGCAATATAAATACAGTCAAATATCTGAAAAAGCATGCCCACCAGACGAATAACATCACCTATGCGTCGAATCTCGACAGCGGCTCTGATGAGCGAGACATCAAGCTGGGCATGGACACGCTGACCTTCAAGGACACGGAAGGCAATTACCAGAATCTGCAGTTCAAGTTCAAGAAGCTGGACGCTCAGAACTGGCTCTGGTCAGCAGTTGACGACACCGAAGGCAATGTCGCGACGGGCACCATCAAGACGGATCCCGATGGAAAAGTCATTGAAAGCACCGTCGATCCGGCCGGTCCGACCAGCTCCGTTTCCGAACCCTATTTCGTCTATGACCCCGATGGCACCCCTGCCCCCGCTACGGCAACCACGCCGAACAATGCCGTCACAAACTCCGGAATGGCACCAGCTCTGGTGTTGTAGCAACCGGGAATCTTGTCACGGATGAAACGGTGAACATCGTCTTCGACGGCGGCGACCCAACCCGGGCATCATCCTTCCGCGTCATCGGCACCGAGAGAGGCTTCATCGGAGCCGGCACCCTGGGCGGAACCCAGGCCAAGATCAGCGGTTCTCCCGTCACATTCAATGCGACCTGGACATCCCCGGGCCTCTCGTTCAATGTCACGGATAATCAGCTGAACAGAATCGCGTCCGTCGATTTCCCTGCCGGGAACTACTCCACCTCTCAGATAGCGGACACGATAAATTCATCCCTGAAAGCCGGCGGGGTGCGGGCGACCGCATTCTATGACTCGGTGCTCAAACAGTTCAGCATCGTCAGTAACGATGTCGGCGAGAATAGAAGCCTCACGCTCACCACGACGAGCGGCGATCTCAGTGAACTTGGACTGGCGGATGCCACCTCTGTCGGAACGGGTGGCGCCAAGCCCGAGGTTTTCTCGGATAATGCCCAGGCGATTGCAAGCAGCACCGAGTTCGATATGACTGCGGACCGCTGGGATCCTTCCGCCGATGTGGCATTCACCATCACGGACCGTGACGGGCGGTCGGCCCTGGTCACGTTCAGCGACCAGATCGCCGGAAACAACCACATTTACAATCGCGGCGAAATTCTGGCGGAAATCAATGCCAAGCTCGCTGAAAATAACGTCTCGGCTACCGCGCAGTTCGTCGACACCAACAACGATAACACCCCTGACCAGCTGGTCATCACCGGAAGCCGCACAGGCTCAGGGGAGCTGGTGACTCTCTCGGATTCTCAGAATATGGACCAGCTCGGATTCGCGGGAACAACCGTTCACGGCACCGCCGCCGTAGGCAGCTTTGACATGGGCGGCCTCAGTTTCTCCGTGACGGAAGGCACGAATCCCTGGATCCCCAATGATGCCATGGCAATGCAGACAACCGGGGAAAAGGGCCAGTCGGATGCCGTTACAATCTACGTTCCCCAGCCATCGGTCGATCAGCTCGTCTTCAAGTCGGTCGTAAACGGGGAAGAAACCAAGATTACCGGTGCCATCAACATGGGCGCCAAGCATGAAACCAGCATCAGCATCTTCGATTCCCTTGGCGCTTCTCACGAGTTGTCCACAACCTGGGAGCACACGAACAAGGAAACGAAGGAATGGACCTATAAAATCAGCTACGGCAAATCCGACCCTGAGATCATCAACTGGCTGAAAGATCCGGCAAATGGCATCACGGACCCGGCGAATCCGACGGACGCAGATCTCGAACGTGCAAACGACCGGCTTCTCACGAATCGTGAAGGCACCATCTACTTCACGAATCAGGGCAAGATTGATCTTCCCAAGTCGATCATCCGGGAAGTCGAGATGACCCCGGCCGGAAGTAACCCGGTCAAGGTCAAACTCGACATGGCACTTGCAACCCAGTTCGATTCAGCCTTCACAACCAAAGCCCGCGACCAGGACGGGTATGAGATGGGACTGCTTGAAAGCATCTATTTCGAGCAGGACGGCACGATCCGCGGCGTGTATTCCAATGGCCAGAAGCAGCCGATCGGGCAGATCGCCCTTGCAACATTCAACAACCCCGGCGGCCTGGAAAAACAGGGGAAAAACCTGTATGCACACTCTCCGAACTCCGGTCTTGCCGTCGTCGGCAAGCCGCAGGAAGGTGAGCGCGGTACGATCGTTCCCGGCGCTCTTGAAATGAGCAATGTCGATATCGCTGAAGAATTCACGAATATGATCATCACTCAGCGGGCTTTCCAGGCCAATTCGAGGATCATCACAACCTCGGATGAAATTCTGCAGGAAGTGGTAAACCTCAAGCGTTAAGCTCTGACAGCCGATAGATAAGGAGAAGACCGGCACGTGGTGAAGGGTAAGGTCCGGACACCGTTCGAGGTGATAACCGCCCGAGAGGCGGCCAAATCACCGGCCAAGCCCTGACCATCCTCCTTCGCCCGTGCTGTTGTCTTATTCTGGTCAAGGAGAGCGACATGATTCGCCTGACGCGCATAAATGGTCGCCCGTTCATTCTCAATGCCGATCTGATCGAAAATCTCGAATCCACCCCCGACACGGTCATAACCTTGTCGAATGGAAGGACTTACATGGTTCGGGAAGCACTAGATACCGTAATGAAACGGGTCATCCGTTATCGCAGGTCTCTCTTCCGAAGGCTCCCGAAAATGGGCAGGGAACACGCTCCGGATGCGGAACGGGCATGATCCGGGCACCGCGTGCATAATTCCCGGTAAGCGGCATTGACGGCCGATTTTGAGCATGATAGGATCTTAAGGATATGTCGTCTAAAACCAAGTTGATATTGATCGGCGTTGCAGTTCTTGCGCTCATTCTCATCGTCGTAGGCATTGCCTGGATGTCAGGCAAGAAAGCCACAACGGGTCCCCAGCAGGAACCGGCACCCCCGAACCAGGAAGAGATTCAGACCGCGCCGAAGATGGGTCGCTTTTCCCTGGGCGAGTTCACCGCAACCACACGCGATGAAGAGCTTCATTATATCAAAATTGAAGTTGAAATCGGATATGTGGGAAACCTCGAAAAAGAGCTCGAGGAGCGAAAAGGCGAGCTGCGCGATGCGGTCACGACGATTCTGATGAAATTGACGATGCAGCGAGCCAAAGAGGACTATATTGATCATTTTCTGCATAAAGACATCGAGAAACAGCTGAATACGATCCTTGGCAAGTCCTCTTCCGAGAGCCGCATTGTAAAGGTTTTCATCCCTGTATTCCTGATCAACTGAGATCAGAGAACAAGACTGGTCAAACACACTGCTGAATGACAAAACAACATCGAGCCTGGCCGCCTGCATCGGCGGCTTTTGGCGTTTCTGAAAGCTGAGCCGGAATGGTCGACACCTTATCACAGAATGAAATTGATGCCCTGTTGTCGGCGCTGAACACCGGCGGCGGAGGCGGCTCTTCGGCGGAAAAACCCGCCCCGACTTCGGGCGGCGGCGGCTCAGGTGCCGGCAGCGCAGCTTCAGAGCAGCCCAAGAGTGAGCACGAGAAGCCAAAAAAAATCGGCAAGGTGTATGATTTCAAGCGTCAGACCAAGTTCTCAAAAGAGCAGCTCGGGACGATTCAGCTCATTCATGAGACGTTTGCCCGGCTCATAGGGACA
>CAZQYQ010000140.1:0-11657 GCA_964597625.1 uncultured bacterium
TTCGGATAGACAAGTCAAGGACCAAATGGATGCCCATCGGTATCAGATTGCAGAACGAAAGCGACCGCCCCGAGCATCTGCCCGGGGCGGTCGTGTTTTCAGAGGAGTTGCGGCCTATTTTTCGTCATTCATCTTAATTCTTCCATGCCTCCTTACGGCATTGCGACGATATCTCAGCATGGTTCGGGCCGTCTTTTTGCGCTCCCAGATTCGGCGCGCAAGAAGCCCCGAAAACCACTCATCGGTGTGCCAGCTTACAATCGGCTCAGAGCCTCCAGGGTATTGACAAGTAGACCTGCATCGGCATTCCCAGCACGCAGGTGGCATTACATCCTTCCAGTAATTCATTTCAACACTCCTTTCGCTTGATGGAAATCATCGGCAGAGCCTTCAAACGTCGCGGGTAGTGTAAGTCAAGGCCGTGGCCGGCTTGATAAAAGATTTTTCTACCAGCCCGGCCATCATCAGAGCCAGCCTGGAGGCCTCTTCCGCGCTCACTTTTGTCTGACATTCACCATTCGAAGGCGGATACAGCTCATGCTGCTGAATGAAAGCAGACAACAGGCGCTTCTGTTCTATTTTCAGTATTTTTTTATAATAGGCAAATGCCATCGATATATCATAATATTGAACTGCGTTGAGTTCCAAAACAAGGATACGCGCAACCCGACCTCTTTTTTCGACGCCAAATACACGAAATGTTGTTGACTTCAATATCGAAGCCGCAATCTGAACGAGCAATTTCTTTTCCGTCATTGTGCTATATGGGAAGTTATATTGTTTCAGATCATCTTTCGCCAAGTCGTTCATCGTTAAACCGTGCTGCTTCAGCATGGTTTCCAGTTTGCACAACGCATTCCGAGCTTCTCCACCAATTCCCTGTTCGGATAGCAGTTTAATCTTCCTGAGTTTCTCGAGAATGGATTCAGGAACAGCGCAACTCATCCTTGTCTCCTATCAGCCTTCTTGCCCTGCTCGATCCACTTCCCGCAAAAGGGACAGAACCTGTAGCTCGATCCAGACATATCAAAACGTCCACACGTTGTCTGATATTCCCCTTCGCCTTCATATCTCCACACGCATGTCTCCTGCCTAAGCTGCTCGGCGCGGGAAAGGGCGGCCCTGGCGGCATCCTGCCAGGACATCATCTGTCTGGCCTGTTCGGACATCATCGGCGGCACGATCACGCCCATGGCTACTGCCTTCAGCGCATCAACCAGCGACGCGTTGACGGAGCGCAGCCTCAGAAGCGCATCAGCCGCTGCAATATATCGGAAGTGCCGCTGCTTCACGTCCACAATGTCGCCCGACCAGAGTTCTGGCGGCATTCGGAGAACAGCCTGTTCCATCATTTCACCCATGCTTCAACTCTCCTTTTCTCACTCGATCGTGAGCGTCGCCAGGATCTTCAGGCAGAAGGGGCAGCGCGGCATGCTGCTGACGTTGCGGTCAAGCTCCTTGATGAGGATGTCGACTTCGCGGGCGCAGCAGTCGGGATTTTCGCAATACAGGCCGGCGGTGCCGGTGAAGCCACTCGGGCTCGCGCCATCGGCGCAATGGCTCTTGTGCCTCGCGGCCTTGAGTTTGTCCTTGAAGTTGATGACGTTGTCCATCGGCGTGTTCTTCTCCATGTTCATGTTCCCTTTCTCTGTTTCATCGTATGTTTCGATTTCCGGTGACCGTGCCGCTCATCCCGACCATTCCGCCGTTTCAGAATGCCTTGCCGCTCATATTACCGGTCTATTCGCGCTGCCAGTCGATCGAGATATTCCCACTGAGCTGCCCACAGTCTGGCCCGAAACACATCCGCCGGCAGCGCCATGATCAACCGAGTCAGACCTTGCCGAGGGCAACCCGGGCGATCTCGACCGACCTGACAATCTGGCCCCAAACTTCCTGCGCGATGCAGGCGGGCTTTCCAGCGATGAGCAACGCTTCAGGCGCTATCATCGATTCGACCAGCGTTTTGCGCAGCTTCTCGACCTCGGCACTTTTTCCTGCCAGCTCCTCGGCGATCTGCCTGTTTGCTCGACCTGCGGCGTCAAGCTGCGCCTGCATGGCTCGCTTCTCGGCACGGAGAAGGTCGATCAATTTTTGGCACTGGCAGAGCTGGATAACTGGTCCATCTACGTCTCCGGGAACCGCGATTTCAGAGATTGCAAGCCCGCTTTCTGCCTTCAGCATTTCGTTCCAAGCCGAGAGACGTGATTCCTCCGTGTTTGCGATGAGCGCTGCTGCAACGATTGAGTTGCATCCAGGGCATCGGCCGATCAAATATCGATTAATTCTCATTTTCAGTCCCTTTCCGTCTCATCCTTTGCCGCCAGTTCAGTCGCGCTCACCCCAAGGACTTCCCCGCATTTTTGGAAAAACTCCGGGCTGCCCGCTTCTTTGCCGCGCTCGACTCTGCAGATGTCGACCACTCCGAAGCCGGTTCTTTTCGACAAGTCAAACATGGTGACCCGTTTCTCAATGCGGATCTGGCGCAGCCTCGGTATCATCCCTGCCTCCTTCCATATCCCAATGCAGGAAGTGCTTGAAGCTCTCGAAACAATCAGACATGTCCAAATATCTGCGATACCGCTTCTGGCTGCGCGTCAGCTTCGGAGGCTTCAGGCTGAACTTTTCGATGGCAGCTTCGCCCTCTTTTGTAACGTGAAATACCGGGGAACCCCCGGATAATGGGCTTGGGAAACGCTTGTTCTCGGTCATGAGGCCCATCGAAACAAGCTCTCGGCACTTCTGCTCGTCCTTTCCCCCGGCGCAAAAGTGATTTCTATATTTCGAGCCTTGCCCGTATTCATTAACTCCAAGGGAGTGCTGCAAAATGTGCAGCAATTCGGCGTTCAGTTTTGCGTTCATGGGTGTTCCTTTCAATCCTTGTCTGCAAGGGCTTCCCAGCGGCGGGAGGCTTCTTCGATCGCCTGGGCATCGCCATCGATGAGGGCGGCGAGGTAGGCGTTCACGGCGTCGGTGACTTCGATGACGCGCTTGTTCAGCGGGTCTTCGGGAGCACTGTAAGGGTTGCCCGGCGCTGTTTGCATATTCGTTTTGTGACTCCTTCGGGGCAGATGTCCTGGATGAAACGAAGCGCCATGGCCGCGATCTGAAGCGCTTCCAGCACCATAGCCTCGTCATCCGGGCATTTCTTCCGCACTTCGTCCCAGAGCTCGTCCATTTCCTCATGGAGCACTGCCCAGGCTTCATGAGCCGAGTGATGCGGCCCATAGACTGTGCGGCCGCGCGCGGCTTCGTCGCGAATCGCGAAGAGCAGGTCTTCGGTAACGGTTGTTTCGGGGGTTCGAGTCATACTCGGCACCTTGCTTTAAAATTTTCGATCACCAGGAGCTGCCGGGCGGCCCGTTCGATGATCATGCGGTCCGTCCAGGATTGCTGCTTTGCGACCAGCGCTTCGAGAGCTGCACACGCATCTGCCGGCGAGTTCTGACGTTTCACCAGACAGGCGATGTGGTCCACGACCACTTCAAACGGGTAATCAGCCGGATTGGTCATGATTGGCCTCGCCCGGGCAGCGTTTTCTTTTCAGCAAGCGTCCCGGCCATATCGGCCAGGCGCCCCTTGCTTTCACGCATTTCCTTGATCCTGCGCAAGCCGAGCTGCCGTTCTTCCTCGGTATATTGCGGCTTCGGCTCCGCACTCGCCGGCGCGGGCACAGCGGCCGGCCGAGCCGGGTTCGAGACCGGCGGCGTCGGCCGCCGCTGCCTTGCGGTATCTTCTGCCCTGCGTTCGGCTTCGCGTGCGTATCGCTCGGCCATCGACCAGGCGGTATGCCGCAGATAGTTGTGGTTCTTCAGGGCTTCCGGCCGCCGCGTGATCACCGCATCGATCGCCGCCGCCCAGACATCCGGCGGGGCGGGCCGGGTCTCGCCGCCATCCCATTGGATGTCTCCGGCGCTTACGATTGCCGCCAGCTCGCTCACGATCTTGAGCGCCTTCTTCCAGCACAGTCCCGCGCCGCTGGCCGGGCGGAACAGGCCGACATACTCCAATGCCCGATTCTGCACCGCGCCCGGCAGCCCGATGAGCGCCTGGCAAAACGAGCGGCACGCCGCATCGTTCTGCCAGGCATCAAACGAGGCCGAAGCGCCGCAGGAAGGGCATGTCAATCGCATCAGGCAATACTCCGACTGATCGGCTGACGGCCGCAGATCTGCGCGGCGGTGTTCGCTTTTTCGATGAAGTCCTTCAAGTGGCCGCACGATTGCTTGACCACGAGAAGCAACGCCAAAGCCCGATCGACATTGAAATTGTCGAGGTCGCGTTCCGTCTGACGAATCAGATCCTTCAGGCCATCCAGGCCAGTCAGCATGCCGGTTGCATGCGCTTCCGCCATTTCCCGATAATGGGTGTATCTCCCCAGTGCCTCGAATTCAGTCATTGTCCCGCTCTCCTTTCTGCCCGTTCGCCACGATCTGCACGAAGCGTTCCGTGACCCCGTATTGCACTGCGAGTCGCTTGGCGTTGCTGCCGTCGTATTCCGCGCGTATCAGCCGCTCAGCGAGTTTTCCCAGCCCGCGTTTCGGAATGCTGAGGGTGATGCCGCCCAGATGCCTGAGGAGGTCGACGGCGACCTGCACCCCGAGCGTTTCGGCCACCAGCCGCATGTCGTCGTTGGGCATATCGTCGATCGTGATCTGGCCCTTGCGCTCGACGGCGCTCGGACCGGATTTTTTCTTGTCCTCCGGGAACAGCACACCCTGCATCTCGTCCTCCTCACGCCGCTTGCGGCTCATCCTCCAGCAGTTTCGCGACCAGCTTGTCGATGTCGGTATCGGTCGGCTTGATGAGCGCCTCATCCCCGCCTTCCGAGACCGATACGCCAAGTTTTTTGAGATCCCCTACGGTGAGCTGGTTCAGAGCCGACTGAACCGGTTTTTCCGTGATCTTCACGAGCACGTCAACCTGTTCGGGAAAATGTTTGCGGATCAGCTTCACGACGGACGAGTCGTCGTTCCAGTCCATGCCGGAGCGCTGTTTCTGGAAACCGACCTTGATACCGTGAAGAACCAGGGTGCGAGGCTTCTTGAAGAGCTGCGGGTTGTTCTCGATCTCGCCCTGAAGCTTCGACTTTCGCTCCATTGCCGTGTTGACGGCATGCTTGATCAACGGCAGATACCGCCGTTTGATCAGATCGATGGCGTCGTTCACCTCGGTGACACGCCCCGTGAGTGTGCCGCGCGCGTCGGCGTAATCCTTGGTCATCTTTTCGATCGTTCCGATATCCATAGTGTCTCCTATGTATAAAATTAATTTGGGGTGATGGAAGTCGTATGCTCTGTTTCACCATCGCGTTTCATGGTTCTGATCGCCATCGCGGCGAATGCGACGTTTGCTTTCAGAACCATTATCTGAATATGAAAATCATTGCGCTTCCCGTTTTCGTCCGGTAAGGAGGTGAAGCACCCCAGGTAAGGATTTTCAGTGGTTGGGATGGCAAAATCAGCAACCATCGCAATGCCGTGCTTTTTGCATAATTCGAAAATTTTTGTAATCAGCGGGGCAATTTCCGTGTCGTAGATCTGTTCTTTGTTCATAATTTTCCTCTGTTTAAACGGTCTTTAAATGCCTTTTCAGGCTGCTTTACCACCGGTTTTCTTGCGGTCATTCTCGGCTTTCATCGCCTCAAAGGTCTGAACGATCTTCCGGACGCTTTTCGCCGGGATGAACTCGAGGGCCGAGAAGCCGAACCGCTTTTCGACGAAGCGTCGTAAGGCCAGTCTCCGCTCACCCTGGGTGGACATGTAGGAAACGTCGTTCCAGAGCCCCTCGATCAGCCGGAGCTGCGCCGGGCTGGCCCACTCCTCGGACCGGGCGTCCAGGTGCTCATACCGCTTGGGGCCTTGCTTCGGTGTCCAGACACCCGCCGACTGCGCGTCGGTCGCGAGGCGGCTGATCAGCGCCGCAGCCTTATCGAAGGAGAGATCCTTCGAGCTTGCGACGCCGTAACCTTCCAGCAGGCCCCGGTACACGTCATCCTCGATGCGCAGGGCATTGATGAGAACGTGGATCGTTTTGATCTGTTCTTTGCTCGCCATGTCGCCTCCGTTACCCGATCAGGGTCTGCTTCGCGGCCTTGATGACGTCGGATGTGATCTCGGTGCCGTTGATTTCAGCGATGCGAGCGGACCGCTTGATGAGCTTGTTCAGCACGCGCGCGTTTCCGTCCGTTTCCGCCTGAAAGGATTTCCAGAGGCCGTTACTTCCGGGAAGCGCGGCATGCACGATCTCTTCGACATCGCTTGAGCGAAGAACTGAAAGGATGGCTTTCACGCCGACGCGACTGTAAAGCTGGGCGTAATCACCCTTCAGGCCGCGCAGGTTGCCCAGCAGCCGCTGCATACCGACCAGGACAACGCCGACCCCGGCACGGTCATACAGCCGGCGCAGCATTTCGAGAGCCCGATACGGCAGATGCTCTGCCTCATCCACGATGATCAGGCGTCCGGTGCCGCGCAGCCTGGCCACGGCTTCTTCGAACATCGCGTGAAGCGAGCCGACTCCATCGAGGCCCAGAACCTTGTGAAGCTCCTTGAAGAGCACCCTGGCCGTATAACCCAGGTCCGCTTCGAGCAGAATCACGCCAGCATGTTCGGCAGCGAACTGCTTCACTGCCGTCGTCTTGCCGAGCCCCGAATCACCGCAGACCACGCCGATCTCGCCGTCCACGTGGCAGATGCTCGACACCTCGAAGACCTTGTCGGCAACGGAAGTTCGAATGAAGCCGGGATCTCGCAATGACGTTTCCTTACGGGCTTTACGCTCTTCCTGCAAGGCCAGGAACTTTCGAACGGCTTCTTCTACCTTCTTCACGTCGCCACAATACTTGTGGTTCAGCCACTGGCTGATCGTGGCCGTCGAAAGGCCAATACCCCGCGCCACAGACGTAATGCTGAGCTTGTCCTGATCGAGAAGGCCACGCAGTTTGATTCGCAGGTCAGTTCCGGTTTCAGTCATGGTCGATGTTCCTCCTGTTTTGTTTATCCAGTTCGTCCTGTTTCATATCTGAGGCGAACTGGTAGAGCTTCTTTTTGGGTTGAGGCAGCCGCACGAGATTGCCCAGGTCTGCTTTGCCTTCCTGCTCGCGCTTTTCCCGCTCGATAACGACCTGGTCCATGGCCGTGTTCACGATCACGCTGACAGGCGTCGCAACGGTCGGGGCGGCGACGCATCCGCAGGCCGTGGCGCGCTGCTGGGCCGACGCGGCCAGGGCGGCCGTTGCCGTTTCGAGATAAAACTGCTGTTCAGCGGCAGGCGTCGCCGTGAGTTGCCGCACCTTCTGCTTTGCGATCTTGCGATCGCGGTTTTTGCGGGCCGACTCCTCCTGGAGCATCTGCCGTTCGACGTCGGTCTGAGCCAGCACCGGGACGACCGGCACGAGAGCCGCTTGAGCGATATACGCATTCGTCGCGGCGTCGAAGACCCAGGCGTCCTGGAATGCTTTCGGATCGCGACGCATGTAGACAACTTTGCCTTTAGATCCAGACATCCATTCGCCCCAGTAGCTGATGCCGAGCTTGCTGTCCCGGATGCCGTTGCGGCCGATCGTGTAATTCTCGGAGCTGCGCATGCAGAACAGCATGAGCGCGTCACGCCGCACTTCCCGGCGGGTCTTGAACTCTTCGGCCCACGCCTGGTCGGGGAACCGGCCGCGCAGGGCCTTTCCTTCGGACATCGTCTTGTTCAGAATCTCGGTGATGAACCGGACGAGACCGGCTTCGAGTTGTTCGAAGTCGATGAGGCTGCCGGCTTTCACTTCTGCCGCCAGGCGTTCGGGACGCTCGATCACGTCGCCGCCTCGATAACCGACATGAGCCTTGCTGAACCACTCCTTCACCTTCAGGAAGTCGCGTTCGATCGGCTTCGTCTGTGCGTTATACGGCAGGGCAAAATGCGGTTCGATGCCGAGCAGGAGCAACATGGGCCGGGCCTTGTCGGGCTCGACGTTCACTTTGTGAAACGCCCGGCCACCCGCGAAATCCTTGCAGCGGTAGTCCTTGCCGTTATCGATCAGGACGTGCTTTGGCAGACCGTATTGCATGGCGGCGTTATAAAACGCCTGGAAGATGTGGTCTGAGTTCGGGGCCTCGGCATGGATATACCAGCCGAGGAACTTGCCGGTCTTCAGGTCGCGCCAGGCAGTGAGCCAGGGTGCGACGATCTTATCGCCGGCCATCACGAGCACGTCGATCTGCGCGTGATCGCTGACCCAGCATTCGCCGGCAGGCATAGAGGAATAATCGCGCTCGATATAGGCCGCATATCTGCGATTCCAGGCTTGCTGGCCGTATCGCGCCATGTAGATGACGCTCTTGTCATACTGATTCTGAAGAGCGCGGTGAAATGCGCTGACCGATGGAAACGTCTCAGGTGTGGTGCCGAGCTTGTCGTGAAGGGCCAGCCCGAGGGCGCGTTTCCAGGTGACTTCGAGGGAGGGCCGGCTTTCCTGGAGGTAATGCTTCGCGAAATACTCCAGCAATTCCGGCGAAACCTTCGTCACGCCCTGGCTCTTGCCCCAGCGACCAAGCAGCCCGCCGACACCGGCTGCTTCGCGGGTTTTCCGCGCCCGGAGAATGCTCGGGTAGCTCGTGAGCATCCTCGGGTGTTCGCGGTTCCAGGCCTCGACGAACGTGATCAGATCGCGACCGAAAAGCCCTTCGCAGGCGGTCAGAATCGTCAGGTATTTATCGGCCTTGCGGCGGGAATGGTCGGGCGCGTGATCATACGCGGCGGCATCTGTTTCAATAGTATTCGGGATACAATCGGCAAAATCCTGAGCGGTCGGCTCATCAGCGGCGGGGGGGATTTCGGTAATCGGCTGCTCTTGAACAGCATATTTCTTAATGAGATCTGATCGCGTTGCAGGTGGAAGAGCTGAAATGTGATATTCCCTGCCGCCACCTTTCCCTTGGCGTTGTCGCCAAGGTTGCCAATCCTCGCGCTTTGCAGCAAGCTGGACGCCGCGTTCCGTCCCTGGAACGTCAGTCAAGCCAGCAATCTCAAGCGCCGTGAACCACGATTTCATCCCTGTTTCCTCGTCAACCGTTCTTCAACAACCCAGTATCAACCGTTCTTCAATTCCTTCTCAGACCGCTTTATCGATGCCAATTTCCGAAACAACTGAGGTCCCATTGGAGGGCACATGGCGAAAGCGAAGCTTTAGGCCGTCCTGCTGAAAGAGAAAACGCGATGGACCCCGGCGCATTGTTACTGCCCGACAACACACGCAGGATGTAATCCCAGCCCTGAAAACCACCCGGGATCTTGTCATCGATATAAAGATCAGCCGGGAATTTCGGTGATCTTGACGGCGAATAGCCGATTTCCGAGGGCAGCTTGATAAAATCGAGGCCGTTATCTTTCAGAAATGTATATGCCGTCAACAGTGTGCCGATGAGCGCGCCGCAGTGCTGATCGCGAAGAGTCCAGAGGACGAGCGTGTGACCGAGGCGATGCAGTTCAGTCAGTGCTTCCTTGGCACCCGGCATGAACCGATCGGGAACTTTATCGGGGAAAAAGACATCGGGAACGATCGTTCCATCAAAATCAACGGCGATAAGCATCACTTGCCCTCCGTAGAATGGATCGTTTTTGAAATGCGCTTGAATACGTGTTCTAAGGGCTCGATAGTTGCTTCATAAGGCGGAATACGAGAAGAAACGATATTGAGTTCTTTGGTGATGCTTATAAAGCGATCATCAGAATCAAAAACGTAAGCATCACCGGTCTGAGGGTCGCGCCGAACCATTGCGTGCGTGGATTGATTATTCATTGTCATTCCTCCATTCGTTCAAAAACCGTGAAGCATCTAGCCTTGTTTCAGCAGCCAGTGACGGTTCCATGCTCGTTGACCATAACGAAGCATATATATGATGCTTTTGTCATACTGATTCTGGAGCGCGCGATAGAACGCGCTTACCGACGGAAATGTCTCGGGCGTCGTGCCGGGCTTGTCGTGAAGGGCAAAGTGGAGTGTATGCCGCCAGGTGACTGCGAGGGATGGTCGACTCTCATGGAGATAGTATTTGGCAAAAAGCTCCAACAGTTCCGGCAGAACTTTCATACGCCCTGGCTCTTTCCTCAGATCAAAATGCCTGTGGTTTTCATCAAGACCAATCTTGTAGTCGCGCCGAGCCGATACTTGGGTTTGGTGTTTCATTGTTCTACCTCCATGCGTTCGAAAACCGTGAAGCACCTGGCCTTGTTTCCGCAGCCGGTCAAAACCGTGTAGATACCGATCTGCCGAAGGCCGGCGACCGGTCGCGCCCACTGGTAATGCAGAATGCCGACGCGAGCGCCCTTGTCGGTGACCTCGACCGCACGATGCAGTAGTTCCGCAGGCGTCGGCAGAACCGACCGGCCAACGCGGTATTTATCCGCATCCAGCTCGGAATACGGCGGGTCGATCAGCACGGCTCGCCATTTCGCATAGACAAGAGGAGGATCGTGTTCGATCATCGGCCACGGCTTGCGAGCGTCCTGAAGAAAATCAGGTTCCGTCGCCGGATCGAGATCGAGCGTCTTGTCATACGGCCCGAAACCGTTGGGGTAGGCGTAATATCTCGCCATGCCGCCACAAACGTGTAACAGCGGTGTCTGCAAACCGGCTCCGAGCACGATCCGCGCTCGTTCGGGAAAACCGGCGGGATACGCGCCGTAATACTTCTTCCCGTCGCGCAGTTTTGCGCGCGCCAGAATCCAGATGTCGTGTATCGGATGGGATTTGGTCTGCTTCTGTTTTTTCATCACGCCACCTTTCGGTCCAGTATTTCCTGGGGGCATCCCAGATCCTCGAAAACCTGACGCAGCCGACGGCTTGTGGTGAACCCCTTGCAAAATCCGTTCACCGTCGATCGGCCGACTTTGGCCTGGCGGGCGATCTCGATCTGCTTGAGGCCGCGATCGAGAAGCCATTTTCGAATCTCGACAAATCGCGTGTTCATTTGATTCCAACCTCCTGGGCCAGGCGGCGCGCATCGCGCCCGAGTTTCCTTCTCGTGGTCTCGATGCGCGCCCATTCCAGCAGTTTCATATCTTCAGCCCCTACGACATGGCAGCCGACCGAGGCTGCCAGAACTTCCAATGGCAGAAATGACCGGGTGACCAGACAGAAAACCGGAAGGTAATGGATGGGTACACGGTGAGCATCGGCGCTTGCCGCCACCCACTTTTCCAGCACATCGAGAGTTATCTTCGCGCCCCGGCCGTTCGTTGTCAGACCGGTTTCGCCTGCCAGATCGTTGATATCGTGTACAACCTTCTCCCGGGACAGGCCGGAAAGACGTAATGCCTCGCGCATGGCCGCCTTCAACCTCATCGTCGGGTCGATGTCGGGCCTCGACCAGAGTTCGAGCTGAACCGGTTTCCCGTCCGAGATTGGCATGGTTACCGCCATTGTTGGTGTACCCCGTCCTGGTGTATCATTGGGTTAGGCGGATTTATCCGCCGGATTTGTTCGCCTTACACAACGAAGCATAGCAGGATAATCCTGCTATGTCAAGACGCACATGGCAGAAATATCCATTTCGGAGTTACTGGAGAATTTAGAAGTATGTGCTTTGCGCAAGTGATCTGCTGGTGCCGTTTTTACCGCTCTGGCTTTACTCCGAAGCCGTTTTCGGAGTAGACGCCATGAACTC
>CAZQYQ010000141.1:0-11609 GCA_964597625.1 uncultured bacterium
CCCTCTCCGGCATGACCGCCGACGGGCTGTATGCCGTGACGATTCCCGCCAATGCGGCGGTTGACCAGGCAGGCACCGGGAACACGGTCGCACCCTTCGCAGTCAAGGTGGCACGCGACACTGCCCCGCCAACCGGAATCCTGGCCCTGGCCCCTGGTCAGCTCGATCCAGCCAGCCTGACCCCGCTGCTGTTTCAGGTGACCTTCAGCGAACCCGTGACGGGGTTCAGCGCGGCGAACGTGGTGGTTCCCGGCGGGGAAGTGGTTTCCTCGGTGGGAACCGTTGATCCCGCCCAGTTGGTCTACGATATCACCATCGACACCGGGGCAACCGGAGGAGATATCAGCCTCGCGATCAATCCGACCGGTGTCGGAGATGCTGCCGGAAACGCCCTTTCCCCGGTGACCGTGGTCGACGATACCATCGCCTTCGACCGGTCCCTCCCCTACGTATCGATCGCACAGGCGTTAACCCAGGTCGACCCGGCCAGCGGGTCATACGTTCTTTTCACCGTCCAGTTCAGCGAACCCGTATTCGGATTCTCCGCAAGCGATGTTTCTCTTGGGGGAACGGCCAACCCCACGACGTCCACCATCACACAGATCGATGCCCGCACCTGGGATGTCGCCGTGTCGGGCATGTCGGGCGATGGAACCGTGATCGCAAGCATCCCCTCAGGGGTTGCCGCAGATGCCCTGGGCAACAACAACGCCCCCTCATCCCTCCAGCCCACCGACAACGAGGTGACCGTGGACTTCACCGCCCCGACGGTGACCATCAATCAGGCGGTGAACCAGATCGATCCGACGAATGAGACTTCCGTCTCCTTCACCGCCGTGTTCTCGGAACCGGTGACAGGGTTTACCGGATCCGACGTCACCCTGGGAGGCACAGCCCTGCCGACGACAGCCCTCGTGACGGAAACGGCTCCGATGAATGGAACGACCTACCAGGTCACGATCTCCGGCATGAGCGCGGATGGAACGATCACAGCGGCCATTCCGGCAGGAGCGGCCCAGGACGCGTTGGGCAACCCGAGCCTCGCCGGTACAAGTCTGGACAACCAGGTGACACGGGACTCGACACTGCCCTTCGTGACTGGCATTTCGACACGGTCGGGAAATGAAATCGAAATTACCTTCAACTCCGCCATGGGCACCGGTGTCACCACTCCCGGAAACTACACGATATCGGGCGATTCGGGTACGCTGGCAGGAAATCCGGACAGCGTGACTCTCGTCGGGGGTAATATATATCTTCTAAAATGGAATACCGGACTGATGACGGCCAGCAGCACCGTCACGATCGCCGCGAAGGCCATTAAAAACGCCCTTGGCAAACCGATCGGCAAGCCGGACACCGCGACCGGGGATACGCCGCTCGTCGTCATCGACATGGTGACCGTCGGCGACCCGGGCAACGCGGCTGAAACAGTATGGGGCACGAACTGCGGTGCGGTGGCCACTACCTACCAGATGGGAAAATACGAGGTAACCAATGCCCAGTATTGCGCATTTCTCAACGCTGTCGCCAAAACCGACACCTATGGATTGTATTCTCCGACAATGGATTACACCATCCCTGCAAATCGCGGAGGAATCAGACAGCAGGGTTCGAGCGGCAGTTTCGTGTATGATGTGGGTCCGAACTTCGCCAACAAGCCGGTAAATTATATCAGCATTTATGGATCTGTACGGTTCGTAAACTGGCTGCACAACGGGGCCAAAGCCACGAGCGACACGGAAACCGGGGCATACACCATCTCCGGAGGCGGAAACAACTCCGGCACGATTGGCAGCCGCAATGCCGGTTACCGCTTCATGATCCCGACACAGGATGAATGGTACAAGGCGGCGTTTTACAAGGGCGGCGGCACGTCAGCCGGATACTGGCGCAATGCCATGCAGTCCGATAGCGCGACGCCTGTCGTTGCAACGTCTGATGCAAGTGGAAACCCGGTCAATCCCGGTCCCGAAGTCGCAAATCACCAGAACGGAGTGGACTGGAATGGTCAGGACGGCCATGTTTCCACGGTCGGCGGGTGTGGAGCAGCCAGCACATACGGCACCTTCGATCAAAGCGGAAATCTCTGGGAATGGAATGAAACGATTTCCTTCACCACCTATCGCGTGATTCGGGGCGGTTGTTATGATATTGCGGCCTATGCCCTTCTCTCCTCCTCAGGAAACTTCGCGGAAGATTCGGGGAACCGCTTAGCCACTCTCGGCCTCAGAATCGGCCGTTGACGCGAACGACCGGACGAACGAAAAACTCCCTCTTTCGGGAACGACAGCGGGAAGGGATCATCCTAGCCAAGCAGCGCGGGGCTTACCGTGGGAGAAAGAAGGCGTTGTCTCACGCACAAGCGGCACATCTACGACAACGCGCGAGAGCCGACGAGCAAAAGGCGCTTCTGGCGCGGGAATTCGGGATCAGCTGGGAAACGGTCTATCAGTATATCCGCTCTGAGAGATGATTCCCTTGATCTGCAATTTCCTTAGCATACGTAAATTTCCGTTCGGTGGGGTGACCCCTTTACTCTTCAATTTGTTTTATTATTCTTTGGCAGAAGGTAATAAAGATTCTTGCAGCCTCAACAGTGAGGTGCTTACCTTGCTGAGCCTCAGCCTCATTAATGGCTGCCAGGAGGAGATTTGCAGCAGCTTTGGAAGTGTTCCATTTTTCCGAAAGTTTTTGAGCATTTCTAATTTTGGCCCTAAGACTGTTCAAAAGCCCGTAATCGGAAATCAACGCATTTGCATACATGGCGTCAATTTGCAAGACCAACACCGAAAAGGATTCCTGTAAAGAGAAGAGGAAATTGCCAGATTGAAGGTCTTTGCCATAAGCACCTATCATGGAGATAAACTTGTCTCTCTCTTTCTCTACGATATTGGGGAAAGCTAACTTGTCAATTTGAGATAAAAACCTAAACGCGATCAATAAGAAATACTCCTTTGAAATAATCTGCTGAAGGCTACACTCCTGAAGAAGCAAGAAGGCACTCTCTCGGCCCACGACATTATCTTTTTCGGTGTCCTTTATAAAAAGGACTTCTTCAAGAATAGAAGGGTTGCTGAGCCCCAAGGACCTAGCAGCAACATTTGACTCGGGAGTGTCAGCAAAGGTTAAAGCAGACCAAAGAGTCTCTTTGTTGAGACCGAACACTGAAGTGGAAACAAGAAAGAGAAAAAAGAAGAGAATGATTCTGCTTTTTGCTTTCATGGTTATTTCTCCGCAATAAAGATTGTTGGAGAGCTTTTTGTCGTTTACTCCTCGCAAAAGGCTGAACAAGAGATGGAGCGTAACCGGCACCAGAAATCCAGCCAGCCTTGAATCCTGCCAGGGATCATCGCGAAAGCACCAGGCCGGAGGGAAAGACGTCCGAGTCTTCCCTCGCGCTCTGGTGCTGTTGCGGTGTCATCCCTTTTTCTTTCGGCTGCGGGCGGCTTTTACAAGGAAAAAGCAGACGAAAAGCACGACCACGGCGACGGCGATGCTGCCGGCGGTTCCGCTCAGAACGGTTTTTTCGACTTCCTTCGGGATCATGCCGATCGCAACCAGGCCGGCGATGATGATTCCCGCCAGACCTTCACCCGCAACCAGCCCCGAGGCGGCAAGAATCCCGGGGTCGCTTTCAGACTCGCTCAAAGACTCGTTTGCCGGCTCACCGGTACGGCCTTCGGCCCAGGCGCGTGCCACGCCGCCGATGAAGATCGAAAGCATCGATGAAAGCGGCAGATACACGCCGATCGCGAAAGCCAGGCCCGAAACGCCGCACAGAATTGCGGAAATGGTGACGCCGGCGCCTGAGAAAACCAGGCCCCACGGCAACTCCCCTGAAAGAACGCCCTCGATGATCGTCTTCATCAGCGTCGCCTGGGGCGCCGGAAGATCTTTTCCGCCGAACCCGTAGGTTTCGCCCAGGAGCATGACGGTGCCCGCGATCGCCCAGCAGGCGAAACAGGCGCCGATCAGCTGGCCGAACTGCTGCCGCCAGGGCGTCGCCCCCACGAGATAGCCGGTTTTCAGGTCCTGTGCGATGTCGCCGGCCTTGCCGGCCGCCACGCAGACAATCGTCCCGACGGTCAGAACCGCCGCCTGCGCCGCGGTCCCCTTCCAGCCGAATGCTGCAAAGATAGATGCTGTGGCGATCAGCGTCACCAGGGTCATCCCGGATGTCGGATTTGACGAGACGCCGACGATGCCAACGATGCGCGCGGCAACCGTCACGAACAGAATTCCGAAAATACCGACGCCCGCGCCACAGACCAGCCGGGCTGTCAGATCCATGCCACCGGCGAATACGCCGGGAACGAGACCCGAAACGAGCACGACGGTTACGATGCCGGCAACGACAAAGGAGCCGGGAAGATCCGTATCGGTGCGCGGCGTCTCAATCCCGCCCTGATCGTCTTTCTTCCTGGTAAGTCCGGAAGCGACGGACATGAACGCCCCGAACATCGTCGGAAGATTTCCGCAGACCGTGACGATACCCGCCGTAGCGACGGCGCCGGCACCTATATATCGAACATAATATTTCCAGATCTGGCCGGCCGTCATCTGGGAAATAAGCATCGTCTTTTCCGGAAACATCGCTCCGGGAAGCCCCTCCCCGATCAGGGTGATCAGGGGAATCAGCACCAGGGCTGATAATATAGCTCCAGATACAACAATACCGGACTGCCGATACCCGAGAATAAAACCGATGGCGATCAGCGAGGGGGCCAGTTCCAGCCCAATGACGGCGTTCGGCAGCACGGATGGCAGCAGAAACTCCGTCTCGCCGGGAACGACGAAAAACGCCGAGACGAGCACTTTGACCACCGCCGCGATCGCCATACCGCCAAAGATCCAGTTTCCCCCCGACGCGCCTTCGGCCGTGGCCCGAAGCACCTCCGCGCAGGCCGTCCCCTCCGGATACGGCAATTCCCCGGCCGAATCCACGATCAGCAGCCGTCGAAGCGGGATCATGGCGGCGATACCGAGAAGGCCGCCCAGGAAGCAGAGAATGACGACCTGCAGATAGGGAGGCACGACTCCCCAGAGGAACAGCGCCGGAATCGTGAAAATCGTGCCCGAGGCGAGCGCCGTCGAGGCTGAGCCGATCGTCTGCGACAGATTCGCTTCGAGAATCGTGCCTTTCAGCCGCAACAGACGGAAGATCGCCACCGTCATGACCGCCGCCGGAATCGATGCCGAAACGGTCATGCCGACCTTGAGCCCCAGATAGGCGTTGGCCGCGCCAAACAGAATGCCCATCAGAATGCCGGCCACCACCGCCTTGAACGTGAACTCCGCAACACCTTCCCGCTCATCGCTTCCAGCGGCACTATCATTCCTGGTTTCCATTCGAAACACCTCTTCCAGATTGATCTTCAGAAAGTTTACAAATTTTTCTCCCGAATGCAACGTCATTCTCACAGGAAAACGATTATATTGTGAAGAATCTATTTTCGATCTATCCTGAAACCGGACGGATCTGCCATGCTGCACCATGGATCAGGGGCATCGCACGCGCAGAGATGGCCGCACACAATCGCGAAACATCCGAGATCCAGTTCAGGATGAGAAAATACCGGGAGTATGTA
Organism: uncultured bacterium; assembly: GCA_964597625.1. GTDB lineage: Bacteria > Muiribacteriota > Ozemobacteria > Ozemobacterales > Ozemobacteraceae > MWAR01. Next base: position 5,592 of record CAZQYQ010000141.1, read on the forward strand.
TGAATTGTCCGATCTCTCGAATAGCAAGTTCCCTGCTGACCCTGCTATTTCTGGCATTTCTGTTCGTTGTATCGTCTCCAGGGCCGGTTTTTTCGCGTGCGGGAGGTGGTCATTCGTATTCATCGGGCGGCAGCTCTTCGCACAGTTCGGGCAGCTCCGGCAGTTCCGGCAGGGGAAGTTCCGGTTTCCATGGCAGCAGAAGTTCTCACCCCCCCGTTCCGCTTAATCCCGCGGAAGAAAAGCTCCTGTTCCTGGTTTTTCTGGTCGGCGGGTGCCTCATCGTGTTGAAAATAGCTGTAGATTATAAAGATCGAAATACAAACAATGCTCTCAATGAAGCCAGGAGCGAAAAAGCGCCAAAACTTCGCAGTCAGCCGGCTTCGGACAGGGCGAACGCCATCAAGGCATTGAGCGCCCGCGATCCGAAATGGGATTCCGCACGGTTTCTGGAACGCGTGAAAAATGGGTTTTCTCAAATCCAGACGGCCTGGTCAAACCAGGATCTGAATACGGTTCAGGGGTTTCTTTCAGACGGGGTCTTTGAGCGGTTCACCCTCCAGATCCAGGAACAGAAGGATGACGGAATACGGGATCACATGGAGGCACTCCGGATCCTGCATGCCCGGATCATGCAGGTTGAGATGGACAGCCGGTTCGATACGATCCATGTCTCGATACGGGCATCAGCCGTCAATTATCGGGTTTCTCTCAAGAATAAACGTCGACTGGACGGCTCTGCCGATGCGGAAGAGTTCGAAGAAGTCTGGTCGTTTCTGCGCCGGCCGGGGAGCAGAACGCTCGAAAAGCCGGGACTGATCGAGGGGACGTGTCCAGCCTGCGGGGCGCCGATCGAGATCACCCGGGCCGCCAAATGCACCTACTGCCAGGCGTTTCTGCGCTCGGGCGAGTATGACTGGGTTCTCGCCGAGATAACCCAGGCGTGCGAATGGGCACCCCAGGAATCGAAAGCAAGACCCGGAATCGCTCAACTCATGAAGGCCGATGCCGGATTCAGCGTGCAGCAGGTCGAGGACCGCGTCTCGGTGCTGTTCTGGCGGTATTATCTGGCGTTCCGGCTCGGGAGAACCGATCCCCTGCTCAAGCATGCCCATCCGGACTTTCTCGGGAAACTGCGGACAAAACTTGCTCCGAAACCTGACGGGTCCAGGACGGTCTATCTCTCAGCCGCGGTGGGTTCGGTGTCTGTCCTGGCGGCATCCCTCCCGGAACCAGAATCTCCGGAAGAATCGTTCGACAGGATCCCGGTCGAAGTCCGCTGGTCCTGGAAGCGCGCGGAAAAAAGTCCCGGGGGTGGGGTGGAAAACAGTTCATCGTATTCCCTGAATTGCACCCAGATCTTCGTGCTGATCCGCAGGAGCGGGGTCACGAGCAACGGGAGCCTTGCCCTGTCGAGCAGTTGCTGCAAAAACTGCGGGGCTCCGGAAACCAGCGTCACAAGCACCATCTGTGAATATTGTCAGGCCTCTCTCACCGATGGTTCGCAGGACTGGATCCTGGAACAGATCACGGATCCCCATGCGCCCGACATCACGGCACTTCTGAAAGCACACCAGCCGAAGTCGGGCATCGCATCATCCCCGAGCGATATTCCCGACAACGCCGTGAAGCTGCGGGGTACAGCCGACGGTCTGCGCTGGCTCGCACACATCATGTGCGCCGACGGGAAAATCGAGAAGGCGGAACTCGAGATGCTGAAGCAGTATGCCCGGACATATGGAATTTCCCAGGGCAAGTTCAATGAAATCATCTATGCAGCCAGAGCGGGGGAAGCAATTCCCCAGGCATCGACGGCCCCTCATGAAATCACCGACGTTTTTCGGGGACTGGTCGAACTCGCCCTCGCCGACGGCAGCATCAGCGACGCCGAGTCGAAACTCCTGGAGGAGTTCGCAAAACGCAGCAGGATGTCTCCTGGAGAAATGCAGCGCATCATGGAAAGCGAAAAGGCAAAGCAGGGAAAACAGGCATAACCGACGGTCTTTGTAACGATATCCGGTTCGCCGCTCCAGCCCGCAAATGCCGTTTCGCACGCCATTGCGGCAGCCGGTTGCCTTGAGATACGGGGGGAATTGGGGTATAACTAGTGAAATCCCCGTCGGCGCGGGCATATTCGTGACCGGCATTTGTGGAGTTGACGCATGAAGCTGTGCAGCAAAACAGAAAAAGCCCTTCAACCCTCCGGAAACGGCCGGCGCGGCCTGCCGGCGCTGCGCGGCATCGCGGGTTTCGCACTCCTCGCGGCCATTTTCCTTCTCATCCCGGCAGCGCCGGCATCGGCACGCAACCCAATCTCCAGCTATCTTTTACGGCTCGTCGACGAAAGCAAGGCTGAAATCGCCATTGGATCCCTTCTTGCCGACGGATTCATCGCGGAATTTGCGAGTGGCGCAGCGAACATGCCGGGCAGCGCCTCGATCGGCATCGCCGATACGGCAACCCCGGCAGCACAGCTTGCGGATGACGAAGCCATCAAGGCTCTGGTGGCCGATCTCGCGACCAGATGCCCGCGCCCGACGATGCCCTACTCCGTAACGCTTGTCGAAAGCCGCGTACCGGCCGACATTCCGTTCCCGGGCGGTCCGATCGTCATCACGACAGCATTGTGGATGCAGGCTCAGACGTCTGCCGAAAAAGAGTTTCTGATCGCCCGCAACCTCATGCACGTGGCATTGCGCCAGCCAATGAACGCCATCAAGCATGAGGGCCTGTATGCCCGCATCCTCAAGCTCCTCAAGGAGCGCAATCGCGATCCGCAGCTGTTGCGGCTGGCCGTGCGCGACTATGTGAAAGCCGCCGAAACGATGGACCAGATACGCGCGGACCGGGAAGGGATCATGCTCTCCAACACCCCGAAACCCGTGCGCGACGGGGGAATTTCTCTGTTGAAGCGCCTCAGCGTGATGCTGTGGCCGTTCCAGCTCAGCGCCGGAGATGACTTTTCCGCACGCATGCGCGCACTCGAGCTTCTCGTGCTGCCGTGACCGCCACAACACCGGGAACCGACTGACCGGATGGCCGAAGAGGGCTGGCTCAAACAACCCAGGGAGCTCGTCTCCGACCAGGATCCCTGGATACGGCGGCTTGCACTCGCCGAGCTGTCGCGTGCTCCGCAGGCGATAGACCGCGAACTCTTCGAGGATCATCTGTTCAGCCCCGACCCCACGCTTGCCCTGCCGGCGTTCCTCGGTCTGCGCCGCCTCTGCCCGCCCCCACCGCTGATGGACGAAACCTGGCGCGGCCTGTTCGGCGAGGCAATCGACCTTCTCGGAAAAAGAGCTTCCAGCGGCCCTCTGCCGCTGCGCGCCGCCGCGATGCAGGCGCTCGCGTTCGCTCCCGGCGGCGTATCAGACCTGCTGCTCGACCAGCTAACCGCCTCAGCCATCGATACCACCCCGCTGGAGGCACCCCTCTGGAGCGACCCGCCCCAGCTGCCGTTGATCCAGGATGGATGCGGCTCCGGCGATCCTTCTGTCTCGATGGCCCTGCTGCTTGGTGCCGCCCTGCGCTCGGGTTCACGGGCTTCGCGTGTCGCCAGACTGCTGGCGGACGGCGACGAATCGAGATCTCTTCCTGCCCTCCTCGCCCTGCAGGCGTTTCCCCAGCCGGAGCTGGCCGAGCGTATCCTGCCGCTTGTCCGCGCACCATCCGCCCGCCTGGCGGCCGAGGCGGCACGCGCCCTGCTGGCCTGCGGCGGAAAGCGGGTGTTCGTGCTGCTGCTGTCGCTTGTAAACGACACCGGCGATCCCGCGCGAAAGGCTTTTCTGCTTCCTCTCGTGGCGCGAACCGGCCGCCCTGAGGTCTGGAATGTTCTGACGACGCATCTCACCCATGTCGACCCGCGCGTGCGCCGCGCCGCCGCCGTCGCGATCGCCGGGCTGGCGGTTCCGGCACAGCAACGGGTGCTAGCCCTGTCGCCCTGTCTCTCGGACAAGGATCCCTCGGTTGTCGCTGAAGCGGCACGCGTTCTCTGGCCGCTCGGCTCGATGGAGGCACTCGCACGGCTCGAAGAGATGCTGCGCCGGCCGGATACGCTGAATCGGACGCTTGCGGCGGAAGCGCTCGGCGGGCTGCCGCCGGCTCCGGCCGTACCGATTCTCGTCGAACACCTCGCGCGCGAGCGCCATGGGGACGTTTTACGGGCGCTGCTGCTCTCCCTGCGCCGTCTTCTTCCCCAAGCGGCACCCCAGCCCGGTATTACAGAAAGACTTCTCCCGACGCTGAAACGTCTGATGGAGTCGTCGGATTCGTTCCTGCGGAGCCAGACAGCCGTTCTGGCCGGCCTGCTCGGATCAGCCGCCGAAGACCTGATCCTGACGTCTCTCGAGCGGCCCGAGCATCCGCATGTGCTGGCATCGCTTCTCGGTGCTCTGCGCCGGATCGGCAGTTCGCGTCTTCTCGTCCTGGCACGGTTTTCCGATCACCCCGATCCGCGCGTCCGGGCCAATCTCATGGAAACACTGCTCTTCAGCGGGCCGGGCGCGGTTCCCTATCTGACGAACGGGCTCCGGGATCCCGCGCCGCGCGTGCGGGCCGCCGCCGCAAAAGGGCTGTTCCAGCTCGGCCAGCTCGAAGTGGTTCCCCTGCTGACACGCATGCTGCTGATCCCCTCTCCCGTGCCGGTGCTTTCGGCCTGCTACGCTCTCGGGCAGCTGATGCGGCTCCAGCCGCCGGCACTGAGATCCGATCACCCGCTTCCGCTCTCGCTTGCCCGGGAAGCGCGCCGCCGCAGGCCGGTGGTCACTTCCGGCCCGATCGTGCTGCGCGATCCGGCCCTGCCGAGCCTTTTTGAAAAGCTGAGTGAAGCGGCCAACGACACGACTGCCGCTCTTGATGTGCTCGAAAAGCACGTGAAGATGCACCCGACATCGCATGCCGCCCGCCGGATGCTTGCGTCCATCCTTGCAGGCATAGACAAAGCCGCGCCGGCTCTTCCCCTCATCGAAGCCTGCCTTGCCGAACACCCGGGCGTGCTCGCCGACCTTCTCGATGCCTATCGGCTCGCCATGAGGCTCGGCGATCTTCCCCGCGCCGAACGGCTCGGCCATCGGGTCAGAGATACGTATGGAGCGCTTCTCGACGCCTGCCTGGAGCTGGCGCATTCCCGGCAGGGCGGCCCTGCCGACCAGCTGCTCAACCGCCTTTTCAATCTGCGCGAGCCATCCATGAACCTCTACAGCGCCATGATCCAGCTCAAAGTCCACCAGGGCGACGCGGAAACCGTGCTTGAACTCCTTGCAGAGCTGCTTCTGGCCCGTCCCGGCAATGCAACCGTCGCCGCACGGCTTGCGACGAATCTCCCGCCGGCCCTTTCCGAGCTCAAATCCGCGCTCGCCCAGTATGCCCGCTCGATCGCCGGTGTTTCGTCCCCCATTCCCGCCTGACAGGAATTGATCGCCCTTTGCAACCCCCTGAAGGGAAGCGGGGAACAAGCCGCCATCAAAAAACCCGGCCGGAGATACCCCCGACCGGGTCTTTGATGAATTCTTTACAGCCTTTCAGGGCTGATCAGGTTCAGTGACCGCCGCAACCGCCGCAGCCGCCGTGACCGCCGTGCCCATGGCCGCCTTCGCCATGATCGTGGGCTCCGCAGCAGCCGCCTTCGTGACTTCCGCCGCAGCACTCTTCTTCACAGCCGTCGCCGTCGAGATTCGACCACTCTTCGCTTCCGGGTTCGCCTTCCTCGCGGATATCGACCACGCGAAGTTTGAAGGTCAGCGTCTCGCCGGCCAGCGGGTGGTTCAGATCAAGCGTGACGTGGGTTTCCGTAACATCCGTGATGGTCGCCATCATCTGGGCGCCTTCGGGAGTCTGAAGGGCAAGCTGAAGCCCCTTGGCAGGCTCGAAATTCCATTCGGTGGATTTACGCTCGAGCGTGAAAATGCGCTTTTCATCGCGATCGCCATACGCTTCAGTCGGCGGGATGGTGACGGTGCGCTCCTGGTCGATATCCATACCGACCAGCGCCTGATCGAAGCCGGGAATCACATGCCCCTGACC
>CAZQYQ010000142.1:0-11590 GCA_964597625.1 uncultured bacterium
CCCGGTCTTTCCGGGAAAAAGGGAAGAACGAGCCGGCGGTCGAAGAATATAAGCAATCGATCGCCGCATGTCCTTCGATGGTGGTCTCGTATCTTGAACTTGGTGAATTATATACAAAGCTCAATACTTCCGAAAAAGCCGTGGAAATGCTTGACGTCGGAATTTCCATGGCTCTTCTCCAGGAAATCGTGGATCCTGACATCGGCCGATACTGCTGTCTCCTGGCAAAAAATCATCAGGCATTGGGAAGAAGCGATCTCGCTTCAGGCGACCTCGTGAAAGCGCTGAAATACCTTCCTGATGATCCTCTGCCTCAAATTGTTCTTGGCGACATCCAGACAGAACGGGGAAAATATGAAGAGGCCTTTGGCGCCTACCGTCGAGCCCTTACGATGGATAATCGGAACACCGATTGCTGGTGGGCCCTTGGGAAAGCTGCCATCAGGGGAAAACGCCCCGAGATCATGCAGGAAGCCTACCAGGGTTTGTTGCAGGCCGATTCCGACAAGGCATCCGAATTCGCGGAACTGATGAAATCCGCCGCACCTGCTGGAACCCGCCGCTTCTAATCGGGAGAGAGCCCGAAGAAACCTATCACGACGAAGGCCATAAGGGCCGTGAGACCGAAAACCAGGAGCGGTAGCTGCGCCATGGTGGTTTCCGCCCGGGACAAGGGGTGGCTGCGTCCGAGATACAGAACCACGACGCTCAGGGGGCTGAAAGAAATCCCCATTCCGCCCCACAGGGCCGGCAGAAGATACGGGCTCTTCCCCCGCGCAAGAACATCCACGGACAATGTCGCGGAGAGAACCAGGTAGATGATGCCGACGCCCCAGGCGGCTTTGGCGATGAACATGCCGGTGTTTTTCATGATTCTCCTCGTGAGAACCCCGTCAGCAGCGGACGGGGCTCGCCGGATCCCTTCTCATGGATAGCGTATGATATATATGTATGCGCATCTTGCCGCTGTTTGTTCCTGATGCCGCTACATATATACCTCATCCGGCGTTTTGCCGTCCAATGCCTGGCGACTGCGGCCTCGGTTATGGAAGTCGACGTGGCATTGGTTTTTGTTTTTGTTATACTTCGTTCATGTTTCCACAACTTGGAACCGTTGATTTCCACTTTTCCTCGTATCGGGTCTTTCTGGTGCTCGCCTTTTTTGCTGGAATTCTTCTGGCCGTTCGCCAGGGGAAATATCGGAATATCACCACGAATGACATCCTCGACGGTGCCTTGTGGTTCATGATTTCAGCGCTGGCGGGGGCCCACATCCTCTACATGATCCTCACGCCGTCGCGTTTTACGACTCTGCGTGAGTGGTTCGAGCCGACCGGTTTCGTTTTCTTCGGCGGCTTTATCGCCACCACGGTCACCATGCTTGCCTTTGCCTGGATACGAAACATCGGCATTCGGGACGGCGTCGATCTGATCGCCCCCTCGTTGACCTGCGGCCACTTCCTTGGCAGAATCGGGTGTTTTCTGGGCGGCTGCTGCTACGGAAAACCTACGGATTCGATTTTCGGGGTGGTCTTTCCCGAACTGCACGAAACGATCCGACGCCATCCCACGCAGCTCTACGAGGCCACGTTCCTGCTTGGCCTGACAATCCTTTTTTCCTGGGGAATCCGGCAGCGAAGCCGATGGATTTTCCCGGGATCCATCTGGGGTGCCTACCTGTTGGGGTATGGAGCATTCCGATTTCTGATCGAATTCATCAGAGGCGATGAGCGGGGCGGGTTTTTCCTCCCGATGCACTGGTCGATTTCCCAGATCATCGCTGCTCCCATCTTTGTCTGGGGAATTCTCTGGATGGTCGGTTGCTATCGGATGCGGCCGGACAGGCCCGAAAGACGCTCGGATGTCAGCGCCTTTGCGGGCCCGTCCCGATGATATCTTCAGGGGGTCGGCAGGGCCCCTTCGCGGATGAGGATGAAATCATCATTGCCGGTCTGATGACCTGTTCCTGTCAGGTCGCCGTCGGTTGATCGCCCGTAGCCGTTGAGCAGATACCCGCCATCTGACGTGGTCAAAAAGCCCGTTACATACTCATCGGCTGTCCCGCCAAAGCATTTCTGCCACAGCAGGCTTCCGGCGGAACTGCACTTGCCGAACCAGAAGTCAGTGGCACCGCGGTTTCCCGTGACGTCCCCGTCGGTCGAAGGGGTCCGACCGGTGAACAGCAGACTGCCGTCTGTCGCCAGGACTCCCCGGACACCCTCATCGGCGCCTGCGCCGCCCAGGTTTTTGCTCCAGTTCACGGCTGAAAAATCGGCTTTCATGTTGAGAAGCATGACATCCGTGGAACCGCGGGTGGCCGGGCAGGTGCCGTCGGAGGACCCGGTGGTGCCGACCAGGTAGAAATCACCGTTCGACAGCGGGATCAGGCTGGAGCACTTGTCGTTGCCACTGCCACCGACGCATTTCCCACGAACCACGGCTCCCGCCTGGTCCAGTTCGAACACGAACCCGTCCTTGCCGCCGACGTATCCCGTCCCGGCAAAGTCGCCAGCTCCAAACTCGGTATAGCCGCACAACAGATACTTCCCGTCAGCCTTTTGAACCACGTCCTCCGCGTAGGCCATGCCGCTGTTGGCGGCAAGACGTCTCTCCCACTGTTTGGTGAACCCGGAGTCGAGCTTGACGGCCCATCCGTAGATGTAGCTGCCGTCAAATGTCGATCCGGCAAAAACGTAGCCTCCATCGGCCGTTGTTCGAATACCGCCGCGCGTATCGGCCGTCGAACCGGTAAAATCGGGGCCAAAGGCTTTTCCGCTGGCGACGCTGCCGTCGGAATTGATTTTCATGACCAGGGCCCGCTGGCCTATAGGCTGGATATTGATACCGGCCAGATCTCCATCCGAGGATGTCGTATCGCCGCACAGGACACACCCCCCGGAAACCGCGATGAGGCCGCTGCAACGGTCAGTGCCACTGCCTCCGATACATCTGGACCACAGGATGGTTCCGGAATCATCGAGCTTGGCGATCCAGATATCGCTGTCTCCCCCCTTGTATTGAGAGAAGATTCCGTCGCTCGAGGACGTGGTTCCAGCCACGAGCAAGCCGCCGTCCACCGCATTCACGCTGAACAGGTCTGATTCGCTTCCCGAACCGCCGAAACTTTTCCTCCAGACTCTCAGGACCGTGAACAGGTTCGCCCCCGTTGCCGTCTGGCTATCCGGATTGGTGACTTCGACGTTCCAGAGGCCGGGCGCGCAATTGGTCAGATCGAAGGAACAGGTCAGCCCGGTGACGCTGCCGGCCACTATGGAACTTCCGGTGATCGCTGTCTGCCCGGCGCGGGTCAGGCGGGGAACCGTCCCGGACGTATACCCGGTGCCGGTGATCTGGACATTGCCCAGGACCCCGTTGTTTGGGCCGATTGCGGGGGTGATGGCCGTGATCGATAGTGCATCCGGGCTGAAAACGGACAACAGATTGGTTCCTGTCGCCGTGTCTCCCGTCGGATTGGTCACCTCGACGTTCCAGGAGCCCGTCGAAAGGCCCGTGAGGTCGAAGGCGCAGGTCAGCGAGGTGGCGTTGTTGAACACGACGCTCGTGGCGTTCACGGCGGCCTGGCCACTGCGGGTCAGGCGGGCGGTTGCCGTTGCCGAGAACCAGGAGCCGGTGATCTGGACGTTGCTCAGAATCCCGGTGTTGATCCCGGTGCCGGGGGTGACCGCGGAGACCGTCGGACCGGGTATGGTCAGCAGGTTGGCGCCGGTGGCGGTTTTCCCGTCGGCGTTGGTGACTTCGACATTCCAGGCGCCCGCGATGAGGGTGGTGAAATCAAAGACGCAGGCCAGCGACGTTGCGCTGTTGACGATGACGCTGGTGGCCGCCGCCGGAGCCTGCCCCGCACGCGTCAGGCGGGCGGTGGCGCCGGTGGAGAAATTGATTCCCGAGATCTGCACGGTGTTCACACCCATGCTGTTGAACCCGCCCGCGGGGGTGATGGCCGTGATTGCGGGAGAATTCGGGGTGATTACGTTGAGCAGATTGGTTCCTGTCGCCGTTTCTCCCGTCGGGTTGGTCACCTCGACGTTCCAGGAGCCCGTCGGAAGGCCCGTGAGGTCGAAGGCACAGGTCAGCGAGGTGGCGTTGTTGAACACGACGTTTATGGCGTTCACGGCGGTCTGGCCACTGCGGGTCAGGCGGGCGGTTGCCGTTGCCGAGAACCAGGAGCCGGTGATCTGGACGTTGCTCAGAATCCCGGTGTTGATCCCGGTGCCGGGGGTGACCGCGGAGACCGTCGGACCGGGTATGGTCAGCAGGCTGGCGCCGGTGGCGGTATTCCCGTCGGTGTTGGTGACTTCGACATTCCAGGCGCCCGCGATGAGGGTGGTGAAATCAAAGACACAGGTCAGCGACGTTGCGCTGTTGAAGGTGACACTGGTGGCCGTCGCCGGGGCCTGACCCGCACGCGTCAGGCGGGCGGTGGCACCGGTGGAGAAATTGGTTCCCGAGATCTGCACGGTGTTCGCCCCCATGCTGCTGAACCCGCTCGCAGGCGAGACGGCCGAGATCGTCGGCATGGTCTGTATCGTCAGATTGATCGGAACCGTCGGGATTCCGCTCGGCTTTTTCCTGGCGATGATTGCATAGTTCCCGTCCGCTGAAATGGTCACCGGTGCAGAATAGTCATTCCACGTGGTTCCATTGTCGAGAGAGTAGGCGAACGCGGAGTTCTGGGCTCCTGAAACGACAAACGTCTGCGGTTGATTGAATGTTCCGGATGAAATCCCCTTGATCAAGACGCCCAGAGAGTCGGGGGAAATCGCAATGGTGAATCCGGGTGCAGGAGTGTTGAGAAATCTGGCATAGTCGCTCATATCTGCCGTTGGAACCGCCGGAGCGGCCAGCCCGGCAAAAACGGCCAGCGTGAATTTTGCTTTATCGCTGTCGCTTTGGAAGGGGGGGTAACTGCCGATGGGTTGAAATAAATCTTTGAATAATTTCGGGGCGGAACCCACCGGAGTCAGAGGCGTCGTATCACTCACGGCCTTATCCCAGGCCGATTGCTCATCGCCAAACAGGTACTTAACACCCGTTTTGAATTGCGCCTGCATCCAGGACGCTCCCTGGATATCCAGGGCCGGCAGACAATCGGATGGGTATACCGAACATTCCAGCGTGGGTATTTTCCCTGTGGGAATCTGAACCGAAACGGTTGCCGTTCGACCGCTCGTTGCAGTGAATGAAGCCACCGGAACCCCATCCAGCATCACCGAACAATGCAGGACTCCGACGGTCGAAGAACTTATCGGGGTGTTGAATGAAGAGGTTGCGGGACCATAGCCGGTAAGTTCGTTATACTCCTTATTGGTGCAGTTGGATGTACTGCCTTCCTCCCAACTATGAAAAAACAACTGCAGCCAGGTCAGATTTCCGGAAAGGTCCGTCACGAAACTCTGGTCCCCGTGGTAGGTCAGAGAGATGTTCTGGAAACTGCCATTCTCGACAACTGAAATCTCGGAGGAGGCGATACCGGGAATCGGCCTGCAGGAACCCGAAAAAATGCCGATCCCGCTGATGGGAGCGATGGAAACGCCATAATTCTTTTCATCATGCCGCTCCTCTGCCAACACCCCCTTGGATAATCCTCGGTGTGAGGTTCGCAGGGAAGGAGCATTGGTGATCTGCGGGACATTGCTTTTGAACTGGGTTGATCCGGCAACCCCCTGGGCGATGACGGATTCATACATCGCTCTCATCTCGTCGCTGGCGGCCATGTTTACCAGGGTCGCGGCGGGAAGTGTCTTGAAATCGGGTTTCAGATCGAACGTCACCGCCGGAGAAGCGATCGGAACGGCTGTGAAATCGGCCTGAGGGGGGGCGGGAAGGGTTTGCAGGACTTCGCTTACCGCATTGGCGACGGCCGTTGCGGAGCCGATCGGGACGCTGGAATGGAGAAGGAAATCGTTGTCGGCAAACTGGAGGGTGACTGCACTGGCGACTTTGGCGACACTGTCACTGCCGATTCCGGCGGCAAAATCGAAAAAATTGAAGGAATAGCCGACCTTGGCATGCATGGCGTCAAAAAGCAGGACCCTGGCAGTTGTTTCGATACCATAGCTGGGAGAGGAAACTGCCTGGTCATAGGTCAGAAAGGTCGAAAACCGATTGGCATTCGCGGTATTGGCATAATCAAACCGGTAGAAGCTGTACGCCGGAGCCTGGAACGCGACGGGAATATCGGCACTCCCGTCTCTGACGGCATCGACAAACTCCTGAATCTGTTGCGGGGAAAACGCCCCCACGCCTTCGGTGGAATCATTGCCCGAGGGTCTTCCGAGCGGGTTCAGATTACAGGCCACCAGATACAGACACGGGATCAGGAGCAGAATCAAAACTTTCAGCCGGGTTTTATTCATCTGACTTCATCTCCATGGGCGGGTTACATTATTCTGAGGTCTGATCGAAAGACGGGTGTCCGGGCCTCGAAAGGCCGGCACCTCAGAGAGCCTTCAAAGCCGCTTGAGATACGATGGCGGCGCAAGGTGCGGGATTCTTATAAATATACTACACTATCACAGTTCCTGAATCGAATCCACGATTCTCTCTTTCCAGAAAACGAAGTCGGGGAATTGAGCGAAAAGCATCGATACCTGATCAGCATTCTTTTTTTGACTTTTCTCTCAACAACTCGTTCTCCAGGATTTCCGCCAACCCTTTAATGCTGAGACCTGGTTTCAAAAAGGTCATTTGCTGCAGTCTCATGCCGAATACTTTTTCGATCCGGACCATCAGCTCAACAACCGTGAAAGAGTCTATGCCGAGCTCGGCAATGGGGCCTTCCAAAGATATTCTTGCGTAATCTATGCCAAGGAATCTCGAAATCTCGCGTGCCAGTTTTCCGGTCAATTTCACTATCCGATCCTCATGCGGAAGATCCAATATTCTTTTCACCTCGGAATCCCCCGATTCATCTGTCTCAGAATCCTTTCGAACCAGTTTGGCAAATCTGGGGGAATTTTTTATCTTTCTGTTGTAGGTGGCCATGGTGTTCCATTCGGCGTGATAAAAACCCATGACGGAACTCTTTTCCCTCAACCCGTGACAGAGAGCTTTCCATGCCAGTTCCAGGCCGACCTCACCCGCACCGAACCTGAGCAGATGATCCTTTATTTCCGTATTCCGTGCGACATAGCCCACTTCGCCGATGGGGCCCCAGCCTATCGTAAGAGCGGGAAGTCCATGTTCCTTCCGGTATCTTGCCAGGGATTCAAGAAAGAAATTTGCAGCAACATAATTCCCCTGTCCGGCATTGCCAATGCAGGTCGAAATGGAGGAGTAACAGACAAAGAAGTCCAACGGTTTGTCCAGCGTGTGAATATGAAGGTTCCAGGCTCCCATAATTTTGGGGGCAAAGACCCTTCTCAGGTTCTCTGCATCCATCTTCGCGATGGCGGTATCATCCCATACCATAGCGGCATGGATAATCCCTTTCAGGGGTGGGAAGGTCTGCCCGATCCTTTGAATCATATCTTCAACCTGTGATTCAATAGAGATATCTATACACTCAACCGCAACCTTCACTCCCTGGTGCTCGAAGTGTCCGAGGGCCGCCTTTGCTTCTTCTCTGGATGCGCCGCTCCTGCCCACCAGAACGAGATATTTCACCCCGCATTCAACCAGCCACCGTGCCGAGGCCAGACCAAAGCCGCTCAATCCTCCGGTGACCAGGCAGGTTCCTTCGCGGTCCATCGGCATTGTGCCGATGAAATCGGCCAGGGCGATTCCCGGCTCCTGAAATGACACCACGCTCTTCCCGATGTGGAGGCCCCTGCTCATGGTTCTGAAAGCGGTTTTGATATCCGTCATTGGATAGGCTCTGAAAGGGATCGGAGGATACACGCCCTTGCGGATGTATTCACCCAGTTCCTTCCAGATCCCGCTTATAAACGATGGCTTCATGCGTTCCAGATCGAACGTGAACAGGGATATCCCTTGTTCCGGGTGACAGACGTTGAGAGATTCATTGTAGATATTGCTGATGTCGACAAACCGCCCGCTCATGGGTTTCAGAAGCGCCATTCCCTTCCTGATGGCTTTCCCCGACAGTGTGTTCAGGATGATATCGACACCCTCGTTTTTCGTCAGATGCCTGATTTCTTCTTCAAACGCCAATGAACGCGAATCTCCGACATAGCGAAGCCCCAGGGCGTTCAGAAAATCCCTCTTTTCCGCGCTTCCGGCCGTGGCAAAAATCTCGGCACCGGCTTGTCGGGCGATATTCATCGCCGCCAACCCGACTCCGCCGGTCGCGGCATGAATGAGAATGCGGTCACCCTTTTTGATTCCGGCCAGTCTGACCAGAGAGTAATGGGCCGTTACATAGGCCACAGGCATTGCTGCAGCTTCTTCGAAGCTCACATGGCCTGGTTTATGAATCAGGGTTGCCGCCTTTGCCGTGGTGAAGTTGGCGAAGCTGCCATCGGCAAGTCCCATGATTTCATCGCCGATCTTGAATTCAGATACACCCTCACCCACCTGGACGACAACGCCCGAACATTCGAATCCGAATGTTGCAAGGAGATTGCTGTCATAGTCTGAAAGATGTTCCAGGATTCCCGTCGCTTTCAAAATATCTTTTCTGTTGATGCCGGTGGCGCGGACGGATATTTCCACTTCTCCCGGTCCCGGGGGGGTGCGTCGTTTCTCGACGAAGGCCAGCCCTTCGAGGGACCTGGGTTTTGTGCTGGCGAGGCCATAGGGAAGGATTCCATTTTGGGGTGAATGATGACATTCCTTCCTTACGAGGCGATGAACGAATCTGAATTTCTCTCTCAGAACCAGCTCGTTTTCAGCGTCCGGATGCAAAAGCAATCTGCTCAAATGCTTCAATTCAATGTCAGACGGTTTCGGGCTGAGGTCGATGGTCTTGAATCTCATCTCGGGATATTCCGTGGCCATGACCCTGACCAGGCCCCAAAGGGGAGTCTGTCCAAGTGCCAGTTCCCTGACTCCTCCGAGCGTCTGCGTGCCAGTGGTGATCGTCCAGAGGGAAGCCGATTTGCCACGGTCCTGCTTCAATAAATTCTGTATCATATAGATAGCGTTCGTGCAGTTTGAAATCGTTTGAACACCCATCTCCGTGGCGTCGTTCACGGATGGCGATGGATTTGCCGGTCCGGAAGGCTGGGTTTTCCGGTCTTCGATACTCCACAGGTTTACAAGGGTTATCGGTCCTTTGGTATCCCGGCATATCCATTCAAGCATTTCGCCGTAGTCATCAGGGCGATGAGGGTTTATCGCCAGGTTCGACGGCTCTGATTTTTCAATGGCAACCCCTTTGTAAATCAACTTCAGGTCTTTCACCCCGTTGCAGCGGAGGACATCCGCCAATCGTTCCGCTACGCCTGAATCATCCGCAAAAAGAATGCAGGACCGCAGCTCCGCTTCCCCTTCGACTCCGGAAAATGGCGGCTCACGGCCCCCGGTCGTCTCGACCGTTGTCGGGAGAGGCTTCTTGGCCATGGTAAGGCGAAACTCGCAGGGCGGGCCATACGAGAATGGTGAAACGGGTTCTGCTTCCTCAAATCCATTGGCAATCAGGACGTCTTTCCAGGCAATCGTCTCTGAGCTTCCCTGGACGAGGTGATACCAACAAAAATCTCCGGTTGGTTCCAGCAGGAAAAAGAGACCTCCGGCGGCCGTCATTCTGCATATCCCGTCGACGGCTTTATGCACATCGGGAATCGGGTTCAACACCATGCTCGACAAAACCAGGTCAAACGCATTCAGCGGCATGTCCTGCTCTTCAGGCTTCTTGCGCAGGTCGAAAACCGCATAATCCATGAAATCCACCGTTGAAAATGTACTTTTCGCCTGATTCAGGGCTTCTTCTGAAATGTCCGTAAGGCAGTACCGGGTTCGGTTTGGAGGCAGCAGGGGAAGAATGCATGAAGCCCAGGCGCCCGTTCCTGCACCCAATTCCAGAACGCGGATCACGTGGCCCTCGGGCAATTGCTCGACAATGGCTTTGACCGCCATCCGTAGCGCTTTGTTGTACAGGCGGAACGTGGGTGAATCCTTGAAAAAATGCTCGAGGGTCTGAGAATTTTGCGGGCAGAACACCCCTGAGGAATCGCGTTCTCCGCAGAGAAGCTCTTTCAGGAACGAGCCGTGCCGTTCAAGCAGGGATAATTCACATCGGTAGGCGGCATGGGCCGTCATCAGCTCACGCCAGTGTTCGTGGCAGTCCTGGGCATCCGGCACTTCCGGAGACGACCAGAGATTTCCATTTTTCCGAAGAAGGCCATTCTCGACCAGCAGGTTCAGCAGACACTCCAGGAAAAACTGTTTTTCAGGCCTCACACCGCATGTTTCCATGATTTCCGGGGTGGCAAGGGGTCGGCCTTCTCCGAACGGGAAACCAAGGGCTTTCAAGGCATTCACGACATACGACAGAGCAAGCCTGTTCAGCCCTGGCAAAACGACGTTCATGTGGTTCTCTTGTTCATCCTTTTCCCGGGCATCCAACAGGCTCGATTCCAGGACATTCCGTATTTTTCCGATGTCAGGCAGATGCCGGTTGAAAAGCCCTCCCTCATAGAAACACTCTTCATCTACTTTCCACTCTTCCTCATACAGCATCTCCGGGAACTGTTCTCCGGCCACGTCTTCCTTTTCGAGCATTCTCTGACAGGTGAATCCCTGCAGTTCCAGCAGGAGATCACCGTCTGGATGATAAACGGAAAGATCACCAGCAATCCTTCTGCCGGTATTTTCCCTCAACCTGACATGGCAAAAGACCATCGTTCCTGGATTCGCATAGAGAATCGCCTTCCCGAACCTCAAGGGAAGATAGGTTCCCTCTCCTCCGAAAGCCCCCATGATCTGAAAGCAGGCATCGAGGACCGCCGGGTGGATGTTATAGCCGCTCAGGCCCGCTTCTTCCAGAGATTCTGCATGGATACGGCCCAGTGCTTCGTTCTCGCCCAGCCAGACGTCTTCTACGCCTCGAAAGGCCGTTCCGTAGGCCAGGCCCTTTTTATAAAATATTTCATACAATTCATCTCTCGGAATTTGTTTCCTGCACCTGGCCTGAAGCTCTTCAAGACAAATCTTCCGGGCAACGGGATTCCGGTCCATGCCGCCAAACAGCCCCCGAGCATGAAGGGTCCAGTCGGTGGCGTTGTTTTTCAGCTGGCTGAATACGGAAAAATGCTCGCCGCCCTCTATCGATACCTGAAGATATGTTTCCAGGCCGGGATGAAACAATAAGGGGGCCTTGAGGTCGACGTTCTCCAGAACGGCATGGCTTTCTCCCGTGATTTTCCGAAAGGCTTCAAATGCCATTTCCAGATATGCCGCAGCCGGGAAAACGATTTCCCCGCATACAACGTGATCCGTCAGATACGAAACCCGGTTCAAATCGATGAGGGAATTCCATATCATCCCAGCGGAATTCACCCTGGCACCGAGCAGGGGATGCCCAGCTCTGGTCCCCTGGCGATACGCTCTCGATTCTTCAGTTTCCTTCCAGCAATGTTTTCTTTGCCAGGGATACGCCGGAAGGTTGATAAAACGGGCGGTTTTCGGGTAAAGATTTTCCCAGGCAAGGGGATATCCCGCCGAATAC
>CAZQYQ010000143.1:0-11490 GCA_964597625.1 uncultured bacterium
GCTGCATTCAGGAGGCGAAACGCCGAACATCGCCAAGCGCGTGAAGAGTGACGTGACCTTCCTTATCTCCACGAAATCGGAAGAGGAACTCGTTGCGGATGCCGAATCGCGGGTTTTCTGGCTTCTTGTGGCCGGCGGAATCGTTTCATTGTGCGGTGTTGCGCTTATCATCAAGAGTTTTCTTCCCTGATACGGCATTTGCCGGAGCGGCGTGGAGCCCTGTCATTGCTTGACCGGGACTGTGTCCGCGGGTATAATGCCGACTGAAGTCGAGATGCCGGAGTGAAAGGTCAGCGTTTGAAGATTTCTTACCATACGGACCGCGGTCTTGTTCGACGTAACAACGAAGACAGTTCTCTCGCGGTTCCCCCATGGCGTGAACCGGCCATTTCGGCCGGTGCATGTCTTTTCGGTGTCGCAGATGGGATGGGCGGGCATGCTGCCGGTGAAATCGCATCCAGAATCGCGATGGAGTCCCTGCGGTCCTGGCTGTCCGGATACCGCCCCGGGGGCACGGGCCTGCCGGCTGTTGAGACGGCTTTCTGCGAGGCGAACCATGCCATCTGGCAGCACGTCAGGGAACATCCCGAATGCCAGGGGATGGGAACGACGCTCACGGCGGGCATCATCTCTGGGAATCAGATGATTCTCGGCCATGTCGGCGACTCGAGGGCATATCTGTTCCGAAATGGTGAAATCAGGCAGTTGTCATCAGATCACACCCTTGTTGCGGAACAGGTCCGCGCCGGTCTGCTCGACGCCGTGGCGGCCCGGACGCACCCGGCAAGGCATATTCTGAGCCGTGCTCTCGGAGTGCGGGAATTTGTTAATATAGATACAACAATAGTTGAGCTCGCGGTTGGCGATGTGGTGATGTTCTGTTCTGATGGAATCTATGGTCCGGTCCCGGAAGCCCTCCTCAAGGAGGAGCTCGCCCGGCAGCCCTTCAAAAACCTGGCGAAAAGGCTCGTCGGATGCGCATTCAAAGCCGGGGCGCCGGACAATGCGACCGCCGTGGCCGTTTTGATCGAAGAACTGCCGGTGTGCTGTCCCGGACGTTACTCCTGGACGCGCTTCAGGTCATTGCTTGGAGAATGGGGAATTCTCGGCTGAATTGTATCGTCATTAAAATAAAATTTGGTAGAACATCCTGACTGCAGGAAGGATAAAAGGTATGGACGCGGTAACCCTGATGATCATTGTTGGCGTGGTGGTGCTTGTCGCAATCGTGCTGGTTCTCCTTGTCTCGAAGGACAAGGGCACGGCAGGCGATTCTCCGGTCTCGGCTCAGGCTGAGGAGGAAAAGGCGAATCTCACATCCAAACGCTTCAAGCAGGTTCTTTCCGGGAATGATCTGCAAAACCAGATGAAAAAAGAAGAAGAGGAGCTGCTCACCAAATACACCGCCGGCACGGGTGAGGGCATTGCGGAAGTCGAAAAGCTGCTCGTGTCGGATCCGAACAACGTGGATCTGCTCGACTGGCTCGCATTCATGTATTACAGCAACAACGAAACCGACAAAGCGATCGAGACCTATAAACGCGCCCTGGCGATCAAGCCGAATAATGAAAATCAGCATTATTATCTTGCCAACAGCTACTTCAAAAAGGGTCAGCAGGCTGAAGCCCAGAAGGAATGGTCCGAAGTCATCCGCCTCAAGCCCGGTTCGAAGATTGCAAAAAACGCCCAGGAGCGCATCGATTTCATTGCGACAAAAAAATAAGCCTGCAAAGACCGGAGTTACATATCAATGGCAATGATCTCGGCGCCCGAACTTTCGCGTTATAAGCTCCTCGACCTGATCGGGTGCGGAGGCATGGGCTCCGTCTTCATCGGATACGAGCTGAAAAACGAAAAGCTCGTTGCCATCAAACTCCTTTCCCCGGAATGTTCCGTCATCCCCGTCGTCCTCGAACGGTTCCGGCTCGAAGGGGAGATCCTCAAGTCCCTGAACCACCCGAATATCGTCAAATTCATCGAGGCTGGCCAGGAAGGCGAGTTCCATTACCTTGTCATGGACTACGTGAAGGGGCTTTCCCTCGATGCGTTCCCCCGCAGTCACTCCGCAACCACGCTTGGGGTCAAACAATCCATCCCCTCCATGGAAGAATATCTGGCACTTTTTATCAAGTGCTTCGATGCCCTGGCCTATGTTCACAAACAGGGCTATGTGCATCGCGATATCAAGCCTCACAACATCATCCTGACCGGACCGGAGTATTCGCCCCGGCTGATCGATTTCGGCATCGCCAAACGCATCCGCGAAGACGGCGATATGGATCAGCCGGGTGAAAAACTGTATACCGTGGTCTATGCAAGCCCGGAACAGCTGATGAACAAGCCGGTGGATCAGGTATCGGACCTCTTTTCATTTGGAATCGTGATGTATGAAAAGCTGACCGGGCGACTGCCGTTCGAAGGCAAAAAGGAAATGGAAGTCTTCCTGTCCCAGACGCGATGGAACTTCCCGCCCCCGCGGCAACTCGTTCCCGAAATTCCTCAAAAGCTCGAACAGGTCGTTCTGAAACTGCTCGCGCGAGATCCCGCCCACCGGTATCCCACGGCTGCCATGGTCCAGGGCGAACTTGAAAAACTTCTCGAAGTATTCAAGCAGGGCCGCGAAGGACTCGGACTGAGCGGGATCATCAGCGACATCCGTGAATCCGGTCCGGCACTTTCCGGCTCCCGCGGCTTCAAAAAGCGGACCATTGCCGAAGAACAGGTGCTGCTGAAAAAGTCCCGCAGCGAATACGTCGAAGCGAAGAATCACCTGCGACAGGCGACGATCAAGATCCGCACCGATCCGGATCATGTCGAACAGCTCAAGGCGGTTTGCGAGCAGCTTCGCATCGAATATGAGCGGATGCAGAACCAGCTTGCGATGGCCCTTGGCTTCAAAAGCCAGCCGCTGGTCATTGACAGGTTCAATTCGATTCTCAAGCTGGAAACCGTCGCGTTCGAAAAACGCGGCATTCCTTTCACCATCAATACCATCGAGCAGAAACTTGCCCACACCGATGGCTCGGATATCGTCGTGGGCTCGATCAATTTCACCGAACGGGCGAAACGGATCTACTCCTTCAATCAGAAGGATTCCTACCTCGGCTGGGATCAATCGACCTGGTTCTTCAACGCCTATGACGATAAGGATTTTCCCATTTTCGTCATGATCGGTGACCCATCGATGCCGCGCCCGCCGGATGGTTTCAGAGGCTTCTTCTGGCCGTTCGAATTTTTGATCGCCATCCATAAACTTGGTCGGACAGGCGTTTCGATCATCGAGACATTCTCTGGCTGTGACAGGCGCGGGCAGGCCGTTTCCGCGCAACACAGAGAAACGATTCTCTTCTCGAACAACCTTTTCGATGTCCTCAAAGAGCGTCTGGCAAAGTTGGTTGTCGCTCAACCCGCGAAATGAATTGATCCGCCCGGAAAGGGGGAACGGTATCGCATGAGTATCGATGCATTGTTGCGCGATCGACTGCTGGGAGGCCTGCAGCGGCTGACCCTGCTGTATGGGGAATTGGCGGAAAACGCCCGTTCACTTCTTGAGATAACCGAGGCATCGTCGGACCGGGTGTTGCAGATCCTTGACCACCGTGATCTGGCGCTCCTGGAGGTGAAAGACGTCGAGCTGGAACTGGTTTCGGCGCTCAACGAATCCCGGGCGGCGAATTCGGCTTTCGGACTGGCTCAGGTCGTCGAGGCTCTCGAAGGCGGAGCCATGCCGGCTCTTGAAGGCGTGGTGAGGTTCAAATCGGCTCTCAAGACCCTCGTGGAAGTCGATGAGGCCGTTCAGAAGAAATTTAAGGAAACCCATGCCGGGCTTGATGCTGAAATCAAGCGGCTGCGGCGCGGCTCGAGCCTCGTGAGGGGATATCGTCAGGCTGATCCGATGGGGAGCGCTTTCATCGACAAGATCAAGTAGAATGGCTGATCCTGCCTGATGAGTTGGCATCAGAAACCGGATTGTAACGAAACACAGATGACCTGGTAAGTTCGATAAAGAGTGGAACTGGTTCTTGAGATTATCCGCTGCGAGGAAAGAATTCCGTTATGAACATCTTCCGCCCTCTCCTGAGGAACCGCCTGCCCGGAAGCTCTCTTCGCGGAGCCGCCCTGCTTGCTGCCGTCCTCCTGTGGAGCCGGGTCGCGCCTGTCACCGCTTTGCCGGATGCCGCCGATCAGGTTGCGCAACATCTACGGCCGGCCGGGGGGAGTCCGACATCCGGGGCCGCGGTCGCGCGTTTCGGTGATATCTACGTCACCGGAATGGCGGTGCTTCTTCCTGGCGGCGGGACCCTCGAACCGCCCGGGGCAGCCTCGAAAGTATCCGCAAAAACGCTGCGATCCGAACTTCTCATTCCCAGCGGCTCGCTGGTGACGACCGGGGCAAGCGAAACGGCGCGTGTGCGCCTTGGGGAACGGTCTCTGCTGCGTATTTCCCCTGATTCCGCCGTCAGAATTTTTGCGCTTCATCTGAAACTGGAGCGTGGCGAAATCGGCGTTCAACAGGGAAAAACCATTCTGCCGCTGCGCATCCTGGCGTCTGACTCCGCCATGATTGTCGATTGTGAATCCGCCGCCGACTTTTTCCTGTCCAAGGCCGGCAGCATGATCGTCACTGTTCAGGCCGGCACCGCAAGGCTGCAGGGCCGGGAAGAACGCTTTTCCGCCGGACAGCGTATCGAAGTGGCCGGGAGTGCCGCGGTTTCCGACCCGCCCGTGTCACATCTTCTGGAATGGCTGGATTCACCTCGGTTTGCTCCCTGGCAGGAAACGATGAGCCGGCTGGATATGGACGTGAGTGAGGATACCTTCAATCCGGCGGAGACACCTGCCGGAGCAGCCCCGGGCGCACCGGCGGTCTCAGGTCCGGAATCCGCCGGGCAGACAGCATCCACGACGGGTTCGACGCTCCCCGGTTCCTTTCCCCAGGCGCCTGACGATGTTCTTCAGCAGCACGATCTTGACGGAGCCGGACAGCCATGACCGTGAACAGAATAATAAAATATTTGTTGCTTTGTATCATGTTTTCCGCGACAGGTGCGGGCCCGGTAGCGGCGAAAAACGATCCCGGGAAGCATGCGCAGAATGTGTATTTTCAGGCTCTGCAGGCTCTTGAAAGCGGGAGTTTTCTGAAAGGGGTTCAGCTGTATTACCGATTCCTTCTTATCGGTGATCTTCCGCTGTCGAAAGAAGTGCGGGCTCATGATCTGGTCAAGGCGATGGGCCAGTTCAAGAAGGAGCTGGCCGATAAAACACGGGGAGATAAAGCCGCTCTGGCCATTATCCTCATTGACCGCATCATTGAGCGGCTTGATAAGGCCGACAAGCGGTTGAACGCCCTGCGGGAAAAGTTCCCGAGTTCGGTTCTGCTGGCATTCATCAAGGGGGAGCTGATGCTCGCGCTGGGTGATCAGAATCTGGCTGTGCGGATTTTTGGAACCATGAGCCGGCTTCCGAGCCCGCGCGGCTTTCCGGCACTTGCCGATTATCTGCTTGAACGCAGAGGCCAGGGGAAGCGATCCGATCCGGCCGCACGGCGGAATTTCCTGATGCGGATTGCCTACCGGAGATGGGATGAAACGGATTTTGCCGGCGCGAAAAAAATCTTTCGGAACATCATGAGCGAGTTCCCGAAAGACCCCGAGGCGCCACGGGCGCTGGTTGATCTGCTGATCCAGATCGACAAGGCGGATGAAGCGGTTCAACTGATCGATGAATGGCAGGGGTCATCAACCGAACAGCTGATCGCGCCGCTGCCTCTTGCCCGCATAAGATACTCACAGGGCCGTTTTGCCGAGGTGATAGAGCTTCTGACCCCTCTCCAGAAGGCTGATCCGCAGGATATGTATCTGCGGCTCCTCTTGGCCGAGAGTCGCTTCCAGACCGGGCAATATGCCGCAGCGGCGCCTCTGTATGAATCGCTGTCCGAGGCCGACCGCAAGAACCAGGGGTTTTTACAGCGGTGGATCGCCTGCCTTGACGCGTCGGGCAACATCACGGAGGGAGTGTCGCGGCTGGAAGCATACATACAGGAAAACCCCAATGATTCGGCGATGCGTGTCGAGCTTGCTTCAATATTGATGCGTTTGGAAAAATACGACGATGCCCGGGCACAGTATTACGCGCTGAAGGAAGTCGGGAACCCTTATCGCGGCCTCGCTCTCCAGCAGATCGCCGTCATCGACAAGGTGAACTACGATCGACTCTTCAACGCCGGCACGGCAAATCCCGATGGGGTCGCATCTCCGGCCTCTGCACCGGAAGCTGGCAGCGCCTTTCCCGACCCGACAAGCATCGATCAAAAACCGAAACAGGCCGAAGATGTTGAGAACATCCAGAAGGAACAGATCGAGCGGATGAAAGAGTTATTCAAATAATTCTCCGCATGCTCTGAGACTCCTGCCGCATCGTGCCCGCCGGCATGGGAAGCGCGGGTTCGGAACAACGGGATTTGGAGCCGGTCTCAGACCCTTCGAACGGAAAATGCAAAAAGCGGGCCTGAAGTTCACCCAGGCCCGCTTTCGGCGCTTTCAACGATCATGGCATCAGCAGACAACGGCTGCGCCGACGGATGAAAACCAAATCGAACTCAGAACATTCCCGGAATGTTGAGTCCGCCGGTCACTTTGCCCATCTCTTCCTGGACCATTTCCTGGGACTTCTTTATGCCTGCATTGACGGCTGAAAGAACCAGATCCTGCAGGGTCTCTACATCTTCCGGGTCGACGGCTTCCTTATTGATGGTGATCTTCAACAGCTCCTGGGAACCGGAGACAACGACGGTCACCATGCCGCCGCCCACGCTTGCCTCGACCGTGCGCTTCTTCAGCTCGTCCTGGGTCTCGGCCATCTTTTCCTGCATTTTCTGGGCCTGTCGCATCAGCCCCTGGAGATTCGCTCCGCCTTTTGGAAACATCGATCGTACGCTCCTTTACGGATAAATGGCTTCAAATCGCGCTCATAGTAGCATTCTCACCGCAAAACCGCAAATTTGCCCCGGAACTTGCGCTTTTTTACCGGGGCATCCGTTTCCGGTATCACTTCAAGAGTGTAGATATACACTCCATTCGCTGTTTTCCGCGGAATTCGCCATTCAATGCGGTTTTCTCCCGCCCTGCAAGGCTTTGAGAGCCACGCGACATCGTCCCCGGTGACATCAAAGAGCTTGATTTCGATTGTTGCTGCCCCGGTGAGCCAGAAGCTGAACGTCAACCGGTCCCCACGGACCGGGCTGGGCCAGGCCGCCAGATGATCAAGCCGGGTCTGGGGCTGATACCGCAGCTGCAGACGGACATGCGGGTCGGTGACAGACTTCAGGGTAAAGGCTTCGCCGGGCTTCACCGCAATCTGACCCGCAGCCTGGCTGCTTGCACCGCCGCCGGGGCTGATCGCCAGCGTTGCCCTGAACAGACCGCTGTGGGGAGCCGTTTCGGTCAGAAGAATCTCGAATCCCGCAGCATCGCTGTCTGAGGTTACGATCAATCTCGTCGTATCGGCGTTTAACCAGTTGAGATCATCTGCTTCTATCTGGAGATACAGCATGGTCTGAGCAAGATCGGTGCCTTCAAGTGGCTGCTGGAAGCGCGAATCCGTGTAGGCAACCAGTCGGTTGATCGTGAGCGGCGGCGTGTCGCCGGTGGTGCGGTAGTATATGAACCTTGACTGTGCCGTCAGCGCAGGACTCAGGAAATCGAGGCGTTCACCCGGCACGACGGGCACCGTGAGACTCGAAATGGCTCGCGCCGGTTCGAGATCGATGCGTCCGCGGAATCGCCTGCTTCCTGCATCAGCCTGATCGAGCGGGAGAAGATAGGGAGTGGTTGCCGTTCGCTGGGCAAAGATCTGCAGAAGGCGCGAATCGCCCGGTACGACGACCGGGCCCGAGGCGGCGACTTCCAGCCAGATGCTCGGCCCGTTCGCGGTGGTTCCGACGAGCGGCCTGGTAAAACCCGCATCCGTGAAAATCGTTATCCCCTGCGCTCCGATGACGCCAAAGGAATACGGGGAAATCGGCATCGGCTGGCCGAGAAGGTCCTGGAGCGGCGGAAAGGCAACCTCGACGCGCGCGCCGGGCAGAAGGGCCGCATCGGGTCTCCACACCAGGCTGTGAGCGGCGTTGCCCGACGTATCGAGCGTTGCCGCAGCCGGTGTGCCGTTGATGTTCAATGACAAGGGCCCGGCAGCCGCCAGGTCGATCTGCCGCGTGAAAGAAGCGGTAATGACGGCCGCTTCATCGACGGCGGCCGAGCCGGATGCCGGACGGATGCCGATGAGCATCGGAACCGATGCGACAGTGAACGGCATCGACGGCTGCGGTCCGAACTCGAGGGTGGCTGTCACTCTGCTGTCACGGGCAAAGGGGTTGACGCCGTCTCCGGCGAACCATCCCGGAGCCGTAGCCAGCTCATTCAGTTCGATCGCGACGCTTCCGGTGGCTCCGGCCAGCATTATACGCCTGGTTTCAGGGTGATACCCCAGAAGATCCGTTGCGGATGCCGCTGCACGAATGCCTCCGGGAAGAGCTTCGCCCAGAGTCGAAACGGCCGTTCCCGCCCGGCTTCCCAGGCCGCTGAACAACTCGAACAGCGCTTCGATGATCGGGCGGCTGTTAAAAATAAGCTCTGCAGATGTAATGGGCACCCCTTCCGTGTCGAGGAGCGGAAGGCCGAAACGCAAAATGTGGGAGGTGCCCGTGGCCCATTGGCCTGCCGGCGTTACCGTCAGATCGAGCCCGTTTGCCGACAGCTCACGGGCCGTCGGAATGACCGCTCCGGCACCTGTTCGCACGCTTACCCCGCCCGAAGCGACACTCCGCGCATCGATGGGCTTGTCGAAAGACAAGGTGAACGGCTGATCGAGCCAGAGGTTACTGCTTCCCGAGGCGGGCGTCACACCTGTGAGCCTTGGCCTGAAAAAAACCGGCAGCGACAATCTGTAGCTGGAATCAGCCTGGGAGCGGACGGTGATTCGCTCGCCTTCGGCGGTCGCTGTCGGAAGGATGCGCCTGAAAATCCCGGTATCAGGGCCCGTTTCCTCCAGCAGCATGACGGCAGTCGCGACGAAGGAGCCATCGGTTGCGTCGATGCGGACACGTGTCGAATCAACCGTTGAGAATGATGTGTCTATCGCGCGCACTTCGAGATAGAGCGAGTCGCCGGGAATCACACCCGGCCAGGGAGTCGTGTAGGTGGAGTCCCGATAATGCAGGAGAGATCGAATGGTGGAAGGCGGCGGAGGGGGCGGCTGGGTCTTGAACGATGTTCTGAAATCCGCACCCAGAGCCTGTCCGGATTCGTCCGTGATACTCCCGTCGACTTCGAGGAAATAGGTGCTCGAAAGGCTCAAGAACACATCGGGAAGAAACTCAACAGCCGTTCTGTCTGACGATGCATAAACGCTTCCCTGGACGAGGGTGCCGGCCGGCATCGCCCGAAGCCTGAAGTGGGCGGTATCGATCGGGGTTGTAACGGACAATGGCCTGGAAAACCTCCAGGTGGGCCAGACGTCCGCGGGAACAGCCAGAGTGCCGCTGGCGGGATCTACCTGTGTGACTCTGAAGATTTCGCGGATCCGGAGGGAGCGGGACAGTCCTGGGGCGATCGGCACGGATATGCTCAGCAGTGCGCCGGGAGTATTGGGAACCGTGAACGTGCCGCGGAAATCGCCGCCGGTAATCTCGGTCAGGGAAAACGGAGAGGTGGCCACGTTGTCTGAAAACACGCCGGCCAGGGATTCGAGACTTCTCACGCGGGTATCCGTTCCGAGAAGTCTTGCTCTGATCACATTTCCCGGGTCTGCTATGGTGCCGTCCGGGATCTGCTGGCTGAAGGCGGCGTCTGCATACAGGGTGAACGGCCCGTATGCCGGTGACAGAGTGGCATACCGTGCAACCATCTTCGGAAAATCGAGCCCGTCCGTATCCCGAATCGTGGATGTCACTTCGAGAACCACCTCGGAAAATGTTGCCAGATCTGCATCGATGGCGATTTCATCGGGAGCGGATAATAGCAAATTAGCTGGTATATAACCTCGCGAATCGGAAAGGCGGACAGCCCCGGGAACAAGTGTTGTCCCATCGACAGGCTTGCTCGTTTTGATTCTGAATACCGTATCAAACGGAAGATTGCCCGTGCCGGATGCCGGGGTCAGGCTGAGAATCGAAGGGGGGATGGGGGTGCGGAATTGCTTCATGACCGATGGATCGGCAAGAGATTCCAGCGTCAGCAGAGCGCCGTTTTCCGGAAACACAATCACCGAACCCTGAAACACGCCGGAGATGGCAGTTGTTTCCACAAGGGAAAAGGTGATGGGAGAAGGATTCAGATTCGAAGAAAGTCGCACTCTTGCCGCATCCGTCGTTCCCGGCGACGCATCGACGGCTGTCAGTTTCACGAAGATCTGCACACCCGGTTTGACGCTGCTCCCGGATGCGAGAACAGACGAAAAGGCGGCATCGGAAAACGTGTTCATTCCCAGAATCTGGGATGGCTCAACCATGGAGGACTGGGTATGAAAATCGTATATGAGAGGCGATTGAAGAGGATTTCCGACCGTATCCCGAAGCCCCGAGGCCGTTACCGTATACGTTGCATCATAGGCAAGAGGGGCGTCCGGAGTAAGGATGACCTGCCTTGTCGGGGCTGCATAGACAGTGCTGATGCTGGCCGGCGTTCCGTTCTGCGACAGAGTGAATGCTGACGGCTGAATCGTCGAAGCATCCAGGTCCTCGCTGGCCTGGAGAGATATGGATGTGAGCGCTGATACTCCGGTTGCTCCGGATGCCGGAGCGATAATGGATACTTTTGGATACGTCACGAGAAGAGTTGCGCTTGAGGTCGGCGTTACCGTAGAAGCGGCGATAATCCTGAAACCGTCAGGAAGGCCGGTGACGTTGAAACTGCCGCGATATATGCCGGTTGAGGCGCCGGTCTCGGTAAGAACCGCGGTTCCGCCCGTGGAAATCGAGGCAATTTCGGTATCTGTCGTGAGATTTGACCCGTCGACGCCCCGCATCTCGACAAAGACGGTTCCCGTATTCGCATAATCGGCATCCGTCGCAAGTCTGGAAAACAGCGAATAGCTCGTGTCCGGATACAAGCCCGTGGTGCTTATCGATACCGGCCCTGTTTGCGCGGACTGCGTCGTGAAGGTGAATTCAACGCTGCGATAGAGGGGATTCCTCGTGGTTCCGCGCAGGCCCGTCGATGAGTAATCCGCACGGACACGATATATCGATGCCGGCATCAGCAGGCCCACTGGAGTCATGCTGACAGAAAGCCCGTCTGCGCTCGGGGTGCGTGTGGCAGCGACGGTTCCGGATGGGCCCGTAAGCTGAAGCGACGATGTGCCGATGCTTCCGGGGTCCAGGGGCGTGGAAAACGTCAGGTTGACCGATGAATCGAGCCGGACACCGGTTGCTCCGCTTGCGATGCTGTTTCCTGAAATCGTTTGAACCGTCGTCTGAGGGGGGCTCCAGGCGGG
>CAZQYQ010000144.1:0-6288 GCA_964597625.1 uncultured bacterium
AGATGCCAGCGATACCCCGCCCTCCGCACCCGCCCGGAGCGGTTGACGGCGGCGCTGTTCCGCAAGGCCTCCGGCAGATACGATGGGGATGACCGAACTCTCGTTCTGGCACGTTTTCTTCCGTCAGATATCACTCGAAGCACGCAATCTGACCGGATCATCAGCACCGATATCGACCGCCGTTTCCGCATGCCGCTGTGGGTTCCGCTTCTCATCTCATCCGTGCTGGCTTTCATCTATGCTCTGATACAGAGCCGTTCCTCAGACCACGATGGGTGAACGACTCTTGAAACAGCAGCTGCGCATCTTCACGGTCACCTGGTGTCCGCATTGCATCAGATTCAGAGCCTGGCTCGAAGAAAACGCGATTTTGCACCTCAATCATGATGTCGATTTCGACGATGCGGCCTGGCAGGAGGCTCTCGCCCTGACCGGCGGGGTCGATATCGTTCCGGTAGCCGAGGTGGGCGGACGTGCCGTCTGGGGGCCGTTCAACGAGGAGTTCAAAACGCGGCTCAAAGCGCTGCTTCACGATCGCTGAAAAAGGGCTGCTCATGATCCGGCCGATTTGTTCCGATGGGTACTGTATCACATCGTCAGCCGGCAGGAGATAACTATGAATACGGTTCGCCCCCCCTTCATCATGGCCCCGGACGGTTCTCTGCAGTGCTTCGAGCTTACCGCTGATCCGCACCGCCGCGCTCACCAGTCGCGTCCCGCCGCTCCCGCAGGCTGGGTACGCGCCCGCTGAGCCGCTCACAGCAGACCGGTATCTGAAATGGCCATAAGCACCCTCCCGCCCAGCGGAATGCGCGATTTTCTGCCCGCGGAGCTTGCCCGCAGGCGCTACGTGGAAGGCGTGATTCGACGCGTGTACGAATCGTTCGGCTTCGTTCCCGTCGAAACCCCGGCAATCGAGAATCTGTCGACCCTTCTCGGGAAATACGGCGAAGAGGGCGATCAGCTGCTGTTTCGCATTCTTCACCGTCGAGACAAGCTCGCCAGAGCGCTTCAACATTCACCCATCGAGGAAAAGGATCTCGCCGAGACGGGCCTGCGCTACGATCTCACCGTGCCCCTCGCCCGCCTGATCGCGAACAGCAAGGATCTGCCCCGTTTCTTCAAGCGATACCAGATCCAGCTCGTATGGCGCGCTGACCGCCCCGGACGCGGCCGGTTCCGCGAGTTTCAGCAGTGTGATGTCGACATCACCGGATCCGGGTCACTCATCGCCGAGGCCGAAGTGTGCGGCGCCGTCGCAAAAGTTTTGCTGGAGCTTGGGTTCAAGGATTTCTTCATTCATCTGAATCATCGACAGCTGCTTCGCAGTCTGATCGCGGCAGCCGGTCTCAGACCCGACCAGGAGGAAACGGCCCTCGTCGCGGTCGACAAGATGGATAAAATCGGTGAGGAAGGCGTTCTCAAAGAGCTTTCCGCCCGTGGCATTCCTCTCGAGTCCGCTTCTCTGCTGCTTGAGCTGCTTCGCCGGCCCGAAGGTCTGGACGAAGCAGGGGAACTCGCCCGGCTCGAATCACGACTGATGGGCATCGAAGGCGCTTCCGCACATATCGCCCAACTGCGCGAACTGCTCGCGATTTCCACGCACACACCGGTCGGCGGCCATCTGCGGATCGATGCGACACTCGCACGCGGTCTCGGCTATTACACCGGACCGATTTTCGAGATCAGATCCGCGGCGCTCAGCGGAAGTCTTGGCGGCGGCGGCCGGTATGACAATCTCATCGGCATGTTCCGCGGCCAGACGATTCCAGCCGTGGGCTTCTCGATCGGTTTCGAGCGACTCGTTTTGGTGATGGAAGAAAAAGGATTGTTCGGCAGTCTCGCCACGGCCCCCGAAGTCATGCTCTGTCGTTTTGAAGACGTCGCGCCGGCAGAGGCCCTCAGGACCGCCAATGAACTTCGCGCCGCCGGCGTGAAAGTGGAAGTGTATCCGGAAACCCCAAAGCTGGGAAAACAACTCGCCTATGCCGAAACCTCCGGCTCACACATCGCGGCGATTCTGGGTGCGTCAGAAGTTGAAAAAGGGTGTATCACACTGAAAAATCTCGCCACCGGGGAACAGCTGACTCTCGCGGCCGGTGAAGCCCCCGCCAGAATTCAAACCTGGTTGAAGAGCTGAACCGGGCATCCATCAGATCGATTCGCGGGGAGTGCGGTGGTCCCAGAAGTTTTCGAGATACTCGAGTTCTTCCCGCAGGCTTTCCTGCGCGGGTGTTTCTTCGGTCGGAGTGCGTTCCAGACAGAACAGGTTCCAGATCTCGCCCTTGTAGCCCTTCTGTCGCACATACCAGTCCCAGTCGCCATCCTGGGAAATAGGGAACAGCACGCACCGGTGCGGCTTATACTGCCACTTCTCGCCTTCTGCGGCGCCAACCTTCTGAAGAACGCAGCCTTCATGGGCAAAGATACACCAGCCGCCTGTAACGATCAGGGTTTCTTTCCCCTCTTTCAATCGGCGTGAAACAAACCCCCGGTCCCGTAACACCTTTACGGCTTCGGGGCGCATCAAGGGCACAAACTTCTCCAAATTGTCGCGAATCCGTGCAACCTCATCGGGTTCGAGGCCCGGCCGGCCATTGCGGCAGCAATTGCCGCCACACTGCGGGTAATAGCACTTGAACTTCGCATTGCTCAGGTTCGAAATGCCGCCGGTTTTCTCCATATGAAACACGCCTCCTTGAACGGACGGCCGATACTTGATTTCCCAAACGGTCGTCACGGACCCGTCACATTATCACTCCATCCAGATGGAGTAAACCTCGGCTCTTCCCATCGCAATCCGGGCGCGTCGCATTATTTGAAACGGCCGCAACCGCGCTCGACGCCTCACATCCGCATCGCTTGTTTCACCCTCAGGCATCTCTTTAAACAAGGAACTTCCCCTCAGCAACCTGTCACCGATGACTCCGGGTGCGAAACCTCTGAGCGCGCACCGACCGCGCGAAGGGATTACAGATACGCCAAAAGCCGGTATCCGGACATGGATATTCCGAATACCGGCCTTCAAACTGATATCTCAAGATCTTTTATCAGGGTCGTTTTGCAAGACCCCGTCTGACGATGTCGTTGACGGCGAACGAAGCGACGTCGTCGGCATATTTGCCGGGACCGAAGCCGGCGTCGTAGCCGAGTTCCTTGGCCATTTCATGGGTGATGCGCGGTCCGCCGCAGATCAGCACGACTTTTTCGCGCAGGCCCTCCGCTTCGAGCAGTTCGACCAACTCGGTGAGGTTTTGCAGATGAACATTCTTTTGGGTAACGGTCTGCGAAACCAGCAACACATCTGCTTTCAGCTCGACCGCTTTTTTGATGAACTCTTCGTTCGTGACCTGGCTGCCGAGATTGTACGCCTCGATCATTTCATACCGTTCCAGCCCGTAGTGGCCGGCATAGCCCTTCATATTCATGATGGCATCGATGCCGACCGTGTGAGCGTCAGTCCCGGTGCTGGCACCGATGATGACAACGGTGCGGCCGATGCGTTCGCGAATGAAGTCGTTCGTCTCGGTCATGCTCATGACCTGGTTATCGACGGTGTGGACCTTGATCCCCGTGTAATCGACGACATGCTCGCAGCTTCCGTAGACAACGAAATACGTGAACTGGGCATCGAGGCTCTTATGGAACACGACCTGCGGCTCGTGAAGTCCCATTTTTTCCGCCAGCTGCGCCGCTGCCGCGGCAGCACGATCGTCATCGGCGACAGGGAGAGTGAACGACACCTGCACCTTGCCATCATTCATGGTATCGCCGTAAGGCTTGACCCGCGTCAGATCGAGGGTTTTATCGAAATCCTTCTTTGATGTCGAATACAGACCGCTGCTCATGCTTTTTTACCTCCCAGCATCAGGTCGATGAACGGATTCACATAGGCGGTGTCTTTTTCAACAACCCCTTCGAGGCCCTTGCCGCCATTGATCGGCCGCTTCACGCCCGCGAACTTGCCCTTTTCCAGCGTTTTGAACAACCCGTCGCGCTCGATCTCGCTCAGAAGGCGGCCGGCGTTTTCCAGAACCGTGTGGGCGCGCTGCTCGATCACTCCGCCCCGCTTGAACTCGATCTCGTCGCCCAGCCCATCCATTGTGTTGAATATATATCTCGCATTTTCAAGTGCGAGATACCGGTCAGACATGAACGGGGTGTGAATCGCCTCGGTCAGCATGCCGAGCAGGCAGATTCGCTGGCCGGTCATTGCCGTAACCATATTGAACAGGGCATCCTGAACATGGCCACGGAAAATGTTTCCCGTCATGAATTTGGTGGGGGGCATGTATTTGAGCGGGGCGCGCGGGAAAATCTCGCGTGCCATCTGGGCCTGCGAAAGCTCATACAGAAAGCCCTTTTTCAGCTCGGGATCCATTTCAAACGCATGTCCGAGCCCCATCTGCTCTTCGGGCAGCCCCGCCAGAAGGGCGAACTGTTCGTTGATGAACTGCGAGGCCAGAACGGTGTGAGCGGCCTCGAATGCATCGTCGGTGGTCAGGTAGTTGTCTTCGCCCGTGTTGATAATGACGCCGGCAAAGCCGTTGATGATGCGTGAAAAATACTGGTCGACCATCGTGCGCTGCATGTTGATGTCGCGGAACAGGATGCCGTACAGCGCATCGTTGAGCATCACATCGAGCCGTTCCAGAGCGCCCATCGCGGCGATTTCCGGCATGCAAAGCCCGGAACAGTAGTTACACAGCCGGATATACCGGTTCATCCGCTCGCCCTCTTCGTCGAGCGCCCGGCGCATCAGCCGGAAGTTCTCCTGCGTGGCATACGTGCCGCCGAACCCTTCGGTCGTGGCACCGAACGGAACATAATCAAGAAGGCTCTGGCCCGTGGTCCGGATGACAGCGATGACGTCAGCGCCCTGCTTTGCCGCAGCGCGGGCCTGAACGATATCTTCGTGAATATTTCCCGTCGCGACAATGACGTACAGCAGGGGACCGGTCTTGTCACCGGTCAAACGAAGCGTATCTTCGCGCCTGGCGCGATTTGCTTTGATACGGTCGACGGTCTGGCGCGCCAGATCCGTCACGCGGGCGCGGATTTCGAACAGGTCACCCATCGGCAGCCCGGCTAAATCGAGTTCGCCTCTGGACGTGCGCTCGGCGATCTGCTGCGGAGCGAGACCGGTTTTCAGAACCGCGTTGCCGATCGCAATCGCGGACCCCAGGGCCAGCTTGCCGGCTTTCTGCAGGTGGGCGACCACCACGTTGGGCAGCGGCACGTCCTCGGCATCAACGCCGTCGATGCCCAGAAGACGCATCACCGCGCGTTCGACGGCAACCGTTGTGTGCCGGTCGATGAACTTCTGCGTATCGAGGGCTATCCGGCGCGCCGTATCTCGCGCCTCGTGAACCTGCTTCGGATCAAGATTCAATTTACTTTGCGACATCCGATTCTCCATTCCCTTCCATGTTTACTCGCGAAGACGCGCCCGGGCCAGTCCGAGCAGTTCCTTATCAAGGCCGAGAAGTTCGGCCACGCGGATGGCATCGCGGGGCGGCGGGCTGTTCCAGTCAACCCGCTCCAGCCGGTAATCCATAAACTCCTGCAACTGATCGAAACTCCGCTCTTTCCGTATATCGAGCCGGCTTCGAAGCTCATCGAAGTCTGCCCGCTTCAGTCCCACGACCTGAAAATGCGTCATGCCCTCCCCCACCACACTGCCGTAATGGGTCGAAGCAAGACAGAAGCCATTATACCGCGACACGTATTCAAGCAGCGCACGCATCAGCGCCTCGCCTTCTTCCGGGTTCGTGCCGCGCGCAAACTCATCGAGCGTCGCCAGGCCGCGACCATTCCGCATCAGCCCGAGAAGCCGCTCAACCTCGGCCACTTCGGCGCCGAACGTGCTCAAGCCCTGCTGTACCGACTGCAAGTCGTCCGACAGATAGAATACATAATCCAGCGGCGGCATGGCAAACCGGGCCGCCGGCACGAAAAATCCGCACTGCGCCAGGGCCGCCAGCAACGTCACGGTCGCAAGGACGACGCTTTTGCCGCCCATATTGGCTCCCGTGATGACGTTCGCCCCCGTTCCCAGCTCGATCGATATCGGAATGAATGTTCTGCCGCGATCGGCCAGTTCGGCCGCCACCATCGGATTGACCGCGTCCGTCACTATATACTTATTGCTATTTGCATCTATTTCCGGTCTGACGGCATTCATCGCAAGCGCCAGAAGTGACTTGGCCAGCAGAAAATCAACCGTCCCGATCGCAGCGACACAGGCATCGAGCGCCGGCAGGAAACCGCGCAATCCGGCCGTCAGAG
>CAZQYQ010000144.1:6298-11430 GCA_964597625.1 uncultured bacterium
ATCTTCTTCTGCCTGCCGTTCCCTGATCGCCAGTTCGCGACGTTGCCGCATCAGGTCGGTTCTATCACCGGCTTCGCTTCCGGACGAACCGAAAAGATCTTTTTCTATCTTCTGTTTCCGCTCCCGTATCGAAGCGAGGTCAGCCGAATAGGAGCCGGAAAGGAAAAACGATCTCGTCACGGGCGGGTCAGGATTCAGGCTCCGTACGACCGCCGACACGTCTGGAATCCCGATTTCCATCGCGGAACCAGCGCAGGCCGCGATCAGGGGGCGGAGATCACCGACATTGATGGCGAAATTCTTCAATTCGAACAGATCGACCTCGTCGAGAACCCGCCCTTCTTCGCCGAGCCGGCCGAGAGTGCCCCGGATTTCCTTGAATCGTTCGAGAATCAGCCGGATATCCTCGACCCAGAGACCATTTAAACGGCACCAGGCCAGGAGTCGGCCGACGGCATCGAGCTCGCGTTTCAGAGCGGCAAGTTCACCCGCCGGATACAGGGCAACAGCCTTCTTCTGCTCCCTCCCGTAGGGAGTGAGCGGCTCGCAGCGATCCAGAACGTATGTGAAGCCGATCCGATCAAGTTGTTCGCGCCTAAACCCCGGCAGCATACCAGCCTCCGATCACATCCATGAGCGGCAGGGGGGTTGCCGCAGCCATCGCTTCCAGGAGAGCGGGGGGGGCCGACGGGTCGCTCCGTCCGGCCCCGGGATTCACGGCAACGCCGATAACGGGCACCGTCTGTTCAACCCGCAGGCCGATCCCCGCCGACCGCAGCCGGTCCTGACGGCGCTCGTCGAGGAACAGCCGGGTGCCATCCTCGATGATCAGCGAAAGACCGGCCCATCTGCCGTTTCGGGCCGCCGGGCTCCCGCCCAGAAGCCGGTCGGCGAACTCGTTCGTAACGGCTCCGCGCACCCAGATGCCGACCGTGGCATCCCCGATCGAATCGAAAAATCCAGAATGTATAGCTGTAGATTTATATGTGACACTTTTTTCAGGTTCCTCGTCAATCACAAGCATCTTCGGCATCTCCGGAAGATTCCGGTTTCTGCGTATCTGTTCGAGTGCCCGTTCCGGCGCGGAAGGCAGCAGAAGCTGTTCAAGGATGCGGCAGGCATCTCCGGCGCAGGCTTCGACAGAACGGGTTGACTCATGTCTGACCGTGAACACCGCGGCTCCACCGCCCGTCGGCGAGGCGAGGCTGAGGCGGCCCTGCGCCCCGTCGACGAAGACACGCCGGGCGCCGGAATGGACGAGCAACCCGCACACACGGACCAGATCCGAAACCACGGACGGGCCCGCCAGTTCGATCCAGCCCCCGCTGTGAGCCATGACAAGCATCACCTCACCAAGCGGGGTGTGTATCCCGGTATCGGAAAGTATTTCATGAGTTATATCTCCGTGCGCGATGCAGCCGGAAGCCGTCGCCACGATCGTTCCCCGTGGAATCGTCAGCGCTGCCCGCGACCGCTCAGCCGCCCCATTCTGCGCCGCTCCGTCAACTCCCACCGATGTCACACCCGCCGCGCCACCGGCATGGGCATTCAGAAACGCCTGCAGCGCCGTTGTCTTGCCCGACCCCTGCCCGACGCCGATGAATGTCAGCAGCGAAAAGCCCTCAGACAGGCCGCAAAGGCTCTGACGAAACTCATCCGTCGCAAGTTTTTCGACACGCCTCACGAGGCTCTTTCCTTCCCCAGGTTCATTCAGCCGATGGAAACCACCATCCCGACTTCCCCATGCCGATACCATGATGGCTTCGTGGTTCGCCGAACCAGTTCTCCGCGACCCAGCCGTCAGGGACGGCATGAAATGCACGTAAAGAAGTTCGGGCGCACCCGAGAGTGCGCCCGAAACAGGTTTTTACTGATTGTTGGCGGCTTTGCGTTTTTTGCCGCGCAGCTTGCGCTGAGTGACTTCGGGTTCGAGGGCAATCTTCCGGTGGGAAAGGCCCGCAATGCCTTCGAGCTTCACTTCCTTCAGGCCGCGGCAGACGTCACACCGGCAGCCGGGCTTGTAATCACTCGGCTCTTCATAGCACGAAATCACGCCTTCGAAGTTCCGCAGAATCACCTTGTTGTAGCCATGCGAGATGGCGTAGTCGGGCATGACCGGAATCTTGCCGCCGCCCCCCGGTGCATCGACAACAAAGGTAGGCACGCAGAAGCCGGATGTATGTCCACGCAACCCCTCGATGATATCGATGCCGACCGCCACCGGCGTCCGGAAGTGGGACAGGCCCACCGACAGATCGCACTGGTAGATATAATACGGCCGCACCCGGGCTTTGACCAGACCATGCACCAGTTGCCGCATCACATGCACGCAGTCGTTGATGCCGCGAAGCAGCACCGACTGGTTGCCAAGCGGAATTCCGGCATTCGCCAGCATTTCACAGGCTTTTATCGATTCCTCGGACAGCTCGTCGGGATGATTGAAATGGGTGTTAAGCCATATCGGATGATATTTTTTCAGCATCCCGACCAGAGCGGGGGTGATGCGCTGCGGCATGACGACCGGCGTGCGCGAACCCAGCCGGACGATTTCGACGTGCGGAATCGCCCGCAGCTTTTTGATGATCGTTTCGAGCTTTTCTTCGGAGTAGAGCAGCGGGTCGCCGCCCGACAGCAGCACGTCACGGATCTGCGGCGTGTTGCGGATATACTCGATGGCCGCATCGATCTGGCTCATCGGCAGCGGCAGGTCCGTCTGGCCGGCGAACCGGCGTCTGGTGCAGTGCCGGCAGTACATCGCGCACTGGTCGGTAATCAGCAGCAGGGCACGGTCGGGATACCGGTGCGTCAGGCCGGGCACAGGCGAGTCGCCGTCTTCGTGAAGCGGGTCGACCAGATCTGCTTCGGACTTGTACAATTCGTCGACCGTGGGAATCGCCTGCTTGCGGATCGGGCACGCCGGATTATCCGTATCGATCTTGGACAGATAATACGGTGTGATCGACATGCGCAACGACTGGAGGCACTTCTGAATGCCCTCTTCCTCTGACTTGGTCAGGGGAATGAATTTCTTGAGGGTTTCCACATCCTGCACCCGGTTCTGAAGCTGCCAGTGCCAGTCGTTCCATTGTTCGTCGGAAACGCCCTTGAATAAGATATTTCTGCGATTCACTGCCATTCTTCGCTCCCCGTCAGGCCGTGTAGGACTCGCGGAAAAGCTTCATCAGAGGCGGGCACTCCCGCAGCACCTGAAGGGTGACCTCAGCATGGTCTTTCGTATAGCCGTTTCCGATGATCATATCGACGTCTTTTCCGACGCCTTCTGCGCCCAGTGCTGCTTTGGTGAAGCTCGTCGCCATGGAGAAGAAGTAGATGATCCCGCCGTCACGCACCGGCAGAATGCAGGACATTTCGGCATTCGGCACGTTGAGACAGTTGATCGTGATGTCATACTCGGCACCGCCCGAGGCTTCCAGCGCCTTGGTCAGAACGTCCATCGGATCCTGGGCGTTGGCCTTGATGACGTGGTGGCAGAAGCCGAGATCCTTCAGACGCTGAATGTTCTTTTCACTCTGGCCGACGCCGACCACCAGACCGGCCGGGCCGACGCGCTTGCGGGCTTCATAGGCGCACAAGATACCGGATTTGCCGGTGGCGCCCAGAATCAGAACCTTCTGGCCGGGCCGGACAAGCTTCGCGGTCTGGGCCGGGGCACCCGCAACATCAAGAGCAGCCATCGCGGCCGCCTCCGGTATATCAGTCGGTATTTTTGCATACAGGCCGGTCTCGAACAGGATCGCCTGGCCTTTGATGTCGACACGGTCGATCTTCATGTGGACTTTGTTGATCGAGTCGATGCGCAGGGGCGTCTGCGAGAGGGAAACGAGCGTTACGATCTTGTCGCCGGCCTTCAGAGGAATTTTCCCCTGCAGCTTGGGTCCGATCTGGGCGACCTTGCCGATCAGCACGCCGCCCGAACCGGTGACCGGATTCTTCATCTTGCCCTTCTGGCGCACGATCTCGCAGATGCTCGCCTTGAGCTTCTCCTCATCGCCGCCCGCAGCTTCCTTCAGCTGATGGAAACTGGCTGAATCGATATTCAATGCTTCGACATCAATCAGAATCTCGTTGTCGAAGATATTCATGTCGCTGGAAACGATTTCCGCGGCCTGCGGAAGAACGCCTTTGGGTTCGATAACGCGATGAGTCCCGTATTTGCAACCTGCCTTCATAATCTCTCCTTGTCGTACGACGTTCATGTTCTCAGAGTACCATGGGCTTGATATGCTCGGAAATGATCAGATCAGCCTCTGTCAGAGACTTGATTTCATCGATCGTCACGTCGGGGTGATGCTCACGAAGGACGAGACCGCTGGGCCGTACATCGATGACCGCAAGTTCGGTTACGATCATATTGACCTCGTGGTGCGCGGTCAAGGGCAACTTGCATTTTCGCAGAATCTTCGGCCGCCCTTTCTCCGTATGAAGCGTTGCGACGATCACCAGTTTCGCGCCCGACACCAGATCCATGGCGCCGCCCATTCCCGGAACCTTCTTGCCGGGAATGATCCAGTTCGCGAGATTGCCTTCCTGGTCGACTTCGAGCGTACCCAGGATCGTGGCATCGACGTGGCCGCCCCGGATCAGCGAAAACGAGGTCAGACTGTCGAAAAACGAGCCGCCCGGCAGGATCGAAACACACTGGCCGCCCGCATTCTGGATCTGCTGGTTCTCTTTGCCCGGTTCGGGGGCCGGCCCCATGCCTGTCATGCCGTTTTCGGCCTGGAACGTGACATGCACACCCTCGGGAATATAGTTCGCAACCATTGTGGGAAGGCCGATGCCGAGATTCACCAGCCAGCCGTCTTTCAGTTCGGCCGCGATGCGTTTCGCGATGATGATCTTCGCCTGATCGGGATTCGGAATCATTGTGCTGCCCCCTTCGCCACGATGTAATCTACGAGCACGCCGGGAGTCATCGCATCCTCAGGCGCCATTTTGCCGGCTTCGACCACTTCATCGGCTTCGACAATGACGGTTTCGCCTGCCATCGCCATGACGGGGTTGAAATTGCGCGTCGTCCCCTTGTAATACACGTTGCCGGCCGTGTCGACCCGGCTGCCGTACAGGAGGGTGATATCAGCCTTTATGGGCAGTTCCAGCAGATACTCACG
>CAZQYQ010000145.1:0-11378 GCA_964597625.1 uncultured bacterium
CGATTCATTCACTTACACCGGAAGAGGAAATTTACAGAAAAAAGGTTGCATAACCCAGACAAGAGTCGCTGTTCCAATCGAACCAAATGTATCTTTTATCTGGATAACGGCCGTCTGGGTTCCAGGGAAATCGACATTGAATGACTGCGTATATCCGGCACCTCTGTTATCAGCCAGAGTCGGCCAGAACCAGGTCAGACTCGCGGCCGGAACCGTGCCGTATTCGTAATCGGTGGCTGTCACTGAAAGCTGGATAGGCGTGCCTGAACTGGCAAGGAAGACCGGCACGTGCGCGGGTGCCGTCGCATACTGGGCCGGAGCCATGATGGTGATTGTCGCGACCGGTAATCGATTGACGAAAAGATCGATGCTCGAAGAGCTGACGAAGCCGGTACTGTCGGTGCCGATGTAGGTAATGTTTCTCCACCCGCTTGCAATCGTATTATCGACAACCGACTGGCCTGTTCCGAAATTGGTGGTTGCGTCCCAGTACCAGTTCATGACGATCGTTCCGGACGAATCCGGGACACCCGTGAATGTCGTATTTGCCCCTGTGTCGATGCGGCTTCCAGAAGTCGGCGAGGTGATCGTGGAAACGGGATAGCCCACATAGAATCGGCGGCTCATCGAGCCGATGGAGCTGAAAGCATCCGTTCCCTCCAGAATCAGCTGATGGGTTCCCACGCTCAGATCTCCGGAATTCAGATTCACCGTCGTTCCCGTCTTCCAGGCGACGGGATTGCCGTCGAGATACCATTTCAGATTCGCCGATGTGACGGGAATATTCGTGCTTTGCGTGCCGGCACCGATCAGCGAATAGGAGTGGCCACCGAACACGATGTCGTCATTCACCACATTGGCCCCGTTGTTCCATTTCATGGAAACCGTCGGCGGATCATTGAGAACGATCTGAATCGTCGCCGTCGCTCCGCGCCCCAGACTGTCCGTACCGGCGTAGGAAATCGTCCGAAGCCCGACCGGAGGGCCATAGTTCGCGGCGCTGCCCGACGCAAAGGACGCGGCGCCGTCGTACCACCACATCGTGATCGTATCGGTCGAAGGGGGAGTTGCAGCAAACGCGACGATGGTCGCGCTTGCAAACTGGTCGCCGGAGGACGGGCTCGTGATCGCTGGCAGCGGATATCCGAAATACATCGAGCTTGTCGCCGCCGATCCGATCCCATACGCATCGACCGCCACGAGGCTCACCAGATGCACACCCGTAGCCACTTCGGCAGGTCCTACGGAATTCGGCGAACCATTTTTCCAGAACGTACCGTCGAGATACCACTTCATCTTTGCCGGATCGAGCGGAGCGAGCGTGGAGGCTTCGGTTCCGATGCCCGCCAAGCTGATTCCGGAGCCGCCGAACAGGCATGAACCGCTTGCGGGGGTCATTCCCACGGTCGGGCGATCCTGAACCAGGAACATGATTTCTCCGGTGCTGACACGGCTCATACTATCCGTGCCGATATATGTCAGGTAATGCCAGCCCTGCATGGCTGCAACCGGCGTGTTCAGCGACCTGCCCGCTCCCAGAAGGGTTGCGCCGGGGCGGCCGTAATCGAGCCACCACTCCATGGTAATCGAACCGACGGAGTCGGGAACACCCGTTGCAATGAGCGTCTTGCTGGTGTCATACCACGTCCCCGAAGCGGGCCAGGTGATCGTCGCGATCGAAACGCCGAAGGTTATTCCGACGGTATCCGTGCCGGGCACCCCATATCCATCCTTGCCCGAGAGGGCCAGCTGGTGCCAGCCGGCAAGCGCACCCGAGGCGAGCGCGGGCGCATTCCCCGTTTTCCAGACAGCTCCGACGCCGTCGAGATACCAGTTCATGGTCGAGCCGTCGACGGGATTGCCAGATCCGACCTCGGTTCCAGAACCGGTCAGCGTCAGCGGTCCCATGAACAGCCAGGAACCGGTTGCCGGAATGATTTCCATGGTCGGGCGGTTCTGAACCAGAACCATGACTTCCGAGCTGCTCACCCGGTTGAGGCTGTCGGTGCCAATATAGGTCAGATAATGCCAGCCGGGGGGAATCGCCGTCGTCACGAGCGAGCGGCCGGTTCCGAGGAGAGATGCGCCCGGCCTGCCGTAATCGACCCACCAGTCCATCGTTATCGAGCCGATGGTATCGGGAGTGCCGGTCGCCTCGATGGTCTGCCCGATATCGTATCTCGTGCCGGAGCCCGGCCAGATGATCGATGCCGGCGCAACATCGAAATTGATGCCGGCCGTCGTCGTGCCGGTGATTCCGGCCACGTCCACGCCACTCAGTTCGATGGCATGCCAGCCGGTGATCGATCCCGACAGGATGGTGGGGCCAGGGCCCGTCTGCCAGACGGAAGCATGGTTCAGATCCTTGTACCATTTCATCGTCAAACCGTTTATCGGCAGTCCGGATCCCGCTTCGGTGCCGGATCCGACAAGGGTCAGATCGCCTCTGAACAGCCACGATCCGGTTGCCGGAATGATTTCCATGATCGGCTTATCCTGCACGAGCACCATGATATCGCTGCGCCGGCCGTTATTGAATGTATCAGTACCTATATAGCTTATATAATGCCATCCGACGGGGAGAGTGTTCGTCGATATGCTCGTCGCGTTGCCAAGCAGCCTGCCGCCAGCCATGCCGTAATCGAGCCACCATTCCATCGGAATCGAGCCGGCAGCATCCGGACTGCCGGTCAGGGTCATCAGTTCGCCGGGATTATACGGCGTTCCCGATGCCGGGGCCGTAATAGTCGGCAATGGATAGCCGTAATACACACCGCTGGTCATGCTGCCCGGAATGCCGAGGGAATCGCGTCCCGTCAGTTTCAGCACATTCCAGCCTGCGACAAGATCTCCCGGGACCGGCGTATACGGCGAATTCGCATTCAGCAGCGTCGCGCCCCGATACCACTGCATCGTCGCCGCATCGACCGGCAGGCCGGTTCCCGCTTCGGTTCCGGAGCCGACAAACGAGAAAGGAGCGCCGGCAA
Source organism: uncultured bacterium (assembly GCA_964597625.1). Classification (GTDB taxonomy): domain Bacteria; phylum Muiribacteriota; class Ozemobacteria; order Ozemobacterales; family Ozemobacteraceae; genus MWAR01. The sequence continues at coordinate 2,988 of CAZQYQ010000145.1, forward strand.
AGACGATCGCGCCGCTGGCAGGGAGAATCTGCAGAAGCGGGTCATCCCGGACGATGATCTGAATCGAGCCGGAGCTTACGGTTCCCTGGCTGTCGGTCCCTATATAGGTGATGGTATTCAAACCATCAGGAAGAGCCACGCCGTTCAAAGTGCCGCCTGTTCCGAGCGGAACCGCGCCGCCGGATCTCCACCACTGCATGGGCATCGCGCCATGCGACGGCGGCGCCCCCGCCAGATTCACAGGTGCCCCGCTGTACACACGGGTTCCGCTCGCCGGGGAAGTAATCGTCGCAAGCGGGTATTCGATCGTGATGTCTTTGAATGTCATTCCGTCGGCGGCGTCGAGCATGCTTCGGCCGACAAGCGTGACGCGGCGGGTTCCCGCCGTTTCAGCCCCGGACGGCACGTCGAACGATGCCGTCGCTGTTTTCCATGGTGTGGCGCCCCGGGAATCGATATACCAGGTCATGCGATCGGGGGTTACGAGGCTCACGCCATCCGTGTCCGTGCCGATGCCGCGGAAGGGAATCGTCGAGTTCGTGAAAAAGACGCTGCCGGAGGCGGGAGTGAAATCCATGACCGGAATCGGTTCGAATGCAATCCTGATCGTGCTGGAGCTGACAAGGCCGAGGGAGTCCGTTCCAATATATGTATATGTATGGAATCCCTGCGATATCGGCCCGTTATCCGTTACGGCAGGTCCGTTTCCAATCAACTGCTGACCGACCGTCCCGTAATCCCGATACCATTGCATCGTGATCAATCCGCTCAAATCAGGAACTGCCGTCAACGTCACCGGAATGCCGGTGACCGGATCGATCCGCTGACCGGCAAGAGGCAGGGTGATACTGGCAAGCTGCACGCCCGTACGGAGGGTGTATGTCACGCTTCCGATCGAGCCGAACGGCCCCTCGCCGGCAAGCGTAACGGAATGAACGGCTCCCTGCGGGGTCCCGCCCGGGAATTCCGAGGCATAGGCGTTGAAAGACGAGGTGGCGGTCTTCCAGGCCAGGCCGTCACGCCGCCAGGCCATGCTTGCCACGGGAATGGAAGCGTCGTTCGTGTCGGTTCCCATCCCTGCAAAGGGAATCGTGGCGGTAAAAAAGAGCACGGAGCCGCTGGCGGGAGAAAAAGCCATCTGCGGGCGGCGTTCGACAATCACCGATACGGAGCTGGTACTCACGAGGTTCTGGCTGTCGGTGCCGACATACGTCAGCAGATGCCGACCGATCGGTAACGTGAGATTGAGCGGTGTATTCTGGCCAAGCCTGGAGGCACCAGCCGCTCCCCAGTTTTCCCACCATTCCATGGTCAGCAGGCCGACAGAAGCCGGGACACCGGTGCATGTTATGGTGTCACCCGGATCAAACCGGGTATTTGCTGCCGGAGCAGAAACGGCTGAACGGGCAACACCGACCGTAAATGCGTGCGTGATGCTTCCTACGGTCGCAAATCCGCCCGTTCCGGCAAGTCGCACCTGATGGACCCCGGGCGCGAGAACTCCATTGGCGATGCTGAATGAATCCGTCCCGATTCCTGGTGCCCAGGGCGATGCGCTGCCGTCGAGATACCAGTTCATCCCGCCGGGAGGAATCACCGCATTGTTCGTATCCGTTCCAACCCCTCTGAAGGCAATCGGCTGGCCGGTAAAAAGGGCCGCATTGGAAGCAGGAGCGAAATCCATGACCGGCGGCATATTTATTCGAACAACAATACTTGCGATACCCGTCGCACTCTCGCTGTCTTTTACTGTAAGAGTGACACGATGCTCGTTGGATGAGAGATTCGAGCGGGTGATGGCCGTTCCCGAGCCGAGAAAGCCATCTTTGTCGGATACCCAGCCGAACGAATCGCCCGTCGTTATACCGCCGTCCTCGAAATCGGTGGCGCTGCCCTGGAACGAAACGGCAACATTTTCCTGGAACCCGGCCTGATCAGCCGGGATGAGAATCTTTGCCACGGGGCGGGCGTTGACAATGCCGATATTCATGGTCGCCGTCCCCGAAACACCGATCGTATCGATGGCCCGAAGCGCAACCTGATGGCTTCCACGCGAGGTGAACCGATAGGAAAAATCGCGAGAGCCGGTGGCGACAGCCTGCAAAGCCAGAGAGCCGGTAGCGACGAACCATGTCAGATTGGCATCCCGGATCGTCCCTCCCTGATAATCCGATGCCGAGCCCCTGAAAGCCACCACAGAACCGGCTTCGAACTGAGTCATCGAGGGAGAGATGATCTGGACGATCGGCAACGAGGTCACCAGGACGGTGATCGAGCGCTCGATTTTCGTCGTCGCGTCTTCGACGACCAGCCCGATCACGGCACTGTCCTGCCGGCCCGCATCCAGGGGCGGCGATTTCCAGAAAAACCTTGCGCCCGTCATGGACGTCGGCATTCCTTTCGTCGCAGTCCAGGAAATGTTCGGAGTGACGTCGGACGGCCACGTAATGCTTGCTATATATTCTACTATCGTATTCCCGGATATCTGGGAAGTCGCGGTTCCGATGATTTGCGCGAGCTTGCGCGGGGCGAACAGCGTGACCTCGCCGGGCACCTGAGCTCCATCCGGGGGCCTGACGTAGATGACGAGCTGCGCCTTCGACGAGAGGCGTGGACCGTATCCGGAAAGCTCTGTCGCCGTGAATGTGATGGTGGCCGAAGCCGCATCGGACGGGGCAATCCAGGTGGCAGAGTAACTCGCGACGGCAGCGAAATGGCCGTTTGAAGACGACCAGACGGTATCGAGGGAGTCCCCGTCCAGATCGATCGCATTTGCCGTGAGGGCAACGGCACCGTTTCCGTCGGACGGGCGAAGAGGCGCCGCGAGCTGAACCACGGGAGGATGGTTCGTACTTCCCTCGGGGACCAGAGTCACACCGATGATGACGAGTTCGTCCTTCTTGAAGGTGCCCGCGGAAACCGGGAAAACATATCGCTGCCATCCGGTGACCGCCTGTGGCTCAATATAGATGCTCCCGGCGCCGCCGACAGGCATATACGGTGATGTATATACACCGCTGTTTATAAAGCTGAATGGCTCCCCCCAGAGCAGCGCATCGCAGTTGGCAGCGGTCTGACCGGCAGGATTGAAGATCAGCAGGCGCGCCTGCTGATCAGCACGTTCGGCAGGCCCCAGACTGAGATTCACCTGTGCCGCCGGAACGCTCTGACTGACGACGGCCTGTCCGAGCGAACGAACCTTGTAGTGCATCCCGCCTGCGGTTCGAACTCTGGCAAGAACGTAGTAACTGCCGAAAGGAATTCCGTCGATGCTGTATGAGCCATCGGCAGCCGGAATCGCCGTTATCGAGGGATTTTCCTCGAGAAAAACCACGGCATCGCCGGACTGGACGAGGGCGAGAGACTTTGTCGATGAAGCGTGCAGGCTGGCAATGCCCGGCTGAATGGTCAGCTTTCCGGAAATATGGCCAAGCGTATCCGAGGGACCGGCGACGCCACCGCCCCCCCCGCCTCCGCCCATGCATCCGATCAGAGCGAGGAGAAGGATACCCAGAAAAACCGCCAGCCGCTTCATCTGAAAATCATATCATACCACGGAGTTTCTGACGACGGCTGGACGCGGTTCCGGGAATGGGTGAAGCCTGGCGGGCTGAAAAAGATGCTCATGTCGCTCTTCTGTTCACAGATGCATGGATCGCCTGTTTCCTGGCCAAAAGAGGAGAGTCTACCGTTTCGCAAGAGCCGCCGGGGCATCGACGGCCTGGATCTCCAGCCGGCGCTTCTGGTAGAGCCGGGAAGCCGCTTCGGCGACATCTGAAATGAACATGACATTCATCGCGGCCCCCACCCCCCCACCGACGACCGGAATCACCTGGGCGGCCTTGCGGCGCGTGATATTGATGCAAAGCTGCTTCGCGAGATTGCGCACGGCGGCGGCAAACGCTTCGCGGCCCAGAATCGCGCCCTGTTCGCGGGTCGAAATGGCGGTTTCCGTGCCGTCCAGGATCGCCTTGACTTCGGCGGCACCGGCAATTGCGCTCTTTTTATCTTCCATCGTGTTCGCCGCACCCGCTCGCAGGGTCTGAAGAATGAACGACCGTTCGGCTTCAGCCGAGGTATCAAAACCGTAACAGGCTCCCAGTCGCCTGATCGTGCGAATCGCAAGAACCAGCAGCGCAGGAACATCCGCCGTCAGGCCCGGCAGTCCAGCCATGCCGGTTACGGCTCCCTCGGCAGCCGCCAGTCCTTTCGCCCACATGGTCACGTTTTCGGCAAGCCCGTCGGAAACATGGAGCGGGGCTTTCGCCAGATCGCGTGTCGATGCGGCTTCGAACCCGAGTTTTTTCGCCTCGACAAGAAGATCGTCGCTGCCTGAAACGGATGCGGCGGCATTGAGAGCAGCATCGATGGCTTTTTCCATCAGTTCTTCCGGGATCATTTTCTGCGCGGCCCAGGCAAGTGGTGCGGCGAGAAACCCCATTGTCCGCGCCATGGCGGAAGGCGGCTGCGCTTCCCAGGCTTCGATTCCGTCGATCTGCTGCTGCTCGTAGGCCCCTCTCATGCTTTCCATGACAACCTCCCTGTGCGGCTCAAAGTTCATTTTCCACATTGTACGGCAGTCGGCTGCCGGATACAAGAAAACCCGGATCCTTGAGGGATCCGGGTTCCTTGTTTCCGAATTGTTCGGAAGAATCGGGAGCGAAGAATTACTTCTTCTCTTCCTTCTTCACTTCGGGGGCCGGGGTGGTGGCCGGAGCAACAGCGGCGTCAGCCTTCTTCTCTTCGAAGGACTTGATCATGAAGCCTTCGGACTTCCCGTCTTTCGCGGCAACCTTTTCGCCTTCGAGAACGAAGGTGAGTTCGGCAACCTTCTCGACCTTGAGAAGTTCGGCCAGCTTGTCGCCGGGGAGGAGGGTCAGTTCGGCATCAGCGGTCTTGAAGGAGACTGCGTCCGGAGCGCCATTCTCGCCTTTTACGACGATGACTTTGCCTTCGAGCTTTACGGGAGCCGGAGCAACGGCGGCGTCAGCAGCGGGAGCGACCGGGGCGACGGTGGCGTCAGCGGCCGGGGCGACGGCGGGAGCGGCGGCGGGAGCAGCGGCGTCCTGAGCAAAAACCGGAAGAGCGAAGGAAGCGACCATGAGGGAGAGGATAAGTGCGCGTTTCATTATTGTGAAATCTCCTTTAATTGTTCTTGAGGTTCAACCTCGAGCATGTTCTATGCAAAGGCAATGCCAACTCTGAAAATTCGGCTTGTACACAGGTTTTTCAATTTTCAGCCGGCAGAAGAGCGGATCTTTCCCCAGTATTTCCTGCGTAATTTTCCACATTCATCCAGATAATGCGTATTTTTCCCCACCCCCGATGCCCGGTTTCGACACCCCCTGAAGACGGGGCGCTTCCCCCCGCGACCATGCAGGCCCTGTGGTTCCGCAGCTTCGTGATGCGATGTGCATCATGCCGTATCAGGAGTCGGCGAGGCCGTATTTCTTGAGGCGGTATCGAAGTATGTCGCGGGTCATGCCGAGCAGCTTGGCGGCCTGCGACTGGTTCCCCTTGCATCGGTTCAGCGCTTCCTGCAGATAGCGACGCTCGATCTCATCGAGATGCCCATGGAGATCCATTCCATCATCGGGGATCGGGACTATTTCCTGGAGAATGGTATGAGACGCGGGCGCGGGAACCGGTCCGTTCTGCGCTCCCAGACCAAGGCTCGCCGCCGCGATCTGATCGCCGGTTTCAAGGATGACCGCCCGTTCAACGCTGTTCTTCAGTTCGCGGATGTTGCCCGGCCAGTGATATGTGCTGATGAGCAGCCTGGCGCTTTCGGAAAAGCCTCCAAAGCTTCGTTTATATTTGCATGAATATATTTCAAGAAAATGTTCGGCCAGCAGAAGGGCGTCACCGTTGCGCTCCCGCAACGGGGGGAGAAAAATGGGCACGACGTTCAGCCGGTAGAACAGGTCTTCACGGAACTGACCATCCCTCAGCGCCTGGGAGAGGTCTCTGTTTGTTGCCGCAATGATATTCACATCCACCTGGACCGGGCGGTTGCCGCCGACGCGCCAGATTTTCTGTTCCTCGAGAGCCTTCAAAAACTTTGTCTGAATGGGAAGCGGCATCTCGCCGACTTCATCGAGGAACAGCGTTCCGCCATCCGCGATTTCCATCAGCCCTTTTTTGGTTTCGGCGGCGCCGGTGAAGGCGCCCTTTTCGTGGCCCAGAAGTTCAGACTCGAAAAGGTTTTCGGGAATCGCCCCGCAGTTGATTTCGATGAACGGTCCGGCTGCGCGGGGCCCGACCTGATGGAGCGCGTTTGCAGCAAGTCCCTTGCCGGTGCCGCTTTCCCCGCCGAGCAGAATGACGCCGGCACCGGCTTTTCCGATGCGTTCGAGCGTTCCGATGACTTCCTTCATGCGGGCGGATTTTCCGAGCACCGCGTATTTCGGCTGTCTCTGGGAACGTTCGGTATCCAGGGATGCGACCGTTTTCTTCAGCCTGGAGGCTTCGAGAGCATTTTGTATCGTCAATCGGATTTTTTCCAGCGTGAACGGCTTGGTGATGAAGTCGAAAGCGCCCGTGCGAATCGCCATCACGGCTGTTTCGACATCGGCGAACGCCGTGACCATGATGACCTGGACCTCGGAATCGATCTGCTTGAGCCGCTCGAGAAATGCCGTTCCCTGCATGCCGGGAAGCCGCACGTCAACGACGGCGGCATGGAACCGTTGCTTTTCCGCGACCGGCAAAGCTTCTTCGGCGTTTGGGAAAGCCCAAACCCGGTATCCGCTTCGCTCGAGGTCGCGCTTCAATCCCCAGAGGATCAGTTTTTCGTCATCGATCAGCAGCAGATCATGCATCTGGTCCGCCTCCACGTTCGGAATTCGTCCCGGGCATCCTGTTTCTCTCCTCAGCGATGCTGACATTCGCCGCGGAAAATGTCGTCTCCGAGGGCGCGGTAATGCGGGACACCGGAACTGCCGCGATCTCTTTCGGCAGATCGAGTTCGAACCGCGCTCCCGGCAAGGATGTGCCGGGCCCGGCTCGCACAGAGCCTCCATGGCTTTCAATAATACCAGAGACGATAGCGAGACCGAGGCCGGTCCCTTTGGTTTTTGTCGTGAAAAACGGGTCGAAGATCCGTTCGAGATTTTCAGCGGAAATGCCGTGTCCCGAATCCTCAACGGCGATCCTGACGCCTGTCGGGCAGGGCTCGACGAAAACCGCGATCCGTCCGTCATGGTCCACGGAATCGATCGCATTCGTGAACAGGTTCAGCAAGGCTCTGTGAAGCTGATTCCGGTCCGCGATGGCGTCATCGACGTCCGGACAGACCGTCACATCGAGCCGGATGTTGCGCTCGTCGAGCCAGGACCTGAGCAGAATGCGCAGCTCATCGATCAACTCGGACCACTTCATCGGCTCGGTATTCAATGACCGCGGCCTGGCAAACACGAGCAGATCTGAAATGATGCTGTTGATGCGATAAACCTCCTTTAATATTTCATCGAATATTTCCCGGTCGGGCGCCTCGACCGGGTATCCGCTCTGCAAAGCCTGAATGGCGGTTCCAATCGCGGCGACCGGGTTTCTCACCTCGTGAGCGACGGTCACCGCAAGCTGGAGCATCGACGTCAGGCGCTTCTGCTGTTTTCCGAACGCCCTGTTCATCTGATTGAACGAGTCGATCAGTTCGCGCATTTCGGGGGCTCCGGCTGGTTCAAGGAAAGGGATTTTCGCGGGATCCCGTGAACTGCGCATGACGTCCATAAGGCTTCGGAGCGGCGCCATTGCGGCGCGATGCAGATAAAAGGCGAACAGCAGACCCGCGGCAAGAACGAGGCCTGCCACCCACATCATGGTCCGGCTCATCGCTTCGATCTGTTCGCGCATGATCGCATCAAGCGATTTTCGATTCGCATTTTCCTGCTTGAGGAGTTCCCGAATCTGTTCATGAAGCCGGGTCCGGGCAGTCTTGATCCGCTGCAGCGTCGACGGGGAAACAGCTCCGACGGGAAAGTTCGGATTGATGGTATATGTCGCGTTCTGCAGCAGATCCGCCATCTCGACCCGCGTGCGATCGAGGTGGGCGAACTCGGCACTCTGCCTGCGGAACTGGCGCAGCTCTTTGGCACGGTCGAGAAGGGTGTCGACACGCTGACTGAACTCGAAATAATGGCGCCACGTCTGTTCGGACAGATACTGATCGAAAACCTCTGATGTCTGGAACAGATCCAGCAGATCGTTTTGAACCTGGCTGCCGACCATGAGCACGTCATCGGCCACGCGCAGATGCGCGGTCGCATCGATGACGCTCGAAAACCGGCGCAGGGCAACGCCCATGAACGCGACCATCAACACGCAGATCAGCAGCGAACCGAGAATGACCCGCTGCGACAAGCCAAAACGGCGCACCGGCGGCCTCCAGAG
>CAZQYQ010000146.1:0-11340 GCA_964597625.1 uncultured bacterium
CCTGAAGCCTGAAACTGGAGCTGTCCCGTCGTGTCAGCCCTGAATGTGTAGGTGAATGTTGCGCAACCCCCGGGGGCAACATTCTGGCGAAGCGGCGAGGGACCGGATAGATACGTGGCTGTGCCGGTGTTTCCGACAACCACGGAAATGGATGCGGGTTCGGCGTCCAGGACAAGGGCTCCGCCGGTATTGTAAAAGCTCATGGTGGCAATGAACGTTGAGTTCAGACTGACGGTCGTCGGAGCCTGAATGGAAAAGGGAAAGATTGGCGGGGGCAACGACCTCGAATGTGTTTTCACAAAGAGGAATGGTATCGAAAACACGGGTTCCTACGACACGCCATGTGCCGAGAGGAGACGCCGGGGTCAGTTCGAATTCACCGTCCACGGAGCCTGTTTCAGTGGTTTGCACGGCAGGATCGCTGAAGGCGACCTGGACTCCGGATGGATTATACCAGCGCAGGCGGTGTTCTTTCAGCGGTGCCAGGTTTTCGGCCTTTGCAAAAACCGTATAGTTCCCTTGATTGAAACTTTGTGCTTTTATCAGTCTGGCTCCGTCTTTGTATGTGTTCACGAAGCCTGCCACGATTGTCCACTGGCCGGGGAACAAGGCACCGTCAAAATTGTTCGTGGGAGTCATCAGATTGATATCGCGATAGGTGATCCAGGCGTCGATGTTTGTCGGCCCGGTAGCCGAAAGGGGATCCACTTCCAGCAGGTATCGCACGGTAGAGGCCTGGGCCGCGTATATCGTCAGGGGGAACGCGCTCTGCGGCTGAATATTGAGATACGAACCCAGATCGAATTGGAGAGCGGTTGAATCCCAGAGGCCGGCTGCGTTCTTATCCCCGGTGTTTTCAACGGTCACGTCCACGGGAATGCCCGTTTGTCCAAGAAAAACCGTTGAGGGTGTCACGACGCTCAGCACCCGCAGCGACGCGGGGGCGCGAATAAGCCATGTTGCGGGCAGTGTTGCGCCGGTATCGCCGATGATCCGCCCGCTCACAAGATTTGTTCCGGAGGCGGTTGCATCAAGAGTATCGATGTCACAGATACTGTCTTCGAGAACATCGATCTTGAACTCGGCTATGATGCTGGAGTTGCCGGGGATGGGAGTTCCGATGGCAGGGCTCTGAAGAGACCAGTTGTAATGGCCGACTGCCGGTATTTTGAAGGTCAGGCTGGCGCCATCGAATGAGGCGGGCGATAACCCGGTGTTCGAGATGTAGACCTTGACCGGAAGGCCCGACTGGCCACGGGTCACGGTCGTTTGAGAAATCTCGACTTTGGTGATCTCGAACCGTGCGCGTTTGAAAACCGCTTGCGGGTATTTCGGCGACTCCTTGGCGTCGGTATCATAGTCTGTGATACAGTAATAAACCTCATCCTCCGTCGGGTCTTCGCTCCATGACGAAGTCGTTCTGGGGGTGCTCGATGCAAGGTTCCAGGGTCCGCCGGAACTGGTGCTTCGATACATGCGGTAGGCATGTGTTGCCACGGCGAGTTGAGGGGCGTTTGCCGGATTGATGCTGTCCGGCCAATCCAGAACCGCTTTTCCCGTTGATGTTTCCGAGGCTGTAAGCCCGCTTGGTGAAAGGTTCGCGGAGACTCGGTCTATCCATGAGTAAAGACGTGTTCCAGGCGCGTTATCCGCCGCCTTGCTCGCGCCGAATTTGAATCTGAACCGCAGACGATAGGTTTCTCCCGGAGCGAGAGTGCGTTGCCAGATACCCGTTCGCAACCACCCGGTATCAATTTGATTCGTCGTCGTGGCAAGATGGGATTCTTCTAAAAAATTCAGTCCTACGGGGGCATCGTCGCTTGTCTGATACAGACCGCCCGTTACAAATATTTCCCAATATGCATAGCCGTTAAACGTTACCTGTTCGCGGTGAGAGACGGCAATCTCAATATTTGCCTGTGAAGCGAGCGGAGGGGTGATCGGGAGGTCTTGATACGTGTTGGCATAGGCATAGACGGAAATCGCTGCGTTGCCGCTCTTTGTGCGGTTGCCGTATACGCGAAAGGAGCCCGATGTGTCTCCGGTCGTTCCATCAAAACCCTGGTTGAAGGTGTTGATATCGCCGTTGCCCTCGTTGGTCGTCGTCCACCCCGTGGCGTTTGAGGTGAAGCTGGCGTTGCTCATCTGTTCGAGGGCGTGAACAGCCGGAGCGGCGAGGAGCAGACAGAGACCGAAGAGCAGAACCCATGCGTGCAGATGGCGGCTGATGTTCATATCGGAGCTCCTCTCTCGATTGGTCGACAAGGAACGTGAAAGCGGGCCTTATCGATCGATGCGGATCGAATGGCCGGTCAACCCGAGTGATTGGCCCAATTTGTTCTCACCTGGAAAATCGTCGATCTCGGGGATATTCAGATAGAAATAATCACGAGTGAGCACCGTTTGCGCTGCGATCACCCAGGAAGCAACCGTCGCGCCATTGGTGACTTCAAAACTGGTGTTGGTCGCAAGATTATCGACCGGCCGCCAGTAAAGGTCTGAGGGCGAGGTTCCCCATCTGTGCATGGGAATATTTCTGTCGGCCATCGAATCGGTGAGCAGAAAATTTTTCTGCGTCAGATCATCCAGTTCCGCTGCGATGGCGTTTGCATTGGCAAGATTCGGCTCATAGGGAACGGTGGCGCATGCCTCCCGCATGGCGAAAGCTTGTCTGATCTGCCCGATCGCCATCTTCAGCTGGACGTTTTTCTGGCGGCGCTCCTGCACCTCGACGCTGGGTATCAGTCTCATGGCGATGATTCCACCGATCATCATCGCAACGAGTACCATCAAAATCACGGTTCCCTGCCGATTCATTGCCTTTCTGCGCTCCCTCTGCCCGAAACCCTGTCTTATTAACAATATAGCCCAGGAACCCCCCCATGTCATCCCTTGGATTGGTGAATTCAATGCGTTCTACGGTTGCCGCTTCGTTTTCCAGTCCCGGTAAAATTCCCTTGCTTCCCAGCTCAGGAGGATTCCGAGAACTCCTGCGAGGAGATATTTCCACCAGATCCCTTTGTCCGCCTGCGGGTCGGTCTCCAGGATGGCCCGGTGGCGCTCCGTCTGACGATGGTCCTCGGCCGCTTTGGCCCGCGCCAGATAATAGTTCCGAATGGCAACATCCAGGGGAAACCGGCGGAGCCACTCCTCGAGCAGCGGTTTTGCCTCCCCATACGGCAGACCGGCGGCTTTGTGCAGAAGGGCGGTTGCGTCGCCCGTGTCTTCGATGCCCTGATTCGGAGGGGGAAGCTGATCAACCCACGCAGGCTTGGAAAGAGAGGTATCGAGAGAGTGCGCCTGCAGCCACAGGCGCTGAGCTTCGGGCATGTTGCCTGCCATTTGGGCATTCTTGGCCTGCTGAAGCAGATTGCGGATTTCTGCCGAGTTCATCGACAGGCGAACCGATGCCGGGGGAAGTGGCGGCTGCGAGCGGTTTGGAAGGCGGCCGGTCTGACCGGCTGCAGCGAAAATACCGGTTTGTATGAATAATAGTATAATAAGTATAAATATATATGGCGCGGCGCGGCGCAGGCGATAGGCATGTCGATGCATTGGCCAATGAGACCTTCCTCCGGGGATGGATGGAGACCCCATGCGCACCGGTACGTCGGAAGGCGGACGTGCGTTACGGGAATTCCGTTGTTTGTACACCACCATCATCTCCATCATACATGCGGGGAGGGATGTTCGTCCAGCAGAGTCCTGACTGCCGGTCCCTATTCGCTGTCACGCCCGGTTGCCGGTTCGGCAGGCGGCATCGGCGGCGGGGCAAGCGGTTGCCAGGAACGTTCGTCAGGAATCAGGGTGATCGGCTCGGGAGGCGTTGGCCCGAAGCCTGGTTGCGGCTCCTGGAGGCCGACCCGCACGAGTTCCGGTACCGGCGGAGACAGCAGCGGCTGAATCTGGCGTGGCCATGGCATGATCTCGAGGCAGTCCGTCCGGTCGATGACGAAGCATTGATTCAGATACACGATTTTCGCCAGGATCTGACAGAACGGCACCTGCCGAAAAGAGGCGTAGACCGGAAAGTGCAGATCCTTTGGAAACTGCATCGGTGTTTCACCGCCGAGCGCGATCTGACGCAGCACCTGCTGGATGTCGTCGCCGCGCGACAACAGCGAGCCTGGCTTTTTCAACCCCTGGAATCTGATTGCCAGTTCTTCGGGGTCGCGCTGTTTCAGCCGATCCAGAATCGTCGTCCACGGCTCGCCGGCCGCTTCCACCGGAAGAACGAGAAGCACGGAGCCCGCAAACGCGAACCGATGATGTCGGGGCAGGATCTTCAGAAGCATCTTTTCCAGCGTGGTTCCGTGAATACAGGGGGTCACGCCGCCCCCCGCCTGAAAATGCATCACGACATGGTAGCCGAACCCTGCGGTCAGCAGTTCCAGCGCCTCCCAGAGGCCGATCGGAAGCCCGATGAACGACCAGCCGCGATGATACGGCGGCCTGCCCGGCATCGGAATCGGCATCTCGACGAAACGTGCATCTGAAACCCGCTTGAACAGCACGCTTTCCCGACGGATCTCCTCGATGCGCCATTCCGGGTCGAGACGCATGCCGGCGAGCGCATGGAACCGCTCCCCGTTATAACGGATCCAGGCGCGGGCTCCTGCCGGCCCGCAGAGAATTGCCTCCACAACAGGCTCTCCCGGTTCTGGTTTCCGGTATTGCGGGCCGGTATGAGCATCCGCGGATGATACCCACCCGATGAAGAGAACCGCCAGAAAAATCGAAAACCACTGCCGCTGGAGCAGAGACTGATGTCGGGTGCCCGAACGGATCACGAGGCGAATCTGCCCTTCTGCATCAGCTTTTCAAGAATCAGAACCGCGTTCGTTGCCGCGCCGCGGCGCAGATTATCCGCCACGACCCACAGGTTCAAACCGTGCCTCACGCTTTCATCCCGGCGTATGCGGCCGACGAAAACCTCATCACGGTGTTGTGCCAGAAGCGGGGTGGGATAGATATTCCTGGAAGGATCATCCATGATGACGATTCCGGGCGACTTTTCAAGGAGCGCCCTTGCCGCCTCCGGCGTCATGGCTTTACTCAGTTCGAGATTCACCGATTCGCTGTGTGCATAATAGACGGGCACGCGAACCGTCGTCGCGCAGACCGGGACCGGTGATTCCAGGATCTTCTGCGTCTCGCGAACCATTTTTTCCTCTTCCCGGCACATGCCGGAATCGAGAAAAACATCGATATGCGGAAACAGGTTGAACCCGATCGGATGCGTGTATACCCCCTCGGGAACCGGTTCGCCGGCAAGCTGCGCACGGCACTGTTCGGTCAGCGTTTCGATCGCCTCGAGGCCGGTTCCGGATACCGATTGGTAGGTCGAAACGACGAGGCGCTTGATCGGATTCACGCGGTGAATCGGCGCTATCGCCACCACCATCTGAATCGTGGAACAGTTGGGATTTGCTATTATACCTCTCGGTATAGAATCGAGAGCGTGAGGGTTCACCTCGGGCACGACCAGCGGAACATCTGCATCCATGCGGAAGGCATTGCTGTTGTCGATGACGATCGCGCCTTCCGCGGCCGCTTTCGGACACCAGGTTCGGCTGATGTCGGTGCCGGCCGAAAAAAAGACCACGTCGAGCCCTTTGAAATCAGCCCCCTCGAGTGCCTCGATTCTGACATCGGTGCCGGCAAACGCGAGTGTCTGTCCTTTGCTGCGTTCAGAAGCGAAAAGCCTCAGTTCGCGCGGGTTGAGCGCATGTTCCTCGAGAACGTTGAGAATGGTCCGCCCGACGGCTCCCGTCGCGCCGACGATTCCGAAAGATGGTGCAGCCTTCATGGGGTGTCTCCTTTCGGGTTACGGAGCGGCCGTATCAGTCGCCTGCTCCGTCGTGTTTTCAGAGGCCTCTTTGGCCCTGGTTGCGAGTGTTTCACGCATGAATGACCGATAGCCTTCCGGGCGGTGGAACTGCTTTGGAATATCGGCTTTCGGCGCATTTTTCGCCGGCGGCGCCGCGGATGGAACCGGTGCCGGAGGAACCGGCATCTGTTTCGGTGGCTCCGGGGGCGGCATCAAGACCCGTTTCAGCTCCTGAACACGCTGTTGCTGCTGCCGGGAAAGGGCCGGCCGTGCCGTTCCCCGGCTCGATGAGGCGGCCTTCAGGGCCGTGTCTGATACGGCAGGATCGCCTGGGATCAGCTTTTGAAGCTCTGCTGCCGCGTCAAACCGCTTTTTCTCCTCCGCAAGCCTGTTCGCCAGGGCGACACGTTCAGGGCCGGCAGACAGGGACGCGACGGCTGATGCCAGCTGGGCAATGTCCCTGCCGAGCAGATCGAGATTGATTCCCGTGAACGAATCCTGCTCGATCTGCTTCGTCGCGCTTCCGATGGTGGTTTCGGAAGTCATGCGGGTGGCTTTTTGCCGGAATTTCGAGAAGTCGGGCATGTGAGGCGGAGTGAACTTGAATCGTCCCCCCTCACCGGGAGCCTTCGGGGCGGCAGGCCCCGACCGCGGGTCTGGATCGACCGGCTCGACCGGGTCGGCAATCGTGATGGAGCTCCCGTTTCCGGAGTTGTTCGTGCCGGAATCCTTGGTGGAACCTTCGTCCATCCAGGCCGGCGTTGGCTGCTGCCGGAATGCCGGTCCCGGATTCTCCGTCTCCTGCGCATGAAGGGAGGCATTGGAAAAAAAGGCCGTCAGACAGGCCAGACCCAGCAGCGCAGGTCGGGTTCCGCTCCCCATGAGGGTGTTAAGAAAGAAAAAAAACGGTATTCGCACTGGTCCTGTTCCCGGATTCGAGGTTCATGCAACGTACCATGAATCTTCGCCGGTTGGAAGAGGCATCTTGTACCTGGCTTGCCGCATTCGAGATGTTCAGCTACACTAGAAGATGATGAGTACTTCGCTGGGACCTCCGAAGACGGTGCGTCTCCGATACAAAAACCCCCGCTATGACAGAGTAGTGAGGGTCAATACAGAGGCTATCGCCCGCAGCATGGGCTTTACGGAAGACCAGATTTTCGACATCACTCTTGCCGTCGAAGAGGCCTATACAAACGCGATCGAGCATGCATCCCGCCGCGGTCCCGACCTGGAACTCGAGATCGTGTATCATCTCCATGCCGATCGAATCGAGATTTCGGTTCATGATACGGGCTGCGGATTTGATGCGCCTTCCAGCAATGATGTGAAAATCCTTCTTGCCGGAATCGAGTGTTCGCGCGGCCGTGGAATTGCCCTGATCCGGATGCTCTCCGATGTCGCCGACATCATTTCCGAACCCGGCATCGGAACGCTTATCCGCATCACGAAGTATCTCCCCGGCCCGGCCCCCGAAACCGGTCAGAATGAACGGGTGCCGAAAAGACATTCCGCAGCCGCAGATAAAAAGAGCGCTTCGAAAAAGCGCCCGGGGAAACGTCCCGCGAAAAGGGCGAAAGCCGCTTCGCACAAGCTTGTCAGCCAGTCGTCGGTCTGATCAGCCCTCGCCGATTCTGTGTTTTAGCTCGTCAATGCGGCGTTTGACCGCCGCGAGATCCATTTTCTCGAACTTCCCCGGCAGAAATTTGATGTCGGTACATTCGAGAACCGCGATCAGATCCATGTATTCCAGACGCTCCGCGTGCGCCATCGGTCTGTAGCTCTTGAAGGCCTCTCTGATAAAGTGTCCGATAGAGCGCTTCTCCGGTCCCTCCTCCTGGATTTCATACAGCCTCGAAGCGCTGATGATGATTCCCTCCATCTCGTTCCCGCCGATGTCCAGGTCCTCCGGGAACTCCGGCAGATCCTCCGGAGCGAGGGCGACGTTGTTCTTCTTTGCGAGCGACCTGAACAGTTCCGCTTTCCCCTCGGATGTCTGAGGCGAAAAGAGCGGAATATGGACGTCGAGGCGCCCGACACGTTTCAGATCGACTTCCAGAAGGTCCGGGCGGGAGGTGGCGAAGATCCAGAAGATCCGGCCACGGTTACGGGTGTCGGCCATTTCGCGCGCCAGCATGCCGTAGATGCGCCCCGACAGGCCGCCGTCATCGGCGCTTCCGCCCCGTTTTCCGGCCATCTGATCAGCCTCGTCCACAAAAACGATGACCTGTCCCATCGCATGCAATATCTTGAATACCTGTTCCAGGTTTCCTTCAGTCGCACCAACCCATTTGTCGCGGAAGTTCTTCAGCTCGACACAGGGAACACCCGCTTCGCCGGCAAAGCATTCGACAAGATATGTTTTGCCGGTTCCGATGCGGCCGTTGATCAAATACCCCATCGGGAGTGCTTTGAGCTTGCCGCGCTTCATCAGCTGGGCATCCTGACGCATCCAGAGTTTGGCTTCCCGGTGGCCGGCGACATCGTCGAGCGTCCGTGTCGATTCGACGAACTCGATTCGGCCGCTTGCCGATTTTTCGATCATCTCTTTCTTGACGCCCCGCAGATAATCCATCGTGATCCGGCGATTGTTCTTCACGGCGCGCCGTACGAGGTTCTGAATGTCGAGGCGCGAGAGGCCTTCGAGTTTCGAGGCAAGCGAGCGGCGGTCGACATCGCAGATGGCTGAAAAATCCGTGATGTCCGTCGTGATCGCTTCGATGAAATCCTGCACCTCACCGGCGTTCGGCAGCTCGATGCGAAGCTTCGCGGAACGCGGGTTTTCGACGATCTGCCGGTTCGTGTCTGTGAGGTTTTCGGCGATCAGGCAGGTCGCCACGAAGGCGCTGTTGATCGTTGGATCTGCTGCCCAGTCGAGCACGCGGATCAGGGTTTCGACGAGATCCGCGTTCGTGTAGGCGGGATCGGTGCGGGGCAGCAGAAAATGCGCGTAATCGAGAATGACCGCGACGCGCACCGGGTCGGGAACAGGTTTTCCGTCGCTGCCCGGCCGGGTCCGGAACAGTCCGTTGCGGATGAACCGGTCGATCAGTTCCAGAGCCCGTTTCGCTTCTTTCGGCAGCAGATTGCCGAGTTCGAGCAGTCTGCCGGAATCGCCTGCCGGAGCCGCCGGAGCCGCAGTAAAGCCCGTTTTGTGGAAATCATCGAACACTTTCAGAAACGACTGGAAGATATCGCCGCCCTTCAGGACCCTGATCCCCTTGCCGCGATCGTAGCTGATGACCGCTTCGAAGGGGGCAAACATGACCCTGCAGAGAAAGTCGCGCAGGCTCAGCGTCTGAAGGGGAGCCTCCGCCATGGGACGCCAGGGAACCCAGTCGTTGATATTCCCGTAGAGAATGAACTGGCTGACGGAGCCGCTCTTGAATATTTCCGCCATCTCCCGGGCCCATTTTGGCGAGCCCGCCATGAGATTCACCTGCGGACCCGGAACGGCACCCGCGGAGCTTGGCGCGCTTTCCCCGGCGGGCATGACTTGTGGCTGATCCGACATGAGTACTGGCTCCTCTCTGGAGTTGGTTACTGGCGTTCTGTCTGCCCCTGTGGGGGCGGCGGGGTCGGCGATGCTTCTTCCCCTGCCGTGACGGTATCGGAAAGGTGCCCGAGCGATGCCGGCAGGAGTGGCGGCTCTTCAACCGGCAGTGCCTGGTCCCCGCCAAGGCGATTCAAAAACTCGGAATGCATATTCACCCACTGCTCCGTCTCGCCCAGCGTCGAATTGATGCGGTCGATGCCTGCTGAAAGCGCTTCAGGACTGCGATCGAGCGCGATTTCCTCGCGGATCAGCTGAACCTGGTTCTCGATGCGGTTCAGCTCCATCTCGACAAGTTTCATGTTGTCCTGGGCGCGGCGAATGTTCTCCAGCCGCTTCTGCTTGATCTCGATCGTGCCGCGAACCGACTTGATAAGGGCTTCTCCGATGTCCGGAGATTCGAGCTGCCGCTCGAGATCGCGCAGTTCGCGCTTGAGGCTGTCGGCATCCGTGCGCCCGAGGCTTTCGCAGATCAGCCGCCGCGTGACGAGAAGCTTGAGAAACAGAACCGGAAGCTGGCCGAGCGTTTTCTGCTTCGTTTCACGAACGAATTCCATCGTTCCTTCACTGTTCATGTCCATCAGCCGGTTGATCTGGGCGAGATTCGCGTTCAGGGCTTCAAGCCGCGTGACGGACGGTCTGTCGAGCGTGCGGACCATCTCGTTGATGCGCACGGCCTTGTCCTGCTCGATCAGATTCAGGCGGCGCGACTGGACAACCTTCTGGAACCGCGTGTCGGTCGAGAGCATCCACAGATAGCAGACCTCGAGGCCGGCTCCGAGAAACCAGAAGCCGGGGTTGAGAAGCCCCAGCGCGATCGTGCCGGCCACGCCCATTTTGTTGAGCGGGAGGGCTCCCATGCCGGGAACCGGATATCTCAGGTTGAAAGCCTCTGACAGATAATCCCAGAAGCCGAGCGGTGCTTTGGCCATCCTATTTCAGGCCTCCATCCTCGATAGCGAGGAACCTGTCCGTGATTTCGTGCAGCTTGCGCTTGAACGTGTCGCCTTCCTGGACATCGAGCGGCGATTTGCCCGGCTCCTTGCCGATCTCTTCGGGTTTAATAAATATTTTATCAACTATTTTCCCTGGGCCGGGTGAGAACATGAATACGCGATCGCCCAGGTAAACCGCTTCCGCCAGCGAGTGCGTCACGATGAAAACAGTGGCCTCGACTTCCTTCCAGAGAGAGGTGATCAATGCCTGCATATCGATACGGGTCGGTTCGTCGAGCGCCGAAAAGGGTTCATCCATGAGAATGATCCGCGGCTTGAGAACGAGGGTGCGCGCGATGGCGACGCGCTGCTGCTGACCGCCGGAAAGCTGGTATGGATACTTGTTCTCGTGGCCGAGCAGCCCTACTTTCCTGATCATATCCATGGATCGTGCCTTCATCTCGACGGCCGAATAACCGAGCGTATCGTGATTGATCTCGAGACCGAACAGGACGTTTTCGATCACGGTTCGATTCGGAAAGGAGCTGTATTTCTGGAAGATCATGCCGCGGTCTTTTCCGGGGCCGGTCACGGGTTTGTTGCGTACAAGAATTTCGCCGCTCGTCGGGGGCCACACGTCAGGAAAGCCCTGGATCAGGTTCAGAACGGTCGATTTTCCGCAGCCGGAAGGTCCGACGAGGGCTATGAACTCGCCGACATCGGGCAGATCCTCGATCTCGAAATCGATGCCCTCGATCGCCTTGTATTCCTGAGGCGTGCCCTGGTTGAAAATCTTGGTCACATGCCGGAATGTGACGACCGGTGGCTTCTGAAGGGGGCTCCCCGGAGAGATGCCCGCCGGGGTGCCAGCCGTTTCCGAGGAAACAGGCGGACTGGCCGGGTGGTGCGCCGGAGGGGCCGATGGACGGATGGGCTGCGCCGGTGCCGGATCATCCGGGATCTTCAGGAATGGAGACAGAATGCGTTTCCAGAGAGGCTTGGGGCCATTCTGCGGGGCCTGG
>CAZQYQ010000147.1:0-11261 GCA_964597625.1 uncultured bacterium
TTGATGAACGGATGCGCCGGTTTCGAAAGCGGGCGATGGAACGATATCGCCCCTGGCGGAAAATCGCTGAAGAAGGGCGTGGAATCGTCATCACCGGGCTGCTTACAAAGCGCGATGAAATGTGGCTCAGTGTTTCTCAGACCAGCCGTGATGCCGCCGGAGTGCTGTCGCCTTCTCCATGGCCGGGGCCCGAAGCCCTGATCGAACACGATCCTGCCGCCCCCTGCCGTTCGTATTACAAACTTGAAGAAGCCTGGCTGGAGGCCGGAACGGCACCGGGCCGGAATCGGTTATGCGTGGATATCGGCGCCGCGCCTGGGGGCTGGACCTGGTCGGCTTTGAAGCGCGGCGCGCACGTCATCGCCGTGGATGCGGCCGATCTCGACCCGAAAATCGCCGCCAACCCGAACTGCGATCACAGGCGTGACAACGGGTATGAGTTCCTTCCGGACAAACCGGCCGACTGGCTGCTTTGCGATATGATCGTACGGCCGATGGCGACGATCGGGCTTGTCGAAAGATGGCTCGAAGCGGGGTTATGCCGTGGTTTCGTGGTCAATCTCAAGTTCCGCGGCAAGGAACCCGCGTCGATCCTGGAAGCGGTACTGAAGCTCAAAGAGCGTTTCCATCTCGAGAACCTCAGGGCGAAACACCTGTTTCACGATCGCAATGAGATCACGCTTATCTGCCCGCCCCGGGATGCCGGGCGGGGAAAACGCCGCTAAAGAGCTTCCAGGGCCGGTGAATCGCCGTCATCACCCGAGTCCCGCAGATCAACCAGCTCATACAGAGAGAATGCGCGGCTTTTCCCGTCAGGGGTGACTCTCTCGAGAAACTCAAGCCGGCCGCGCCCATGAAGAAGGCGCACGGTCGATGGCGCCAGGACGATTCCGCTCCGGTGGGCCCCTTTCGACCGGCCTTCGATAAAAGAGGCGAGCATGACGGCTTCACCGACATAGGTTGCGTCTATCCGGCCTGTCTGGGAACCGATCCGACCGGCAATGACGCGGCCGCTGGCAAGACCGATGCCGGTTTGTATGGCGAACTGGCCTGAAGCCGTTCGCTTTTCATTCAGCCCTGCAAGCTCCGTTCTCATCTCCAGAGCAGCCATGCAGGCTCTCAATGCCTGGTCATTCGAGCCGTCTTCGTCACGGAAAATGGCGGTCAGGGCATCGCCGACGAACTTGTCGATCGTGCCTCCGTGCGACCTGATGCATGCTTCCATGCAGGTGAAGTAGGAATTGAGCAGGCCGACGATGACTTCGGGCGGATGGCTTTCAGACAGGGTCGTGAAGCTGCGGATATCCGAATTCATGACCGTCACTTCGCGATACTCCCCGCCTGGCTGAAGCAGCGATTCATCTTCCGAAGCGGCAAGCGCCAGGGCATCATCGGAAACGAACCGGCTCATTCGTTCCCGTTCACGGATCCCGGCGACCATTCCATTCAGAGCATCGGCGAAAGACTCCAGTTCGTCACCGCTTCGAACATCGAGTCGCCAGTCGTACCGTCCGATCGATGTTCTCCGTATGGCGGTGAGACAGGCTTTGAGCGGCCTCCACAGAAGAGCTGTCGTCCCGACGGATGCGCCGAAGAACAGAAGCAGAGCGATGCCGGTGACAGCAAGCGTGAGCCTGGAGTCAGCCTGGGATGCCGTGGGTTCGGCCAGCGCGGTTCCGATGATCGGGATATCTCGTAAAATCCGGGAAGCCATGAGCCGGGGCTGCGTATCCCCCGATCGATCGAGCCTCAGATCGGCTTTCTCGCGCCAGCATCGGACGGCAAGACCTTTGAGTTCAGGATCTTCAGAGATTTTGGGAGGAACGTCCTGAGTGTCGAATGGGAGCTGATTCTTGTTGTTGAATCTGTAATAGGCCTGTTTTATATTATATTCATTAGTATATATCTGAAACAATACGTCAATGGGAGCGATGCGATGGATCAATTCCTGATATCTTGCCGAAAAGATTGTCGTCAGGACGACGAATGCGAAGGGCGGCTTCTGCCGGTTTCCGGCAGGATAGACAAGAAATGCCGTCCCACGTTCGAAAACCTGTGAAAACGGAAGCGGCACCATCATTCCTGGATTTGTCAGAAGGCGGTTGATGAATCCAGGATCCATGATGGATTCCCCGAAGCCCTGGGTGAGATCAGCAAGCTGGCGGAGTTTGAGCTGGCGTTTCTGATCAGGTTCATACGCCTGTACGCTGCCGAGGGAAAACATCAGATCGATGGCAAAACCCCTGCAGATCCTGAGAAAGAGATCCTGCGCTTCCTGTGCGACCACGCCGGTACCCATGGCTTCCTTATCGGGAAGGGCCTCGGTTCCATCGGCCGCGATGGAGAGAATATTCGCCCTGAATGGAAGCCCTGCATTGAATTGAATGAGTCGATTGATGCGTGCCGGACCGAACTCCTTCCCGCCCCCTTCAAGGCGGGTTCGCGCATCGATGATGTCGAGACCGATATACGTGTCGACCCCGCCAAGCATAATCTCAGAGGTTTCAAGAGATCTTTCCAGGATATCCAGGGTTTCATTGGCGTATGCCCACCGCTGAAGACGCTGATAAGACGCAAGGCAGAGAATGGTGCCGATCAGGGGAATCCAGATGCCGATTCCTATCGCCAGCATTATTTTTCCACGAATGCTGAATCGGATCAGGCCTTTTCCGTGAGCGGATCCGACGATCAGAAGTCCGGAGCAGATGATCAACAGCAGAAGAGCCGAACGGATCAATGGAAGCATAGACCGCAACGGGTGGGCGAATGCTGCCAGAGACGCACCGATTGCGGCCATGGGCAGCCTGCCGTGATGAACGTATTTCCCGGACTTGAGCATCGGCCGGGTGACGTGAGGAGGAAGCACATCGACGTACCAGAGCATTCCGCCCTTCCTGATGAAACGGGGTGACTGGCTGCCTCCGACAATGGCGAGAGTTCGATTCAGATCCGGTTTCATGCCCTGTTTTGCCGCAAAAGCAAGGCGACTCCCGATTCGTACGGTATCCTCCCGAATGGCTACGAGGGCATGAGGAATCCCTTCTGAGAAGTCGGAGCGATACCCGACGAACCATGAATACCAGAGGACGGTTTCGGGACAGGCATGACTGAAGATCGATTCTGCCTTGGAGACGGAGCCTTCGACGATCATAAGGGGGCCGTTCGGTCCGAATACCTCTTCGAGGAATGCTGCCGCATTGGAATACTCGGACTGGGGTGGTTCGGGAGCAAATCGCCAGGTCTTTCGTCGCTGCTGATAAAATAGTTCTCGCAATGCTCCGTTCACCCGCGGCTTTGTCCAGGTGCGTGGAAGCCTGTGTGGAATTTTCAGGGAAACGGATGCCGCAAGATCGTCTCCCATTGCCAGGAAAAAGAGGGGTGAGCCGAAGGAAGCGGGCAAGGAAATGCGCCACTTCCGGAGTGCTTCACCCGCATTGGAGGTCTGGCAGGCGATTCTGAACGATTCTGCCGCATTGGCGGCATGAGAGCCGATAAATCGAGCCGGGGTCAGATCATCCTGATACCGTTTCATCTCTTCGACGATCGTCTGCTCAAGCAGCGCCCGCCGGAGCTGCTCGTCCTGGTCGATGAGGGTATGCAGGCCTCCGAGAAGGAGCCCGGAGGGCGCCAGGAAGACGAAGAACCACAGGCAAAGCAGGGGAAACAATGAAATCCGGGATGATATGGCAATGCGGTGGCTGGTCTGCATCACCCGGCTCCCGGTTCGTGCAGGCAGAACGCCTGTACGCATTCACGCTTTCCCTTGACCTGGACGGAATCGACAAAGCTCGCATTGATATGGGGACCGGCGGCGGTCACGGTCGCTTCGCTCAGCACGATGGGGCCGAATTTTCCGTTTCCGGCAAGCGTTTCAAGGCGAGCCGCCAGGTTGACGGTGTCGCCGATAACAGTGTAGTCCTGACGGCGTATCGCGGAACCGACCCGGCCGGAAATTGCCATTCCCGTCGCAATGCCTGTTCCTGTCTGGATCGGAAAACTGTTTTTTGATTTTCTGTCGGCGTTCAATC
Source organism: uncultured bacterium (assembly GCA_964597625.1). Classification (GTDB taxonomy): domain Bacteria; phylum Muiribacteriota; class Ozemobacteria; order Ozemobacterales; family Ozemobacteraceae; genus MWAR01. The sequence goes on from CAZQYQ010000147.1 coordinate 4,029, forward strand.
TGAGAACGGATCGGCGCATGGCGAGAGCCGCTTTGCATGCCGCCTCTGCATGGTCTCTCCCGGCGATGTCCGGGTGGAATACCGCCATGACGGCATCCCCGATGAACTTGTCGATGGTTCCGGAATTTGCACGTACCGCTTCTTCCATGACGGTGAAATATCCGTTCAGAAGTTCCACGGTTTTGGATGGTCCGAGCTCATCCGATAACGCCGCGAAATCCCGGATATGTGAAAAAAGAACCGTCAGTTCAATACGCTTCCCGGTTTCTTCATTCGTCGATGCCGCATCTGCCGCAAGCTCTGATACAAATCTGCGAAGACGGTTCCGCTCACGCAGTCCCCGGCTCATGCGGGTTACTTCATCCCCGATCTTCCCGAACTCGTCGCCTGAGTCAATGTGAACGGTAAGCCCTAATTCTCCGCCTTTGAGCCGCTGAACCGCGGCGATGAGACGGTCCAGAGGCTTTTCGAACAGCCGTCCCAGAAAATAGGTCGTGAGGCTGAGCAGAGTGAGGGTATACGCAAACAGAAGCCAGAAGGAAAGCTGCAGCCCCCTGATGCCAAGCCCGCCCCGGGGTTCGGCAACTCCGACCGCCAGAAAGGGGGTTTTCGTAAAAGCTCGCGCGGCCTCGATGCTCCCGTCTGTTCGGGAAAGCGAGCCCGTCCAGCCGTTATCGAATGCGCGCCGTGCAAGAGCCGAAAGGCGTTTGTCGGTATATGCCGATGCCGGCCAGGAAACCCTGCCTGAGAAATGTTTCACGCTTCCGGTGTCGATCTGAAAAACGGCGATGCGGGTTTCATACTCTCCGTCCATCTCCCTGAACACGGAGGATGATCGGCTGAATATCGAGTCGAACGTGATCTGCGCTTCGAGTTCCGGTCGGCTGACAAGCATGATGAGGGCATCTTCCTGCATCGTGCCGGCCGCGGAAACTTTGAAGGGAAAGAGAATCTGGAAATGTTGTGTTCCAAGATCGGGGATTTCCACATCCCAGATCTTTCCCTCCGTCGTGAGAAACTCGTTGACGGAGTTTGCAGATATGCTGCGCAGAAAGGCGATCCCTTCCGGAAGCGGTGGAAAAAGAGATGAAAGATCCGACCAGATTTTTTCATTCAGATTGCCTCGGGTCTTGAGAAGGGCGACGGCAGTCGGATGAAGGAACTGGGCAATGCGGCGCTTTTGAAATTCTGAAGAAAACCGGTCCTTTTTGTTCAGGATGGTCTGAATCGAGTTGCCACGGGTGTCGATGAAATAGGCAAAGTCAAAAAGGCGAAGACCGGAGAGTTTTTCGATTTCGGCGCTGATACGTGATTTGTCTGAGCCCAGAGAGGCGGCGAGCGAGTCCCGGATTTCCATGACATGCCGTTGAGAGAGAATGGACCCGGACTGGATGCTGGTTTCGAGTCTCTCGAGGCGCTGCCGTAATTTGTTCATCCGCTCCTGGCGGCCAAGCTTTTCCGAGAACCTGCCGTAAGCCGTCGCGGAAAGCAGAAATACGACAAGAGGAAGACCGACGGCGATGGAAAGAAGCCCGACCAGCTTTTTCCTGAGAGTCATGGCCCCGAGCGATCCGGTGAACCCAAGACGCAGGAGCAGGATCGCACCGATGGCCCATGAAGCGAAAACACCCGTCCGGACGGCTCTTTCAGCTTTCCGGAGAGGGGAAGTCAGTTCCTTCTCGAGGGTTTCAACCCGGATCATGGCCATGTTCTGCTGCCCCGTGCGGGAAGAGCGGGCAGACAGACAGGAGGGAGCGGCAGTTTCGATTGCAAGTCCCTTCCCGGCAGATCGCCAGATTCCCAGAAGGGTCGTGAACCGCCTCGGGCGAAACAGAATCTTCCTTCTCATGCCGCGCCGGGAGCCGAGCCTGCAGGCATCCTGAATCAGATGTTTCTGCGAGATGTCGCGCTCGCTGAAGACGAGGAAAAATGCGCCGCGGACGGGAGAATCGGCAAGCGGTGAGACGGTGTCCAGATGCAGGAACAGATAGATCGTTTCTCCGTTATGGTGTCTGGAGAATAGCGCAAGGGGGGAGTCTGGAACAATATCGATGGGTATATTGCCCCCGAGAAATTCATTCATCAGACTCCTGGCCGTCTTTTCCGAGACGGCGGCTCCGGTTTCGGGAACGCTGGATGAACATGGCCTGCGATGCGCCATTCCTGCGACAGATTGCAGCCATGTCGTGACGATTCGGGCCGGCGGCGGCCGCCGGGTATTGTGTGACGCGCTCGAAAGAGCCGTCGCAGTTGATGCGAGGTCAGGGCCAGCGGCAAAAACGATGAGCGGCGAATATCCCGTGGTTGCATGCCAGGCATCACGCAGGGCGTCAGCCTGCCTCTGAAGAGAGTCCGGACTCGTGCGCGGCCGGCGTGCGCCGGTTCCGGCCGACAGCTTTAGAAAAGTACGTTCAATAGATGATTCCGGGTGGAGGTCCCGCGAAAACAGTTTGAGCTCCTGGATCAACCGTCCCCTGAACTCGTGCCTGAGTTCACTTTCATGATCTCTGACAACCGTCTGGATAATGCCGAGCAGAAGGAGCCCGGGCAGGAAAAAAACGGATATCCAGAACGCGGAAAGCGCCGCCGGCTTCAGAAGGCGGGGAGTGATGATGTGCTGTGTTTCAGTGGATTTCATGAAGAATGTCTGTCAGGCAAGGAAGAATACTATCACACTTGAACAAGGCGAAAACACGCATGAAGCAGGCGGTCTGCAGGGATATCGCATGGGGAGTGCGGGATAAAAAACGCCCTCCGGTCTGCTCGAACCCGGAGGGCGTCTTGAACAAGGTCAGGACGGGAGTGCGTTGTTCTTTGTGAACCTTGAGATCACCACTGTTGCGCGGACATCATGGGCCAGGTTTCGCGCCACATCGCGTCAATGACGAGATCCCCGTCAAGCTTTCTGAGACCGGGAAGAGGGAACCCTGCAGGGAGGTCCGAGGGACTGCCGCTGGCGGGAATATGCTCTGCGACGGTGAGGTCTATTCCGGTGTGATTCGGATGTTCGCCCGCTACGGACGTATGGCCAGCAAGAAGCGGGGAAAGCATCGTATTGCTGACGATATTCCTGGGGGTGGCCCTTCGTTCGTCTGCGATGCCGACCGTTTCTACCTTGATCATGTTTGTCGCACCCGCCTTTCCAACGGGAATGCCGGCGACGAGGACGATCTGGTCTCCCTTGCCGATGAGGCCCGTTGAGGCAGCCAGTTTGATCGACTCAACATGCAGTTCCTCGAGCGTTTTGAAATGAGAACCGAGCACCGAACACACGCCCCAGTTGATCGACAATTGGCGATGTACCTGCTCGTCAGCCACGATGGCGATGATGGGAATATCCGGTCTCAACCTCGAGAGCTCCTGAGCCGTATGCCCGGTCTCGCTGACCGTGATGATCGCTTTGGCTCCGATGTTGTAGGCGGTCGTGACGGCTGCCATGCTGACGGCGCTCGTGGTTCCCTCGATATTTTCATGGCGGGCCGTGTAGGAAAAGTATATCTGTCTATATGCTATTGCCGCTTCTGAACGCTCGGCGATGCGCGCCATTGTTTCGACGCAGGTGACCGGATACCGGCCGACGGAGGTTTCGCCTGAAAGCATCAGCGCCGAAGAAAAGTCGTAGATGGCATTGGCGATATCCGATACTTCCGCGCGGGTAGGGCGGGGCGACTCGATCATGGTGTGCAGCATCTGCGTCGCGGTGATGACGGGCTTCCCGGCCATGTAACACTGGCGGATGATCTCTTTCTGCGCGATCGGGACTTCCTCGGGGTGTAACTCGACGCCGAGATCCCCGCGGGCAACCATGATCCCGTCGGCGGCCTTGAGAATTTCGCTGAAGTTCGCCAGGCCGGCGTGATTCTCGATTTTCGCGATGATCTTTATGTCCGGTGCTCCGGCCTCGCGAAGAATCTGACGAACGGCTTCGATCGTCGCGGCATTCTGAGTGAATGAAACCGCGATGAAATCGAAACCCTGCTCGGCTGCGAATCTCAGATCCGCGATGTCACGTGGGGTGGGGTTGGGAAGATCGAGATGCCGGCCGGGAACGTTGACGCCGCGACGGCTGCGCATTCTGCCGCCGGTCACGACGTTGCAGCGAATATCTGTATCTGTTGCTATATCAATGACTTCAAGCTGTATCAGCCCGTCATCCAGAAGGATCACTGAACCGGGCATAACTTCGCGCGGAAGGGTCGGATGAGAAACGGATAACAGGTGCTCATTCCCCTTTACAGGCCTGGTTGTGAGTGTCAGAGTCCGATCCGGGGTGAGAGTGACCGTCTCTGATTCGAGGTCGCCCGTCCGGATCTCCGGCCCCTTGGTGTCAAGCATCATGGCGATCGGGGTGCCGAGCTTCGCCCTGACCCTTTTCAAGACTTCGATCCGCCGGCCGTGTTCGGCGTGATCGCCGTGTGAAAAATTGAGCCTGGCAACATTCATTCCCGCATGAATCAACTGCTCTAAAACCGGCTCTGTTTCAGCGGACGGGCCAAGGGTGACGAGAATCTTTGTCTTACGCATTGAATACCCTTTCGAGTTCTTGATTTGAACAGGAATCATCAGTGATGGTGTCTCTAAGCAATAATTGTGCCTGAATCTGGAAAGACTGATCAGATGAGCGTTTTGCAGAATATGCCCGGAGGCGCGTGTGTCCTTCTTGAACAGATGGCTGTGTATCAACTGCTCAAAGCGGACCGAAAAAAACAGCCCCCGCACGATGTGCGGGAGCTGCCTGAGAGAACGATGGAACCGATTATTCGAAGCCCATCACGGGAACGACATACGACCGTACGATTTCCTGCCCTTCCTTGGTGAGAACGAAGTCAAGAAACTGCGTGACTTTGGGATCTTCCGGTTTGTTCTGGTATATCAGGACATATGGTCTGGCCAGCGGATACTCGCCCTTGGTGAGGGCGTCACGTGACGGAAGAACCCCATCGATCGCTACGAAACGGGCGGTCTTATCATCGAACGCCAGAGACGCGAACGTAATGGTATTCGGGGTGGATGTAACATACGCAACGCACTCCTTGATGCTGGAAAGCGTTACGGTCGGCGTTGCGGGAGGCTGACCGCCGAGGATCAGCTCACAGAACTGTCTTGCGGTTCCACCTTCGGTCGCGTTCTTCATAAGGACCGTCACGATCGGAGCATCGCTGCCGCCGACATCTTTCCAGTTCTTTGCCTGGCCGGTGAAGATCCTGCCGAGCTGTTCCGAGGAAAGGGTGGTGATCGGCATATCCTTATTGACATAGATGACAACCGCATCATACCCGATCACGCGATTGCCGGGCTCGGTTTTCATCTCATCAGCCGTCAACAGCCGTGACAGCCCGCCGATCGATGCCCGTTTTTCCGTAACGGCCTGATATCCCTGCGCGGAACTGTTCGAAGTCACTTTGGTGAACCCGATTCCCGTTTTTGCCTGGAAGCTTTTTGCAAGTTCGGGAAACAACGTATCTCCGATGGAAGATGAGCCTTCATAGCTCAATTGTGCCGAAACGGGAACAGCAAGAACAAGGCAAGCAAGGACAAGGGCGATAACACGTGCCGCGCGAGCGATCATATGCAATTTCTCCTTACACTCTCGGTAAGAGTATTCATACCATCTTGCCAATGCCGGTGTAAACCCGGGGATTCAAGATGGACAGGTGGCAGAAGTATGACAAACGGGGGAAGTTGAAGTAGTATATACGTACAGCCTGTCAGATAATCTTATGAAGCATACAGAGAGAGTGATCACATGGATGAAGAACTGAAAAAGAGAATTGATTTTCTCGAGAGCCGCATTCAACAACTGGAAAAGGAACGTTTGCAAAGTGAAGCATGCCATGTCGAGAAAACAGGCCTTTTTGCAGGCGGTATCGCCCATCATTTAAATAATATTCTAACTGGTATATATGGTGGGCTTTCATTGGCGGGTTCTTCCCTGAATCATCCGGAACAGCTTGCCCGGTACCTCGATTCCGCACAGAAGGCAGCCGGAAAAGCCGGCGAACTCACGACGCAGCTGGCGCTTCTGGCCCGGAGGGATATTCCCGATGGCCGGCCGGTTTCGCTCGAGAAGTATCTGCCTGAAACCCTGTACCGGGCAGTGGAGGAATACCGCGGGGTGAAAATGGATTTTTCCATTGAAGCCGGCATTCCGCCCGTATTGCTCGATTTGGTGCAGGTTCAGCAGGTATTTCAGCACATCGTGAAAAATTCCGTGCAGGCCATGCATGAGAATGGGACAATCAAGGTGAGCGCCTCGCTCATCACAAAAACCGGACCGGAATGGGGCGCTGAGGCCCCAAAAGCCGGCCACAGGTGGGTGGAACTGGTCTTCAAAGACGACGGGCCGGGAATTCCGTCGGAGCTGATGGACAGAATTTTCGAACCCCATGTTTCAACCCGGACACATGGAACAGGCCTTGGCCTGCCGGTTTCGAAAGCCGTCATTCAACGCCATGGCGGTCATCTGATCGTCCGGTCGGTTCCCGGTCTGGGCGCTCAGGTTCGAATCCTGCTGCCCCTGTGTGAGAATAAAAGGGAGTGCATCAAACCCGCCCCTGCCAGCTTTTCAGGAAAGGCGCTCGTGGTGTCCGGAGATGTCATTCGCGGCGACATGCTCATGGACAAAATCATCGCCTTCGGCTTCGATGCGGCAAAAGCCAGGACTGCCGAGGAGGCGCTTGAATGCTGTAAGGAAGCTTCGGCTCTGAAGGGAATGTATCGAATCGTTTTCCTGGATTCGGGATTGCTGGGCATGAGCGACAGGGCCGTGTTCGTCGATGCGCTGAAACGTCAGAGCCCCGCGCCTTGCATCATGATGGTCTGTTCTCCCGAAACGGCATCAACAACGACCAACCCCGGATCGATGAATGAGGGAACCCTGGTTTTCCCCGGAAAACCCGAAGAGCTTCAGAGCGCCATTGCCGCAGTTCTTGCGGCACATCAGGGATGCTGAGAGCCTGAAACGACGTACCCGTTCGGAAGCATGGTCCCTGGCGGGGGCTTCTCGCCCTTGTTTCTTATCTCGAGAAGCTTGCACCTGAAAGCCATCGGGCCGAGACAGTACAGGTTCACCATTGCATGGCATGCAAGGTCCTGGGAATGTTTGAAATTGTTGTAGAAACTGCACTCTGCAGTCAATGCACAGCTTGGCAAAAAGCACCTCTGAAGATCCATTTGTCCCATTTTTGTAGATACTCGTCAGATAGTACCATCACGAGGGCGTTTTGGCAATAT
>CAZQYQ010000148.1:0-11175 GCA_964597625.1 uncultured bacterium
CGTTCTTCGGTCGTCAGATACTCTGCATACGATGATCCCTGCTGCGTTGCTGCCGGCTGATTCATTGTTAAAATCTCTGGGCAACGACTTCCATCAGCAGATTCCAGCCGGTGGCCAGAAAGTGCTCGACAATATATCGCCGGTCAAATCTTTTTAATAGCCGCAGCAGATAGGAGGGTCGGGAAAAAAATGCCAGGGTTGCCTTGCGCCGCAGGGAGATCAGTTCGTCAGCGGTCAGATTTGCAAGCGGGATGGGGCGGGCATTGGTGAGTCTGAAGCCGGACCACGAGGGAAGCTGCCCTTCTCTCGATTCAATTTCTTCGAATAAATCCGAACCGGGGAAAGGGATGCAGATGGCGAACGATGCGTAATCCATCGGCAGTTCAAGAGCAAGCTGAATCGTTTTCCGAGCTGTTTCCTGCGTCTCCCCCGGAAGGCCGAAGATGAAGTTCCCGGCCGCATGAACTCCCGCTTTCCGGGTCAAAGCGAAGGCGCGATGAATATCTTCAAGTTTAATTTGTTTCCGGCACCGGTCCAGGATCCCCTGATCGCCACTTTCAACCCCGAAAGCAACCCAGTCAACGCCTGCTCTCCTCAACAGGCGGAAAAGGTCCAGGTCGGCCTCATCACACCTGGCATTGACCATTATTTCAAGGTTGTATCCTTTTCGGATGATGGCCTCGCATATTTCCGCCGCGCGCCGTTTGTTGGCGACAAACGTATCATCATTGAAATACAGGCTCCTGATTCCCGCATGGCGAACCAGATAATCGATCTGTTCCAGAACCTGATCGACACTGAAATATCTCAGCCCGTGGCCGAGCGTCGTTTTTGAAGAACAGAAGGTGCAGGTCCGGTAACAGCCCCGCGACGTGTACAGGGATGCGTTCGGCGCGCGTATTCCGCGTTTCCAGCCATTCCAGCCATAGGCCCGGTATCGCTGAAGGTCGAGAAGATGGAACGCCGGGAACGGCAGTTCTTCCAGGTTTCGAATCGGCACAGCCGGCCTGGCATCACGAATCTCCGTTCCTGCCCGCCAGGTGATTCCATCAAGCCCGTCCAGGGAATCCCCGGCAGCAAGTCTTCTCACGACCGCGGGAAGGGTTCTCTCGCCTTCCCCTTTCACCACGAGATCTATCTCGGGAAATTCCTGGAGGGTCCTGACTGGCAAGGCGGTGGGATGCACCCCCCCGGCGATCGTTGTCACGCCTGGCAGTGCCGACTTGAGGGATTTGCAGCAACGGGCCGTTGCCTCAAGAACCGGGGTCATGACGGTAAACCCGGCAATATCCGGAGCAAAGGCGATCAGATCCTTGACGGTCTGTTCATGGCCGGCGCCACGCGCATCGGCATCGTAGACAAGGATCTCGTGCCCCTCCCGTTCAAGGCAGGATGCAATCGTCAGAAGACTCGACGGGTAGAGGATGGCGATGAAATCCTGCATCCGGTGGTATGCCTCTCCCATCGTTGAAAGCCGAATAAGGGCAATCCTGCTCATTGCCTGACCTCACATTTTTCAAATGTATTTTATACACTTCATGCTATTATTGATCCGATCAGTCGGGAAATGCAACAGGAATATCGCTGCCGCATGCGATCGCAGCATCCGGCACCTGGATCTCGCCCCGTTTGAGCACGCCTTTCGAATTGTAGATGACGGAATAAAACGGTCCGGTCTGAACCCCGCCGGAAAAAGCACCGCTGGGATACGCAACCGTGATGCGGAACGATCCCGACGCATTCACCGTTTCCGTCTTCGCATAGGGCGAGACACTCCGGCCGAAGCGAATTCCGATGCCTGCCTGCACGGTCGAGCCCGGATCGGCTGTCCCTGTCAGAGTGGCGCCGGGAACCACTTCCACGATCTTGATAGAAGAATCTTTTCCCTCAGCTCCGTCCGTTGATACAAAGATGATGCGAAAATGCCTTGAATTTTTCTTGTCTGGTCCGAATTCCTTCAGGCCGAGGGAGCCATAAAGCCAGAAATAGAGACTTTTCCAGGTATTGTCGACGGTTCCCAGGGGAGTCGTCCCCCGGAAATCAAAGTCGACAGCCTCCCCTTCTTCCTCGGCCAGTCCCTTCAAATAACGGAAATACTCTTCATCTCCGGGAATCGATGTTAAGTACAGATATCGGTATTTATTGGTCCGGCAGAAATCATAGGCGGCGGTTTCATTTTCAGCAAAAAATATTTTTGCCAGATTCTTGAAACCAACCAGTGTATTACTTACGGCAACCGGGCGGCGAGCAAGATACGTGATGGCATTGCCCTGGTCCCAGAAACTCACGACGCCGTATTCCGGATCTTTATCGTCCCCGTATCCAGAAGTCACCGGAGTCTTGTCTCTCAACCAGGAAATTCCCTGCATAGGGATCTTGGCAAGATTGCTGCCCGCTCGCGCAACATTGTAATCGAGACCGATCTGAATCAGCATGAACGGGAAAATAACGGCAGCCGCGGCGACATGTTTCTGTTCGCCAAGGCCCTTCCGGGCAATCTTATATATTTGATAATATACAATCCCGGTCAGCAGGGGAATGCCAGGCGCAAGCCACCTGGAAAAGCGTATCTGGTATAGAGACAACACGTAAGCAATGATGCTGAATTCAACAAGAAGCCTGCCCGGCCTGGATTGTTTTCCGATGGCCAGCCAGATGATGGGAACAGCGAAGAACAGGGGAAAGATTCCCCAATATGCCAGTTGGGCCGCCAGCTGACCATGAATTGCGGCAAGATTCTTGATGTCCAGAACCGGCCGCATTTCGGAAATGGTCTTGATGACCCTGCTGCGTTTTGAAAAGAAGTCACCGGCTTTTTCGATCGAACTCGGGAAAACCCAATGGATGAGAATGATCCCCATGAATGCCAAGAGGAGAACGACTCCAAGCCGTCCACTCCTGCGAACCGGCCAATACTTTTTCATTTTCTCAATGAAAAAGACGGCGATCCCGGCCATAGCGATCAAACCGACCTGCACCCATCCGAAACCGGAGAAAGGAGTCACCGCAGCGGTTTCAGGGTATTTGATCAGAAACAGCGCCATGACACCCGCTCCGACAAGCATCGATCCGGAAAAATACTCGCAGAGGGGAATGACGGTTTCGGAAGCGAATATCCAGCGCATCAAAAGAAGACCGAGAATAATCGCCACAAACTGGGGACTTCCACTCCAGGTACCCATGAAGACCGCCATCAGGACAGCACCGAGAATCATGAACGACTTTGCCGGCCTTTCGCAGAACCAATCCCCCAGAAGAAGCCACAAGCCGATACAGTTCACTTCAAGCCAGTGGTGATCGAGCTGGAAGTAATCGAAGGTTGTGAAATGCGAAAAACCCGGGAGCATTGAAAACCCTGTAAATGCGACAAGGGCAAAAGGCGACTTTCTGAGGAACAGGGCCGCGAGGATTGTCATCTGAAGGATGACCCCGGACAGCGGCGGCACAATTCCAAGCAAGGATTCAGCACGGAAGCTGCTCGAAGGGTTGAGCAGATGCAACAGGAGAGAACTTCTATACAAAAATTCCCTATACAGGGGTGGAAACTGGATTTCGTATGGGGCCGGGAATGCCATGTACAGGTCTCGAACCAGAAGCTTGCCCTGAAGGAGGGATTGTTCCAGCCATCTGAGATACAAGAGGGAATCCGGGTCCAGCATCGGATAGAGACCATACCAAGGCCAATTAACCTCAACCCTCGTGAGACTCCAGGCAAGATAAACGAAGGAAAGGATCCCAAGAATCAGCCATTTTGCTGTACGGGGATTTTTTTTCAATGGGATTGCTTTCTCTTGTCTCACAAGCGGTTCTTCCAGTGACATGTAGTGGATTATGCCATGTTATGAGGGGATCCTCAATATATTTTGGTCTTCATCTTTCCCTTGACCTTGCCGATGTACTTCCCTATATTGCTAACAATCCGGTCTTGGGGCGAACCCCTTGACATGTGACTGGGAGGGTGCATGAACCGCATTATTACGAGAAGTGACCGAGGTTTCACGTTGATGGAAATCATGGTCGTCATCATTGTCATCGCCGTGCTTGCGTCGGTTGCAGGCCCGATGATCGGCAGCATCACAGACCAGGGCCGCGCATCAGCGACAAAATCAAAGCTTTCAGCTCTGAAAAGCGCGATCGTGGCTTACAACAGTGATCTTGGCCGGTATCCCTACTGGGGGGCGCCAAATCAGGCTACGTGCGGCGCCCTGTATAACTCCGATAACAATCAGATGTTCAATGACTCCGCTGACCTCAACATCCTCACCAAAAATGATTACGGCGTCAACCTCTCAGGAAACACCCTTTTCGGAATCAGCAACTACGTCAACAAAAAGTGGAAGGGCCCATACATGGATTCAGACCCCTCGGATTTCATGTATGACTCCTGGGGTACAAAGATTATCTATTATTACTTCAACAGGGCTCTCTGGCTGCATGCAGCAGGCGCTGACCAAGCCTTCAATACGCCGACCGTCGCGACGGTAGGCAATTATGAAGGCGATGACATCGTCATGTCGGTAGCCAGAACGAAATTTTAACAGTGCAAGTTCTTTCGCGGGGCGCACGATGTGCGCCCCGTTCTTGTCTATGGTACTATCTCTGCGGATAATATACCTGGATATGTATTATGGCTGAAAACAAACGATTTGAGCCATTCGTGGCTGTCGATATCGGGGCCTTCTCGCTCAAGTTCATTTATGTAGAGCGGGATGCCGATGGCAAACCCACCCTGAAAACGGTGGCGCATATGCCGATCCCGTCGTTTACGCATCTTCTTACGGCTGACGAGAAAGAGAAGATGAGCCGTGATGATATCGAAAAAGATGCGATTCTCAAGCTTCAGAAATTTCTCACGAAACAGCTCACGGAACTTCTTTACGATAACCAGATCCAGACGAAACGCGGCATTGCGCTGGCCTCCGGCCGTTCCGTTACGATCAGGTATTTCGAAATTCCCCCCACTCCTGAGAAAGACGCCTTCGAGGTTTCCGTCAAAGCCGAAGCGGCCAAACAGATGCCGTTCTCGATGGAAAATGCGGTTCTCGGCTTCTCGAGAATCGGAGAATCGGTCAAGGATGAGAAAGCCCTTGTTCAGGTCATGGTCGCCGCGCTTCAAAAAGATGTCGTTCAGCTCGTAACGGATAATTTCAAGGGCGGCGGCATGACGAATGAGGGGATCCTCACTCTTCCCCAGGCACTCGAATTTGCCCTGAAGGCCCAGCTGACCCCACCCCCCGGAAAAGAACTCAAGGTTGCCGTCGTCCATTGCGGTCATAAAACAACCTCCGTGATGATCTATAAGAACGGCGTTCTTCATTTTTACCGCGACATCAACATGGGCGGCGAGACGATTACAGAAGCGATCTTCGCTGGCGGCGAACAGGACGGCGCGAAGATCGAATTCACCTCACTCGATGAAGCGATCGATCTCAAGCACAAAATCGGCATTCTGCCGCCGGATGAAATACAGAATCTGAAGGGCGCCGAAAAATTCGCAGCCCAGCAGATTTTTTCCGCCGTTGAAAAAATATTTCAGCATATACAATTATCGATCAGCTTCTATATTTCCCAGCTTGGCGAAAGCGGCATTGACAGGGCAATTCTTTCCGGCGGCTCGGCTGCGATGAAAAACTTCAAGGAGTTCATCCAGGAAAGCCTGGAAATTCCGGTTGACCTTGCAAACCCCTTCAAAACGCTCTCAACGGAAGGCATCAATTATCCGGCAGACAAACTGGCTGTTGAGGCGCCCCAGTTTGCGGCTCCCGTCGGAGTCGCTCTTTATGATGGAAACCCTGAAACGATCAATTTCATCGATATTCTTTTTCCAAACAGGCACACCCCGTCACTCGACCTTTCAAAAGTCAGCTCGAAATTCGGTGCAGGATTCATTCAAAAACTCGGCATCAGTTTCGAACTGGATGAGAAAAAGCTGCGCATTATCGCTGTCCTTCTCGTTTTACTGGTCCTCCTGGTGGTGTTGATTCCCATCGTTAAAATCCGCCAGGATGTCTCAGCCGTTAAGGTGGAGTATACAAAACTGAATGAAAAGCTCGGCGAGCTGAATTCATCTCAAAATGAGGTTACACAGCTTCTCGCCGAGAAAGAGGTATTGTCAAAGGAAGTCGGGTTTCCCGATGAAGTGAAAAAGCTCCGTTTCCCGAACTCCGAGATCCTGCTTGAAATTGCCAGCATCACTCCCAAGCAGATTTTCGTCACCGAGATGGACATATCCCGCAAGGACGACCAGGCAACATTTAAAATTATCGGCCAGACAGACTCGTCAGACAGAGTGTTTGATTACATTAAATCTTTCGAGCACACGACGTTTCTCAAATCCCCCGCAATCGATTCCACCGAAGAAGTGCCGATAGATGAGAAACAGTATTTCATCAAATTCGGCTTGTCCGGAAAGATCATCATTCCCGCGCCGGTCGTGCCGGAACCTGATTCTGCCGGAGAGGCAACACCTGCTGAAGGAAACTGATCTGCGATGGCTGAAGAATTCAAACTGCAGGAATGGCTGGCAAAAGCCAAAGAAGAACCAAAGCTGGCGGCTCCGCCGGTTGTTATTCTTCTTGCAGTCATCATTCTGAGCTGGAAGTTCCTTTATTCTCCCCAGAAACTCATTTTCGAAAAAGAAAAGAAGAAAAACAAAGGGGTGCAGGATCAGATCAAAGGTCTTGAGTCGGCCGTCGCAAACATCGAAGAAATAAAAATCGAAGTGAATGACCTCAAAAAAGCCCGACTCGAAGCAGAAGAGCTTTGTTACAAGAAAATGGAAGCCCCTCAGTTCCTTCAGGATCTCAGAAAGCTGGCAAAGCAGGCAGGACTCGAGCTGAAAAGCATTAATCCACAGCCACCCGTTCCCAGGACCTTTGAAACGGTTTCGTTCGAAGAGTATCCGGTCAAAATTTCCTTTACCGGTGACTTCAAGCAGCTTGGAACATTCCTGAGAATTCTCGAAAAACACAAAAAGATCGTTTCCGTTACTCTTCCGCAGCTGGTGCCCGATGCAAGCGGAACGTTCAGGTTCGACATCATGCCGACCACCGTTCTGCTTCTCGAAAAAGAGGAAGCACCGGCTGCCGCTCCGCCTCCGGAAGGCGGCTAAGGACAGGAAATGGGCACGAGGTTGTTCTACCTGAGTTTGATCATTCTGTCGATCGCCATGGGAGCACAGTTTTACAAAAACAAGCCCAAGACTGTTCCCAAACAACCCAAGCGACCGGCAGCGTCCGTCAATCTCGATGATCTCGATCTTCGCCCGTCCGGAGAAAATGCTTCAGATACGAGCGATGGTGAAAATGCGTCGGCACCAGAAGTGCTTGCAAGCGGAACGCCCGGTGAAATTGCTTCCGCACCGGGTGATCTCGCCTCAGGCACGGAAGTGCCATCTGCCGAGGCCGGGGCGACATCGCCTGCCGCTCTTGAAGACCCTGTTCTTTTCGGCTTCGCGAATCTATCCCGAAGCCCCTTTGAGCCGTCGCCTTTCTCAAAAATGATCGAGCTGGCCCAGGCGTCTGCTGCAGCCTCTATTGCAGCGGATCCGTTGAAAGCCAGCAAAACGAAGACCACCGAAGTCCTCAGTGCGCCGTTCGGCGGGACGATTGAAACCCAAGATGCCCTGGTCGCAATCATTGATCGCAAATTATACCGGCTCGGGGAGGTCTATATGGGCAAAACCATCAGAAAAATTGAAAAGACCCATGTGACTCTCGACGACCATGAAAAAATTTATCTGCTCCCCAAAGTCGGAGTCAGAATAAGTATATCGAGCGATACCGTATCCGTCGTTGATGATTTCATGAAACATAACGGCCAGTAAATTTCCGGTTCTCTGAGATGTTCTGTTGTGCCGATAGATAGTTCATGAGTCACGCAAGACGGCACAATCGATTTCTTTTCTGGCTCTCTTTCGTAAGCCTGATCATGCTGCCCGGCTGCATCGAAAAGACTGTCAACCCTGCGGTCATCATGACCGTTACCCAGGCAACTCCCGATCCGGTTACGGCAACCGTCACGAAAGATGCAAGCGGCACAGCAACCATCACCACGACTCCTCTTTCCATTGCCGTGCGCGCGGAAACAGGCGTTCCGTCTCGTGTTGTCGGCTACTCGGTCATCTACGCATCACGAATCGGGGAACCCCTTCCGGAGATCGCCGTTCAGAACATGCCGTTCGACCTGTATCTCGCGCCCAGTGCTGCAACGACGGTTTCCATTCCCGTTTATACGCTTCAGGTCGCGAATCTTCTTACCAATACGCCGTCCGATATCACCCCTCTGCGAGTGACGGTTTCCCTGAGAATTCACGATGTGAACGGCAATGAGATAGTGAAAGACGCTCACTGTCAGCTTTCCAAACCGCAGTAAGGCCCTCGCGTGATTCGCGTTCACTGCCGATATGTGATGCTGGAGGAGACTCTGAATTGACCCTGCTCAGGTGCCGGAAAATTCTATTCGCAGCGCTGTTCGCCGCATTGCTCCTCGAGGGCAGCCCCCGCCCCGTGGCAGAGGCCGGTTCAGCCGCTGCGGCTTCATGGCAGCCTCTTCCGAGGTCTTCCACACGCCGTCCGGCAATCAAATCGCCGTCTCTCAACGGCGGAAGAGCGCCATCTCTGCAATCATCCTTTCCCACCGTGAGACAGCCGTCACCGGCCCCGTCGATGCCGTCTCTGACCAGTCGTCCGGTTTCCCGGAGCATGGGCTGGACCGAGATGGGAAACGGTGCCAGAATCAAAGTTCCACAACCCTCTGATCGGTTATCCGCAGACGCCCTCTCACTCATTCCCGCAATGCCAAGCGATCCTGCGTTTCCTCTGTATGAGGCGGCGGCAGCGACATCAGCACCTCCCGATCTGCCCCAGCCAGCCGGCTCCGGTTTTCCTCAGACCGGCGGTGCGGCGGCTCCGCTTCCCGGAAATCCTTCCCCCGTGACCGGCGCACAGCCACAGGGGCTCGTACCGCCCGGTTCCCTGCCTCAACCGGTCTCAGGGAGGTCAGAAGCAGCTATTGCAAGCGACTTAAAACTTTCTTCATCGATGAATCTGCCGATCAGGTCGCTTGATTTCCGCCAGACCGATATCAAGGATGCCCTTCGTTCCCTCGCCTCTCTGATAAATCTGAATCTGATGCTCGCAAATGACATTTCAGGCGAAGTGACGGTCCTGTTCAGCGACGTTACGGTCGAAGAGGCCTTTAACACGCTTCTTCGGAGCTTCAACCTTGCCTTTGCCTGGGACGGCACGATTCTTCGCATATTCAAATCGGAAAACGCCCCGCTCCTGACGAAGATCTTCAATATCCGGAATACCAACGCCGCCGCCGTGAAACCCGTCATCGACAACAAACTGACACCTTCAAAAGGCAGCTGTGAAGTAGATACCAGAACCAACTCGCTTGTCATAACCGATACGGCCGCCAAGCTCGCGGATTTCGGAACATTCATTCCGAAACTCGATGTTGGCGAAGCAACGGTCGATATCGCCGCAAGACCGGTAACCGAAGTTTTTTATCTCGATTATGTCGATGCCACCGTTCTTCAGCAGCCGATACAGACGGTCGCGCCCAGCGCCACGATCCAGTCCTTCAGTTCGAGCCAGGCATCGCAGGCCGGTGCCGCCGGCGCAGCCGCCACGACAGGCCGTATGGATATGATGATCATCACCGATTCGCCGAACAATCTCGAGCGCATCCACGAGATCATTGAAAAGCTGGATATCGCGCCGATGCAGGTTACTATAGATGCGCAAATATATGAAATCGATTTGAACGAGGAAGAACGACTCGGCATCAACTGGCAAAAACAGATTCCCATACCGGGCACGACGGAAAATGTATTCGACATGTCCATCTCCCCCGAAGAAGCCACCGCCGGCGGAACGGGCGTATTCAGGTTCGGCAGCCTTACGGTTAACCAGTTCAGAGCTCTGCTGGCAATGCTGAAAACTCATTCATTCGCCAAGGTTCTCAGCAACCCCGTCATAACGACACTCAACAATCGCAAGGCAAATATTTCCGTCGGCCAGGAGATTTCCTTTGTCTCAGCCTCTACGGTAAATGCTCAGACCGGGCAGGTTACGAGCACGATCGGCAAGGAAAATGCCGATATCAAGCTGGAAGTCACGCCTTCGGTGACGGGCAACGATGAGGTTTTCCTCGATATCACGCCTACCATCAAGAGCATCCTCGGTTATACCACCCTGGGCGGCAACTCAACGCCGAATGTCAGTAACCGGACGGCTCAGACCCAGGTTATCGTCAAAAACAATCACACGATCGTGATCGGCGGTATGATTAAAACAGACAAGAGCGAAAGCATTTCAAAAGTGCCGTTCCTGGGAGATCTGCCGGGGATCGGAAAACTGTTTCAGAAAAAGTCCACAAAAGAAACACGCACCGAGCTGATCATCTTCATCACGCCTCACATTGTCAGACCGGCCTCGAAGAATCAGCATTTCGACACAACGCAAGCCGGACCCACACCCCGCATCAGCATGCAGCCGTAAGCCGGACATCTCCTGAAGCTGGTATCTCCCGTCGGGGTGGCGAAGTTCCCGTTAGGTTCGGGAATCAATCATCCCGTCCGCCTGCCGCCTGAGCATTCTGGATATCAACCGGGAATTCGGGATACGGTTCATCTGAGGCAAGAGCCCCGTCGGCGTTCGACGCCCCTGAGATAAGCGGTTTCAAGCGTATCTCATACGGTTTGCCGGATACTTCCGCATAGGCGATTTCGATGGAGTCCATGTATCCTGGAGCTGCACAGGACAGCTGGTGATATGTCGCAGCCACCCTTGGAATGCGGAATCCCCCATCACTGCCTGAAATGACGGACCTGCCATCGATTTTCACTTTCGCCCCGGCGACCGGCTGGCCCGTTTCCGAGTCGGCGACCATTCCTTCAAACGAGACCTGGACCGGCCTGAGCTGAAGAATGAGCGGCGTTTCGCGGAAGCCGGCGCGATGTTTGAGCGTGAGCGCTTCATACCCTTCGGCGTATGCGGTGACTTCAGCCAGCGAGTCTTTCGGAACGGAGAATCTGAACGTCCCGTCTTTCTCCGACGAGTAATCCTTGTTTCCGACGAGTACCGTCGCACCGCCGATAGGCCTGCGGTTC
Source organism: uncultured bacterium (assembly GCA_964597625.1). Classification (GTDB taxonomy): domain Bacteria; phylum Muiribacteriota; class Ozemobacteria; order Ozemobacterales; family Ozemobacteraceae; genus MWAR01. Next base: position 11,120 of record CAZQYQ010000148.1, read on the forward strand.
AAGCTGTCCAGCACGCACCCGAGAACAGGTATCAGACCATCCCCGGATTTGTTCAT
>CAZQYQ010000149.1:0-11161 GCA_964597625.1 uncultured bacterium
GTCTTGTTTTGTATTTCATGTGCTCTCATGAAAAAGAGATCCAACAGCGAGAATCGTATGAGCCACAGAACCGCAGGAGCACGGAAACTCCTGTGCGCTTCTGCGTTCCGTTACGGGTGGCGTGAGGTCAGTTTGATGCGTCGAGGCCGGCGTGGATGCGGTTGCGGATTCCGTCCAGGAGGTGTCGTCCCTCGGCGAGCCAGGTGCCGAGTTTGTTTCTCACGTCGGCCTCATAGGCCTGGTCGCCGACTCCACCGCAGTTGATCTTCGCGTTGAGCGCCGCGCCTTCGAGGGCGGCATAGGCCTGGAGAGCCGCACAGGCCCAGTCGGTAATGGCGTTCTGATTGACCTTGCCGACGGATGCGTCGAGCGAACGCAGCAGGGCGATCGTTTCTTCGCAAATGGCAAGGGGAGCTTCGTTAGCGGTTCTGCTGGCTTTCTGCATGGCTGCTTTGCGGGCGGCCTTGTCGGCATCGGTCTCTTTTGGCAGTGCCATGGCGGCAAGCATCGCGTCACAGCCGGAGATATCCCGTTCGATGCAGGCAAAGAGGGCTTCCTGGTGCTTTTTCATGACCGCTTTGAGCGCGATGTTCTCCGCATCGAAGCCGGCATACTTCTTTTTTCCGCAGGTCAGCATCAGAACCATGTGGCCGAGCGATGCAGCAAACGCTCCGGATACTGCCGAAACACAGCCGCCGCCGGGGGCGAACGAGTCGGATGCGACGTCATCACAGAATGCGCGCAATGTTTTCGACAGCATGCGATCCATGAATAACTCCTTCTGTATAGTTGCTAGTTATATATATTATTCAAAATCAAACGAAACGTTCCGCGCAGCCGCTTCCTCGCGGGCGAGATCGGTGACGATCGAGCCTCGCGGAACGCGCAGTGGCTGAAGCGCCGCCTGGGCGAGAAGCACGTCATCGCGTGTGATGACGGAACGGCCGGCCGCGGGAATGCAGTGCTCAACCGCGCGCCGGGTGCGAATCACCGCCGCAACGGCGGTTGAAAAGGTGTCGGGGCTGAACTCGCGGATGGTTCCGCTGCGCACCTGTTCCCAGTAGCGCCGGTAAACCTTGATCAGGTGAGGATTAAACGTCGAATCCGCCGAGGGAATTCCCCGCTCGTCGAGCAGAATCGGAAGTCCGAGTCCGGCTGCCGTCGCGAGAAGCTGCGAAGGGAATGAATCGCGCAGGCCGAGCGCGAACTTTGCCAGCGTGTTGAGGCTGAGCGGCGTCACGACCACAAGATCGAAACGCCCGAGACCGGCCAGCAGGTCGTCGCTTTCATGCGCGCAGAAGGTGCGCCCCAGGGCAGCCATGTGCCGGAGCATGCCATCCTGTTGAGCCGATGCGGAAAGCGCGATTTCCCACGGGGCCAGGCCAGGAGCTGCAGGCAGCTCGTCGGGGGACATGGCGCAGCTGCGCTGCTCGGGATGACAGCACACGAGCAACGGTTTCAGCAGCGCATCTGTTTCCATATTTATTTTTGCCATGGCGGACCTCGCGAGAATACCCCTGAAAGAGTGTTTCCGTCAACCGTGCAATCCGGATCCGGTTACCGGCCGTGTATGAAGTTCCGTGGTGTGTAAACAGTTTAAGGGGAAGATCGGCTGTTTTTTAAATACCCATGAAGAAGAATGCATCCGACCGGGAAATTTTGTGGTATAGTTGGCGACGGTCGGCCCCTCCACGGGTTTGACCGATCATACGCTGCCGTCAAGCAGGCAGGGGAGGTCTGAAATGTCGCGCACCACGTTCCAGGGTTCATGGACGGCCCTGGTCACGCCGTTCTGCAATGGTCAGATCGATCAGGAGGCGCTGTTCCGCCTTCTTGAAATGCACCTTTCAGCGGGCACGGACGGGCTTGTCATCGTCGGCACGACAGGGGAGTCCGCGACTCTGTCCTCTGAGGAAAAGTCGCGCCTGATGGAACTCGTCGCCGGCCGCGTTGCCGGGAAGATCGGCCTGATGCTTGGAACAGGCGGTAATAATACGTCAACCGCGGTCGAGATGACCCGAAAGGCCGAGAGCCTCGGCGCGGATTCGGTTCTCGTCGTCACTCCCTATTACAACAAGCCGACTCCGGCCGGTCAGATCGCTCATTTTCAGGCTGTCGCGGCGGCAACCAGACTGCCGGTTCTGCTGTATAATGTCCCGGGCCGGACCGGTGTCAACATGACATCCGCGACCGTTCTGGAACTTGCAAAAACCCCGAACATCAAAGGCATCAAGGAAGCATCCGGGAACATCGAACAGGCAATGGATATCCTGCGAGCCGCTCCGGCCGGCTTCGAGCTGCTTTCGGGCGAAGATGCCCTGAACCTGCCGCTGATGGCCGTTGGCGCGTGCGGCACGATCTCCGTGACCGCGAATGTCGCTCCCAGGCTGATGAAGGATTTCGTCGATGCGGCTTTGCATAAAGACTGGGATGAAGCGCGCCGCCTTCACTTCAACCTGCTCGAACTGCATCGGGCGATGTTCTTCGAATCGAATCCGATTCCGGCGAAAACCGCCCTTTCGCTGATGGGCATCATTCGCGACGAGTTTCGCCTTCCGCTGGTGCAGGCCGCAGGCACCACCCGCGACAAACTCGCCAGGGTCCTCGAACAGATGGGACTATTGCCGTCTTGAGCTGAATCATGCTTTTTCACTTCATACTTGCCGTTCTCCGCGATGTCTCGCTGATTGACCTGCTTGATGTCGCGATTGTCGGCTGGGGAATATACCGGGTCCTTTTGCTGATCGAGGGAACCCGGGCGTTCAACCTGCTGAAAGGGCTCGGGTTCATCCTGCTGTTGTTGATGTTCACCAAGGATCTCGACTTCAACACGCTGAACTGGGTGCTTTCAAACATCCTGCCCACAGGCTTTCTGGCGATGGTTGTCATATTCCAGCCCGAACTCAGGCGTGCGCTCGAGGATATCGGCCGCGGCGGCTTTCTCAGCGAGCATAACGCGAATTCCGAAAATATCCCGGAACTCGTCGAAGAACTGGCGAAAACCATCGAAAGCTGCGCCAAAAAGCGCATCGGCGCTCTCATCGTGATCGAACAGGATATCGGCCTGAAAGATTTCATCGACAAGGGTGTTCCGCTCCACAGCACGCTGACATCCGAGCTCCTCAACACGATCTTTCTTCCCTTTACGCCCCTTCATGACGGAGCCGTGATCGTGAAGGGCGGTTGCGTCGAGGCTGCGAGCTGCTTCCTGCCGATTTCCCAGAACCCCGATCTGGCCCGTGAAGTCGGAACGCGGCACCGTGCGGCTGTTGGCATCACCGAGATTACGGATGCTCTCGCGCTCATCGTCAGTGAGGAGACGGGGGCTATTTCGTTTGCCAAGGGTGGAAAACTCGTTCGCGACCTGAACGGCGAAAAGGTGCGCGATCTTGTGCGGGTCGCGCTGAAACGCGTCATAAGGGACAGGCGACTCTTGTCGCCGCTGAAGTAAAGCCATGAGAATAAATTTGAAGCTTGTCACGATCCTGCTTGCTCTCGTGCTCTGGATCTACGTGAACATCATTATATCGCCGGTCGTCCGGCGAACCGTGACTGCAAAAGTCGAGTATCGCAATGTTCCACAGCTGATGCGTGTTTTACCGGAAAAAGCCATGGCGGAAGTCGTCATCACCGGAACGCGCCGCGATTTCATCATCGCCGGCCGCGATCTCGTCCAGCTCAGTATCGATCTCTACACGCTCCGGCCGGGCTCCGCGATGCTTCCTCTCAAGGTCACCACCCCCCCGGGACTCACCGTCGTCTCGATCAAGCCAGCTCAGATCGAGGTGACGGGCGAGGCGCTGATCCGCAAGGAGTTTGATGTGTCGGCTGAGGTGAAAGGCCAGACGGATGAAGGCTTTCTGGCGGAAATGCCGAACCTGACCCCGAGACGCGTGGTCGTGGAAGGCCCAAGGGACCTCATCGACAGAATCGCCACGACGCAGGTATCGGTCATGCTCAACAATGCGAGAAACTCCCTCACCGAAAGTTGCAGAGTCTCTTTGCTGGCCACTTCCGGCGAGATCGTCGAAGGGGTCCGGACCGTGCCCGAAAAGATCAACGTCGATATCACGGTGAAGGCCGGATATCCGGGACGCGTTGTCCGTGTGACGCCTCAGTTCATCAACAAGCCGTCCGAGGGGTTCCGGCTGGAGGGATTCGATGTTGATCCGCCGGATGTCGCCGTGAGCGGCCCCGGAAGAATACTCGAACAGATGAACGAGATGCTGACCATGCCGATCGATCTCGCGCTGATGACTTCTTCCGGAAGCGTTACCGCACTCCTCAAGCCCCCCGTTGAAACGATCCGCATCGCCGGCTCCGGGACCGTGAACGTCCGGGTCCGCCTCGCTCCGGCGCAGGTTGTGAAACAATTTCCGGGCCTGCCGCTGACCCTCAAGAATTCGGGCAACCAGCACTGTCTGGTCTCGCCTTCCAGCTATACCCTGATCCTCAGGGGATTCATGGACCAGCTCGACAAGGTATCCAGGGCCGATATGAATATCGTTCTCGATATACGAAAAATGTCCCCCGGGAGCTACTCCGTGAACCTGCCCTGCCCGGTCGGTGTCCCGGAAAAGGTGGAAGTCGTCGGCATTCAGCCGAAAGCCGTTCAGATCGAAGTTACAGAGATTTCTCCCGATGCGCCTCCAGCCGATGGCGGGCGATGATCCCGCATGATACGTAGACGAACTTCGTTGACTTGGAAAAACGTCACTGGTATGAATAGGACCACATGGATCCGTACACACAGAAACTGATAGAATCGTTCCCGCTCGCGAACAAGGAACGGAAGATCGAACTGGTTGAAGAGATCGGCCGTGGTCGCAGTGAAGCCGCGCTCCAGTTCCTCGTCAATGCCCTCGGCGATGAACACTGGATTGTCAGGAAAACCGCCGCCGACCAGATCTTCGCATTCCAGGATGCCGCTCTGCCGGTTCTTTCCGCGGCGATCAACTCCTACAGCGAGGACATCCAGCACTGGGCGCTTCAGGTGCTTGGCCGGTTCGGCAACAAGGGAACGCCTGCGATTCTGCGGGCTGTGAAAAGCACGAACCACGACGTGCGCTACTTTGCGGCGACCGCGCTGGGCGATTTGCACGAAACGATGGGCATCACGGCGCTGATCCGGCTGCTGGGCGATGAGAAATGGCCTGTCCGGAAAGCTGCTGCCGAGGCGCTTGCCAAGTTCGGCGAAGAGATCATTCCATCACTTGAACAGGTGATGAACAAGACGGCTGATGAGGATGTCAGGTTCTGGGCGATTAAAACCCTGGGACGGCTCGGCCCGAAAGCGCAGAAGATTCTGTTCGAGGCGCTTCGGTCCGGAGACAAGCAGATGCGGTATGTCATTGCCGCCGCCCTTGGAGAGTCGGGTGACACGCGCGTCATACGCGTGCTGGTTGAATCTCTTGGCGATCCCGACTGGACGATTCGCAAAAGTGCGACGCAGGCGCTCGCCGATATCGGTGAAAATTCGATAGATCCGATGATTGAGGCACTCCAGGAGCCGAACGAGGATATCCGGGACGGCTGTCTCATCGCTCTCGTGCGCATTGGAGACCGTGGACTGGCGCGGCTTTTCGCCTTTGTCGAGGGTGTCGATGACAACCAGCGGTATCTGGTCCGCAAAGGCATCGTGAAACTGGGGACCCGCGTTGTAGAGCCGCTGATACGGTTTTTCAAGAACGGGAAGCCTGAGATCATGAGCTTCTGCGCGGCTGCCCTGGGGGAGATCGGAAACCCGAAGGCCGTGCCGGCGCTGATTGAAGGCCTTTCAAACGCATCCTGGAATGTCCGCCGAAGCTGCGCTTATGCCCTGACCGAGATCGGTGAAAAGGGCGTCGATCGTATCGCGGAGGCTTTGAACAGTCAGAATGACGACGTCCGATACTGGGTCACCCGTATTCTCGAATCGATCGGCGAACCCGGCATGCCGTATCTGGTGAAGGCGCTCAACGACAAGAGCAAGAACATCAGGTTCTTCGCGGCGAAGGCGCTGGGCGGTTCGAGTAACCCCGACGTTATCCGCGATCTCATCAAATCGCTTGCCGACCCGTCCTGGAGCGTGCGTCGCGCTGCTTCCCTGAGCATTACCAGACTTGAAAACTTCGGTGTCGATCAGCTTCTGCGGGCGATGTCGTTCGATAACGAGGATGTCCGCTTCTGGATCGGCCAGATTCTTGAAAAAACCGGGCGTCATCATCTCGAAAAGATTCATGAAAACATGCGCCTCGGTGATCGTGAGCTGAGGCTCTGCTGCTGTCAGGCGCTCGGCGTCATTGCATCCCCCTCGTCGGTAGACATCCTCATGGATGCTTTGCGCGATGAAAGCGACTGGGTGCGTATTTACGCGGCCATCGCGCTCGGTAAGATCGGCGATCCGAGAGCCGTTGTCCCCCTGCTGCGCGGCCTTTCCGATCGGAATGCCGAAGTGCATCGCAACATCGGCCGGGCTTTCCAGAACCTCGGAGACAAGGTGTTCGAAACGATCGGGGCGTGCGTCGAAAGTGATGAACTGGTGCTGAGGCGCAACTCGGCCATCGCGATCCGGGAGCTTGCAGAAGAGCGTGGCCTGGATCTGCTTGTCCTGCTGATGAGCGATGCCGAAGAGAAGGTCCGTCAATCGGCCGCTGAGGCACTGGGCCGCTTTCCGGGGTTGAAAGCGCGTACGATGCTTGTCGAGGCGCTTGCCGATAAGGCTTATTCCGTGCGTATCGCGGCGTTGACGTCGCTGGCAGAGCTTGCCCAGCCTGAAAGCATCAAACCCATGATGGATCATATCGCGCACACCAAGGAAGAGCGCGAGCTCAGAACCGCAAAACGGCAGCTTGTCTCCCTTGCCCAGCGAATTCCGTCCAGTTTTATTCCGCTGTTCGCTCACGATCAGTCGGCTGTCCGGACGATGGCTGCAGAAGCGCTCGTCGGTGTGGGGCTCCCCGCTCTGCCTGTGCTGAACGAGGCCGTGGCAGCCGAGGGGGTTTCCGAGACCATCGCTTTCTGGTGTAACAAGGTGATGAAATCGATCCGCAATCCTCAGGAGCCGTTGAACGATGCCTGAGCCCCGCCTCGACCAGACCGATTCAAGGATCCCCTGGCTGAGACTGGCCTCGGTCACCTGGATCGGTGATACCGTGAAAGCCGGTCTGATCAAGGAACTTCGTTCTCCCGAGGCCGTTTTCAGGGCCGACCGGGCGGTTCTGTCGCGCGTGAAGGGCTGGACGAGAGAGCGCCTCGAGCGGTTCGTTCTCGAACGCGAAAAGGTTCAGCCTCTCTGCGAGCCGACAAAGCTTGATAAACACGGAATTCGTCTCGTCACGTTCAATGATCCCGAGTATCCGGGGCTGCTCCGCGAAATACCCGATTCGCCGCTGGTGCTGTTCGTTCGCGGCCGTCTGCCGGTCGATCCGCGGCCGCATATCGCGATCGTCGGTGCCCGCAACGGGACGCAGATGGGATTCGATATCGCGCGCGACTTCGGCCGTGAACTGGCCGCCGCGGGTTTCGTCGTCGTGAGCGGTCTGGCCCTGGGAATCGACACCTTCGCCCACCTGGGCGCGCTCGAAGGCTGTGGCCGCACGATCGCGGTGCTCGGCTCGGGGCCGGATATCACGTATCCGGCAGCCAACCGCAAGATCCGGGAACGCATTCTGGCGGAAGACGGGGCGCTCGTTTCGGAATATCCGCCCGGCATGCCTGCCAGACCGTGGCATTTTCCGGTCAGGAATCGCGTCATTGCCGGTATGTGCATCGCCACGGTCGTCGTCGAGGCAACCGCACGCAGTGGATCGCTGATAACCGCCAGACTGGCGGCCGAACAGGACCGTGAGGTGTTTGCCATACCTGGAAATATCCATTCCGCTCTCGCGGAGGGCACGCTTTCGCTGATCAAGGACGGCGCCCAGCTCGTGACCTCGCCGCATGATCTGATCGAATACTATGCCAGACTTTTGCCGGAGCGCGGTGGGAATGCTGAAGCCGTCGGCGTTCCCGCCCAAGACCTCGATCTGACGGATGAGGAGTTGTGTCTGCTATCGGCCCTGGCGGCTGAGCCGGTGCCTCTCGATCATCTTCTGGCGAATGGCCGCTGGCCGCGGGACAGACTGTTTTCCCTGCTTCTCACTCTTGAAATGCGGGATTTGCTGGTGAAGCTGCCCGGGAACAGGTATCATGCGAAAATTAAACCCCCTCAGGGGAGGATATAAGTGAACAAATCCAGAAGTCCGCTGGGACAGCTGATGAAGCTGATGGATCTGGTCCGGCGCCAGATCGAGAAGGACAACGATCCGTCCGCCGCACCCGATGCCGAAGATCAGGCGCCGATGGTTTCGAAGCTGATGAAACGCGGTTTCAGACTCGAAGAAATCGAGACCGCGATGAAGTGGCTTTCCCTGATGAGTCTCACCGTCAGCGGAAACGGTGCCGCCGGCCTTTCTGACGGCATTTCCGCCGAAAAGCCTTCGAACGATCCTGCCGAGGTCGCGAAAGCCGGCGGCGTGCGGCAGCTGCACTCATCCGAGGCGATCCGCCTGACGCCGGAGGCGCAGCGGCACCTGCTGGGCGTCCTGGAACGGGGTGAGATCAGTTCGCTGCATTTTGAACGCACGATCGAGTATCTGTGGCGCCACGATCTGCGCGAGGTCACGCCGACCCGGCTCGAACTGATCCTGTATATGAACGATCCGCAGACGCAGGGCCAGACAAGTTCGGCCGCAAGCCCGACAAACATGTTCAGCAGCAAGGTAAATCCCCCTGTCTTCATCAACTGAACAACCGTATAACAGGAAATATATAAATAAATGAGCGCCAAACATCTCATCATTGTCGAATCACCGGGAAAAATCAAAACCCTTACGAAGTTTCTTGGCCGCGATTTCATCGTCGAGGCCAGCAAAGGCCATGTGATCGATCTGCCCGATTCCAAACTCGGCGTGGAGCCTGATCGCGGCTTTATTCCCGTTTTCCGCGTGGTGCCCGACCGACGGGATGTGATCGTCCGCCTCAGAGAGGCTGCTGAAAAAGTCGAAGATATTTATCTCGCGCCCGACCCGGACCGCGAAGGGGAAGCCATCAGCTGGCATCTGGCCAGCGCGCTGGGCATTGATCCGACCAGCGCCTGTCGCGTCACGTTCAACGCCATCACCCGCGATGAGGTGCTTCATTCGCTTGAAAAACCGCGCCCGGTCGATATCAATCTTGTCAACGCCCAGCAGTCCCGCCGGATTTTAGACCGCCTCGTCGGGTATAAGCTTTCGCCCCTGCTCTGGAAAAAGGTCTGTCTGGGCCTCTCTGCCGGCCGCGTTCAGTCCGTCGCCGTCCTTTTGATCTGCGATCGCGAAAAGGAAATTCTGGCGTTCAAGCCCGAAGAATACTGGACCATCGAAGCGAAGGTCAAAACCGCCGACAATCATGGCTTCATCGTGAAATTGACGAAAACCGACGGAAAAAAATCCGTCGTCGGTGACGGGGAAACGGCAAAAAAAATCGTTCATGATATAGAAACGGGCGGGCTGATCGTCGCAACCGTTGCCAGGCGGTCCAGAAAACAGGTGCCTCCGCCGCCTTTTATCACGAGCACGTTACAGCAGGATGCCGCGCAGAAATTCGGCTTCACCTCCCGCCGCACGATGTCGGTCGCTCAGCGTCTCTACGAGGGCATCGAGCTTGGAAACGAAGGGCATGTCGGACTTATCAGCTACATGCGAACCGACTCGGTTCGCATCTCGCCCGAAGGGCTCGGCGAGGCACGGGAGTATATCGAGAAAAGCTTCCATGCCCGCTACAGCCTTGAAAAACCGCGTGCCTTCAAGACGCGCAAAGGCGCGCAGGATGCCCACGAAGCGATCAGGCCAACCTCCGTCTGGCGCACTCCCGAAAAAATGGCGAAAAGTCTTTCTGCGGAACAGTTGAAGCTCTATACGCTGATCTGGCGCCGGTTTGTCGCATCACAGATGGCCGAGGCCGAATACGACGTCGTGACGATCGATCTGGAATCCGGCAGGCATCTTCTTCAGGCCTCGGGCACGACCATGACTTTTGACGGATTCACGTCCCTGTACTCCGAGGCGAGAGTCGAGGATGCGGAAACTCCCGCATCAGGGGCGGGAGCCGAGGAAGAGTCGGAGCGAGAGGCGAAGCAGAAGCTTCCGGAAGTGAATAAAGGTGAAATTATTAAATTGTCCGAAATAGATCCGGAACAGCATTTCACCCAGCCGCCGCCGCGCTACAGCGAGTCGATGCTGATCAAAACCCTCGAAAAGGAGGGAATCGGCCGGCCGAGCACCTATGCATCCATTATCGAGACGATCCAGCAGCGCGGCTATGTGAAGAAGGTTGAAAGCCGCTTTCGGCCTTCTGATGCGGCGTTCCTTGCCACCGAACTCCTCGTATCCAAATTCGGCGACATCATCAACCCCAAGTTCACCGCCGCCATGGAGGCGAATCTCGACGAGGTCGAGGACGGTCGGAAAGACTGGGTGCGCGTGTTGAGCGAATTCTATGGGCCGTTCCTCAGCGATCTGAAAAAAGCTGAAACGGAGCTTCAGAAAATTCACTATGAAACGGACTGCATGTGTCCGACCTGCGGCAGGGTCATGATCGTGAAACTCGGTCGTACAGGTAAGTTCCTCTCGTGTTCGGGGTATCCCGAGTGCAAATCGACGGAAAATATACCTGACGAATTATTGCTTTTTGCGACCGGCCAGATGCAGGGAAAGCTCCAGCTTCGCGCGACGCTGGACAAGCTCAAGGCAGAAGCTGGTCCTGACCTGGTGGCGACTGATCAGGTCTGCGAGACATGCGGTTCGCCCATGGTCATTCGAACCGGCCGGTTCGGCCGGTTCCTGGCCTGCTCCAAGTATCCCGAATGCAAAACGACCAAACGCATCCAGCAGGAGATCGGTGTCGCATGTCCGCTTGAAGGATGCAACGGAAAAGTGGTCGTCAAAAAAGCGAAAGGCGGCCGCAGAACCTTCTACGGCTGTTCGAACTATCCGACGTGCATGCTCACCACCTGGTCGAAACCGACGGGCGAGATCTGCCCCGAATGCAAATCTCCGCTTGTGTGGCATACGACGAAGAAGCTCGGCACGTTCGTGAAGTGCTCGAAAAAAGGCTGCGATTACAAGCGCATGGCCGAAAAGAATGAGGGAGGAACCGGTGG
>CAZQYQ010000150.1:0-11126 GCA_964597625.1 uncultured bacterium
CTGGTTGGCTTCCGAGTGCCCGCATCGATCCTCGACAAGAGGTGTTGAAGATGTTCTGGATTTGTTTTGGACCCGTGCTTGTCCGAGGCTTTTTTGATGACCTCTCGGTGGAGGGTGTGAGGACGATCCTTGGCCTTATACGGGGTGACCGTTACCGGCTGTGGCTGAAAGCCATTTATGGGGAAGTCCCTTTATTCGGAACTTAAAATATACCATACGCTTTATTAATTTGATAAAAGCCGTAGACTGCGTCCATGAGCGAATGGACGACGACGGGGATCATCAGATTCCTGGTCCGGAGCCAGAGAAGGCCATAGATGGGACTTATCAGCATCTGCCCCGAGAGGGTCATGGCGAACGCATGGCCGATGCTTCCGTTGGTGGTGATTATCCTGGACGGAAGGTGATACAGGGCGAACAGGATCGAGGAGAGAAACAGGCCACCTGCTTCCGAACAGACGAGGCCTGCCAGGCGGCTTTGAAGAAGCGCCCTGAAAAAGAACTCCTCGAAGAAACCCGCGGTGACGAACCCATACAGAAATGCGAATACGATTCCAAAACAGCGCTGTCCGACCGTGAGATTTCCGCTGAACATATACATCGCGGAATTGGTGGCTACGAGCATGAACGGGAGCAGAAGGAGACAGGAAACAACCGAATACCTGAGGAACGGGCCGAACTGTTCAGTCGTGATGCCTGCGTCGGACAGCCTGTAGCCACGCAGGAAAAAGTATATTGCCGGAATTGCCGCGTACCCAGTCCAGAAAAGGGCCAGCATTTCGCCCGTGCGTTTTTCCAGATACCAGGATCGAACAAGGGTGAATTCGACTGTCATGAGAATGAGATAAACCAAGAGAAGGAAGAGCGTATCCGTTCGGACATTTTTCATCTGAACCATGTATCCCGGACACGAAGCCGATCCGGCCCCGGCGTTTCCAGCTGGAGCCATCCCTTCCGGAGCCTTTTCGGATAAGCCATCCGCCAATGACGTGGAGCGAAAGGGCGCCAGGCCAGGCCTTACAAAAAAGAAAATCAACAGGAATTGCACGAGATAAAACAAGGCAATGAGGAGCTGGCCAAGCAGATTCCTTTCGGGCTCATACATCGATATGCCGCAACTTGCCGCCAGCCAGAGCAGGAAAAAAGCCAGAAAGTACCTGTTGTATACGATATCATTTATAGTCTTCATTGTTCATTACCCGTTTCGAAAAGGAATGTTCTCCTGCCGTGAAATGACTGAGCCCGTCTGACATGCGCAATGCCGGTGTGAATTATACCAGTCTTTCAAAATGGACACTGGAGCACGTACGGGCGAATCCGCCCGCGTGGGTGATATCGGTTCACATGCCGCCGCGATCGTGTCGTTCGGGATAGAACCGACGCCGTTGGCGCTCGTGCAGCCGGGCTGAGTTCGCCCGGGGCACCGGATATTGTAAAGCCGTGGAAAGCCTTGCTCAATGCGGATTTTGGTAGGTCGATGGAAGCCTGATACCCCGGTTTGATACCCCGGTCGCGACACAAAACGAGCGGCGGCATAGTTGACGATGATACTACTTGATGATACTATTATCTTGTGAACACGAAGCAGCGGAAGACACTTGAAGCGATTTTCGAGATGCCGACGCGCTCGGGTATCGCCTGGAACGACGCGGAAGCCTTGCTGATGGCGTTGGGTGCTGAACGAGAAGAAGGGCGCGATCGTCTCGCTGCGAAGATTCTTGGTTGAAGCGGGGGTGAAGCCATGTTGAACTACAAGGGTTACATCGGGGTTGTCGAGTTCGATGATGAAGCCAACATTTTTCATGGCGAGGTCATCGGCATTCGGGATGTCATCACGTTTCAGGGGCAGACCGTCGATGAAATCCGCGAGGCGCTGAAAGACTCCGTTGACGACTACATCGACATGTGCCGCAAACACGGGAAGGAGCCTGAAAAGCCTTTTTCCGGGAAGCTTGTGTTACGCCTGGAATCAGAGCTTCACCGCCGGGTAGCATGTGCCGCTCTGCGCGAGGGGAAGAGCATAAACAAATGGATTGCCGACACCCTCAAAGATAAAGCCGCATAAAGACAGGCGACAATACTCTATAACTGGTCGCAAATTGCGACCGGTTCATGCAAACTGGCACAGCCGCCACCGGAACAGCCGCCATCATCGCGGCCCATTTCCCGCCTCTTGAACCAGTCGGACGGCTTCAATCCTTGTGGGTTTCCGCTCTTCCGCCCGGCTCATCGGCTCGATGATCGCGCGGCCCCGATTGTCGGCACGTCCGGGGAGAAGCCGATTCGGACGGTGCGAAGTGGCGGCCGCAGATGGTCACGCGGCTTTTGCGAAATCAACGATAAGACGAGTGCCAAGCGTTTTCAAAACGGCTTCGATGCTTCCGATATGCGTTCGATGTTTCGGGTCAAGCATGCGTTGAAGAAGAATGAGACCGATTCCCAGGCGTTTGGAAAGAGCGAGGCAGCTTAAACCGCTTTCCTTCCAGGCGATATACAAAGCCGTCTTTGCAGCAATCAGTGCGGTGGGAGAAATCATGTGGAGCGTCTTTTTCGACGGAACAGGCACCGGCTCGCCGTGCTTGATGATCGCCGCCAAGGCTTCATCGAGACAATCAACGGCCTCGGAAAGCGCTTCCTGAATCGTTCGCCCATCGGTCGCAGCAAACGGGATATCGACGAATTTTACCAGGTAGAACCCGGTTTCGTCTTTTTTTATGGTGACCGGAAAACTCAGCCTGCTCATATTCCCTCCTGCCCTCACCCGAGAATGTCGCGCTTGGTTAGCCCGAGATCGGCAAGCATCGAACGCAGCAAGCCTTCACCGATCTCCTTTGTGCGGTCCTTCATCGAAGTTCGGCGCGAACCGTAATACACGGAAACGCCGCGCTCCTTGCCGAGTTTCTTGAGCCGCTTGAAAAGTTCGCTTCCGTTCATGCCACTACGTTACTACATAAATGTAGTAATGGCAACCCCAAGAAAAAGAGTTCATCAGTGCAAAATAGAAACGATAAATTCGGACGATATAGCCCGGTGAAAACGAAAAAACCCGCTGTTTCAGCGGGTTTCGGATGATGTCGAAGTGTTTCGGACAATCATAAAATAGCCCCAGGGGGACTCGAACCCCCGCTCTCAGCCTTGAGAGGGCTGCGTGTTAACCGGTTACACCATGGGGCCAAAAGCTTGTTACAGCTGGGGAGCAGGGACTCGAACCCCAATAGGCAGCTCCAGAGGCTGCAGTCCTACCATTAGACGACTCCCCAATGGACGGAAACGATTTTACCATCCCGCCTTCCTGAAGTCAAGGGGCAATTTGAAATAATCGGCATCGAGTCTGCCGGTGTTACGAGGTGCCGGCTTTGGGTGACTCTGTTCCCGCCGGCATCGGGTCGGATTGTTCTTGTGGCAGGCGTTTCAGTGCCGGCCGCACAAGAAGCGCATGATAGAGAAATACCGCGCACGGAACACCGAGCAGCAGACCCCAGATTCCGAAAAAGTATTCAGAGAAGACAAGAATGCTGACCGCGACGAATGGGTGCAGCGACAGGTGTCCGCCCACGATCCTCGGATTGAGGATATAGGCTTCGATGAAATGAATTATTGTGATAAGAATAATACTGTAAAAGACGAGGATGAATCCGTCGGCTTTGTAGGACAGCAGGCAGATCGGGGCGCTCGAAATGAACACGCCGATGACCGGAATGAAGCTGCAGACGAAGACGAAAACACTCAGGAACAGCTTGCTGGGTATTCCCAGGAACGTCAGGCCGATCAGCGTGAAAATCGTGTTCACGCAGGCGATGATGATCTGTGCCTCGAAGGCGCGGCCGAGAATGTCGCCGAACTCGCGCATCCTGGGGCCCAGAATGCGGTAAACCTTGCGCAGACGCGTGTCTTCGAGCCCCCGGACCTCGCGGGAAAAACGGTCGAAGTCCCACAGGATGAGAAAACTGAATATAACGGCAAGAATAAAATGGAACGAGATCCGGAACATATCCTGGATGAACAGGGTGAGACGCTGCAGAAGCGAACCGAACCGCACCTTGAATTCCTCTTCGAGGCCCGTTCCCTGAATGAACCCGGCGTAATCCTCATCCTGCATCAGGCCTTTGATCTGAAGCAGGACCTTGTCCTTCGTCTCGGGAATTTCCTTGTACATGATCTTGCCTTCCTGATACACCTTCGGAACCACGATCATTCCCATGGTTGTCAGGGTAAACGCAAGAATCAGATACACCTCGATGACCACGACCCATCTCGGCCATTTGACCCGGGCCAGCAGGTAGTTCACCAGCGAATTGAGGGTGTATGCGAGGATGAAGGTGAGAAAAACCAGCGACAGGAAATTGGAGAGGTAATACAGAATCGCGAAAAATCCGCTCCAGGTCAGGGTCACCTGGATTTGCCGCGAATTGCGCGCAACCCACGAGGCTCCCTCTTCCGGGCGGCGGACATTCTGTGACTTCTCAGGGGGCGGGTTCTGCTCTGTAACGGGCGCTGAAGGCGTCTGGGTCATTCGTGTCTCCGGCTGTAGGCTATCTGGTTTTCCCACCATCCGTCGAGGACGCCGGCCCTGGTAAGGGCGCGAAGCCTGTCTCGTGCAGGAAGGGTGATCGGTTCGGCAACTTTGTCGGCCCAGCGGGCGCCGGCCAGTGCCATAAAGGTATGCATGTGAATTCGAACCCCGTAATCATGGACTATGCGCTCCATGAACGTCAAGAGTTCATCCTGCTCGGCCGGCGTTTCACCCGGCATGCCGATGATGAAATCGACATGCGCGCGAAAATGGAACTCGCGAAGCAACTCGATCGCGCGAACCGCCTGCCCGATCGTGTGCCCTCTTCCGATGCTGCGGAGGCGATCATCCGAAGGTGATTGAATTCCCATGACTATTGTATTATTCGAGAGGAAGGGGCGGACCAGTTCCAGGATATCACGCGTTACGAAATCGGGCCGCACTTCAGAGGGGAATGACCCGAGATGGATTTCCGGAACGCCGATGCGCTTAAGCCCGCTTAAAAGCGCATACAGGGCGTCCGGGTTGGGCTTGTGCCCATCCGTGGAGCCGTAGGCGAATGCGTTCGAAGCCAGGAATTTGATCCGTTTGCGGGCGGTCGCGTGTTGGAGATAGGCGGAGGCGATCTCGAGAACAGTTGCGACGCTGCGGTGCCTGAGGGTTCCCCGGTGAAGAGCCGGAACGGCGCAGAAAGCGCAGTTGTAGATGCAGCCGCGGCTCAACTCGATGGGGGGAAGGTAGCGAGCGAGAGGGTGAAACCCGGGGAAACGGTCGAGATCGACCCGGCCTGGCGGTGAACTGTGCAGGCCGGTCGGCCGGCCGCCATCGAGCCATTGTTTCAGAAGCAGGGGAAAGGTTTCTTCGCCTTCTCCGGCCAGGATGAGATCAAAGCCCATTGTTTCGACGGCGGAAGTGTTGAGCGTGGCCTCGGCGCCTCCCGCCCAGATGTCGATCGAGCGGTTGTTTTCCGTGACGAGCGCCCGGATATTTCTGACTTCGGGCTCTACGGCCTCCTTGTGGGGCATCATGAACGAGTAGAGCAACAGAACGCGGCCGGTGAGCAGCTCGGGGGGCGGCGGTGCATCGCTTTCCCAGAGGACCGGCCGGATTCTTTTCAGCGTCTCTTCGGGGCAGGCACCCAGGAGCGCGCCGAAGCTGACCCGGTTGTAATTGTGGGTTCGAAGAATGAGTGTGTGTGACGGGTATTCGGCAGTCATGCGCCGATATTCTAGCACTACACGCTTCTGAACGGAAGGTTTTGGCTGTTTGAAGCCGTGTGCAGGGGGTGAGGAAGTGGGTACGTATTTTGCTGCTTAGCTGGCGAAATAGAACGGAGGGATATCCATGACAAAGCTGCTGAATCGAATCATCATTCTGGTCGTGGTGCTGCTGCCCCTGACGACGACTGCCTTTGCCGGCAGCCTTGCAGACGAGTTCATCGGCCTCGGCCGTGCATATGATCGGGCCGTCATCACTGATTGCGAGTCAGGGATTCGAACCGAATTCACTTTGCGGGTGCGTGAAAGCGAGCTGACGAACAGGCTGCTCGCCAACGAAGAGGAACTGAACCGTGTCGCCGCCCGGGCTGCCGAGATCGAGACCGGCATGCGGGACCGCCTGATCGGCCGGATCCAGTTCGAAGTCTCCCAGGAAGGCCGCGCCAGCCTGGCCGGGGCTCTGCAGGCTCTTCAGCTTGCTCAGAGCAATGACCCCAACAGCGAGCGCAGCAAAAAGAAAGTCGCAATGATCTACGGCCGGCCGGTTGACATGCGCGACGGGGAATGGCACGAAACCCCCGACGGCAAACGCTACTGGACCAGCAACGAGTATCCTGATATCGTCCTCAGCCCGGCCGAATATCGCCGATACCTTTCGACGGCGTCTGAGGTTGAAGAATAACGTTCTGATTTTATGCAGATACCGGGCGAGATCCACGCAAAAATTTACATGTCTGACGTTCACATGTTGACTTTGAAAACGTGTTGAGGTAAAATATCTCCACGTTCCCGCCGGGATGGTGGAACTGGTAGACACATACGTTTGAGGGGCGTATGGCTCACGCCGTGCGGGTTCAAGTCCCGCTCCCGGCACTGGAAAACAGACGCAGCCTTTGGGAAACCGAGGGCTGCTTCTGCTTTTAGCCCGGTCGAGGCGGGTGTTCCTCTGCCGGAACCGGGGTGAGCGAGTCGGCGTTCGGATCATGCGATGCCGCTTGCCTGCGGGCTTGCCCGGGCGATGCGTTCGCGTAGCAGTAAACGCAGCCGTGCGGACATGTATTATAACTTCCGATATCTTTGCTGATGATGCAGCCGCATGCTTTGCGCTGGCCTTTATCCTTCAGGGAAGGCCGGGAGAGCCCGGCTCCGGTGAGCGTCGGCTGAACCGGCATGTAGCCGAGGCTGCGCTGCAGCTCCAGGTCACCGGGAAACAGGCGGTACAGCAGTTCATCATCGATGCAGCGGCCATGCTGGATGCCGAATGGGGAAAGATCGACCGTCTCGGCGCACGAAACGACTTCGATGCCGAGGCTGCGGCCAATCAGGGAAAGACCGGCCGCCGCCGTGCGCATGGTTGCCTCGTTCCAGTCGCGGAAGGGAATGCCGGCTTTCTTCAGATTGGCCCTGACGTTTCGATACTCGGCGGTGTCGGCGAAGCTGAAGACGAGGCGGCGGGTTTTGCCCCGGAGCTTTTCCCCGATTGCCTGCACGCGCGCGAGAAGACCGTCGATTCCGAGGTTGTCGAGAAGCAGCAGGGGGTCTGCGCGCCAGATGACCCGCTCGGAACCGACGCGATCTGAAAAGGCCGCGAAGGTATCAAGACGCTCGGCCAGGGGTGGCACGCCGGGTTCGAGACCTTCCCTGACATAGTCGTTGAGGGTGAACGTCAGATACCATCCTGCATGTGAGAACGTGCTGAGATGCGCGAGAAGCGGGCGCGGATTTTTCGACCAGAAAACGATCGCCCGCGTGCGCTCGAACGAAACCCACTGACTTTGCCGGTTGAACGGGTTGACCCACCGGGCCCAGCCTGCTCGGAACCGTCTCGCGAACCAGTCGGCGTAGAACGCGGGCAGGTCTGTCGAGCGGCTTGCCGAGACGATTACGGGGGCAACGGCCTCGCGCGGTCCTTCCGGCGTTTCGATCGTGACACGATCGCCATGGGGATTCTTCATGAAACTCACTCTGAAATCAGTATAAACCCGCTGCGGCGGGGCAGGGGAAAGGTGCGTTTCAGAATGAAATTCCGGCGGGGCGTTCACCCCGGGAAAATGCCCGGCCGGTCCAGGCCGGCTCTGTATCCTCTGCGGTCACTTCCCTGAAGTCTGGATGGTGTTGAGCACATTTCCAGCCCAGCTCTTCGCGGTGCGGCTTCCTTCGGTTCCCCAGTAATGAAGGCCATCGCCACCGCTCGTCGGGTATTGCGTGAGGGGCCGGGAATCGACGAACGTGCCCTGAGAGCCTACCGTAGACTTGATCGCCTCGCACAGCCGGTCCTGGGTGGCGATCGATGTCACCGATTCGCGGGCGCGCGGGGGGCCGACCCAGACCAGGGTGCAGCCAGCGGCCTTGGCGGTATCGATGATGCGCTGGGTTTCGCGCCGCACGGCGGCTTCAGAGGAGCCGAAGAGATTGGCGCCGAGCGAGACGACCAGAACGGTCGGCTTGTATTCCTTGATCAGTTCGGGGAGGGAAGGGGTGGCACGCGGTGTCCGCCAGTCGGCCGGACGATCGATATTCCCCTTTTCATCACGGCCGTAATACCCGCATTTGGTCACCGTTCCCTGATACCACCATGACGGGGAACTCCCTGCCACGCCGTAGGTGCGAACCTGGGCTCCGGTTTTGCGCATCGCCTCGTCGATGGTCGATCCGTAGATGCCGACCGTGTGCGAGTCACCGATGTGCAGCACACGCTGGCCGGGCCCGATCAGCGGAGTTCCGGCCGTGGGGGATACCGCGGACGTCGAGGGGGATTTCTCTGTTGCGGCGGGAACGACTGCCTGGGCGGCCGACGGTGAACGGGAGGCCGACTCGCCGGAAGCCGTGGGACTGGTCGCCGGATTGCCGGTACCACTGGCTTCGGGTAACCGCAGTTCCCAGCCGACCAGGATCAGATTCGGATTTTTCGCGAGCGAGGGGTAGCGGTCCGTGTTCAGGCGGACGATCTCCTGGTAGCGCCGCGGATCACCGAGCAGTCGCAGCGCGATCGCGCACAGGTTGTCGCCCCCCTTCACCGTGTACACCTGGCCGGAAACGCTTTTGACGGAGGCGGAATCCGTTCCCGCCGAGAATGTGCCGGCTGTCGCCGCTTCACTTCCCGCGGGCACTTCCGATGAGGAGCGCTCCTGGCCCAGGGTGACCTGCTCTCCTGAAAAGGGGCCTGCAGGGGCTGCGCCAACGCCAGGGATTCCGAGGGTCACTCCGCCAGCGAGCAGAAGCATCCAGAGATTCGATCGCCGATCCATTCTCCATCCTCCCTGATTTCCCTGACGGCCGGGAGTCTCTTGGTACACTCCTAAGTATCCAGTCCTTCAGACCGGCTGTCAAGTTCAGAGGATACGGTCATTGGATTACGGATTGATTTGACCCCGTCGCCCCCGCGTGGTAAACATTGCACGGCACTGTTGTTTCTCAGAAAAAGACGTCAGGGATCTTGCCGAACAACCGATCGGATTCACGAGAGGGAGGCTGTATACGGTCTTCGTATCCATTCGCGGAGAGAGCGTCTTTTTGAACGTTCCGGGAGTCACTTCACGAGTGTGCCTTGGTTTAGGCGATAGGGGTGACGTTTTCATTTTTCCCGGCTCAGCCGTTCCGGACGTGCGGGACTGATGTTCATGATCCTGGGGTCTCTGGGCCTTTTGGCGATCGCTGCGATCGTTTCCCTTCTGATAGGGCAGCATGTCCGCGCCTGTTCGGTGTTTTCGGCGGCGATGGCGACTCTGGCCGCCGGTCTGGGGATTCTGCCGTGTCTGAGCGTCCTGGCCGGCCAGGCACCCCTGACGTTCCTCGCGCCCTGGGAAATCCCGCTCGGCTCATTCGCTCTCCGGCTCGACGGTCTGTCGGCGTTTTTCCTGCTGCCCATCTTCGGTCTGAGCGCACTGACTGCTGTGTACGGCTCCACCTATATTCCTCATGCGATAGATACAAAGAATCTCGGAGTGGCGTGGTCCTGCTTTCACCTTCTGTCGGCAAGCATGGTCACGGTCGTTCTCGCCGCGAACAGTCTGCTTTTTCTGCTGGCCTGGGAACTGACCGTCCTGTCATCGTTCATTCTCGTCGTGCTGGGAAACGACAGCGAAAGTAATCGCCGGGCAGGCTGGATCTATCTTACAGCCTCCCATCTCGGCACCGGCTTCCTCATCGTCCTCTTCCTGTTGATGGGGCGGGAAACCGGATCCCTCGATTTTGCCGGATTTTCGCGTATTGCCTCTCTTTCCACGGGTTTCAAGGGAACGCTGTTCCTTCTGGCGGTTATCGGCTTCGGCACCAAAGCGGGCTTTCTGCCCCTTCACGTGTGGCTTCCCGAGGCTCATCCCGCCGCTCCGAGCCATGTCTCGGCGCTCATGTCCGGGGTCATGATCAAAACAGGCATTTACGGACTGGTCCGGGTGATTTTCTTCCTCGGCCATCCCGATCCCTGGTGGGGCTGGACGCTGCTGATCATCGGTCTGGTCTCGGGTATTCTGGGAGTTCTTTTCGCCCTCTCACAGCATGATCTCAAACGGCTGCTTGCCTATCACAGCGTCGAGAACATCGGTATCATCGCGTTGGGACTCGGTCTCGGGCTTATCGGCCTGAGCCACGGCCAGATGTCGGTCGCGGTGTTCGGGCTGGCCGGGGGGCTGCTCCATGTCCTCAACCACGCGGTGTTCAAAGGGTTGCTCTTCCTGGGTGCCGGCGCGGTCCTCGAACAAACCGGCACACGGGACATCGACCGCCTGGGTGGGCTGCTGAAGCGCATGCCCTGGACAGGCGGCAGCTTCCTGATCGGGTGTCTTTCCATCTCGGGGCTTCCCCCGTTCAACGGCTTCATCAGCGAGTTCCTCATCTATATGGGCGCTTTGCTGGCGGTCATGGGAACGGTTCAGCCTCTGGTCGTCGCCGGGCTGCTGATCATCGTGGGTCTGTCTCTCATCGGAGGCCTGGCTGCCGCATGTTTTGCCAAGGCTTTCAGCGTGGTTTTCCTGGGCAATCCACGCGAAGGCTGCGCGACCAGTGCCCACGAAGTGGGGCTTCCCATGCGCCTGCCGATGGTCCTGCTTGCGGCCCTGTGCGCCCTGATCGCTCTCGCCGCGCCTTTCGGCCTGGAGCCGCTCGCCGTCGTTCTCAGCGGCCATCCCGATCTTCCCCCGGCCGCCGAACTTCTGCGGTCCCTTGCGCGTGCGGACACGCCTCTCGCAGCGATCGTCTGGGGTTCATTCCTGCTCCTCGCCCTGCTGGGCGGGGTCCTGGCCTGGCGCCGGCATCTGCTGTCCGGCCGCGAGATCGGCCGAACGGGCACATGGGACTGTGGATATGCCCAGCCCGCGGTGAACATGCAATATACGGGCTCTTCTTTTTTTTTGACTGACACGGCTACCTCCGAGACCTACACAAGGAGACACCCTCCC
>CAZQYQ010000151.1:0-11065 GCA_964597625.1 uncultured bacterium
GCTGAATCCGGGGTAATGGAAGGGGTTCACATACAAGGCATTGAAACCCATGAAGGAAATGCGATGCAGATGTTCTTTCCAGCCGCTCATGCTGCCGGCGAGCCGCGGAAAAAGATTATAGAGGCGAATACCCTTGTTGGCGAGGAGATCTGTAGCCATCGTTCATTTCCTCCTGTATGTGTCAGTGCGTCGGTGAATCCAGTTTCGGTACAGCGGCCGGGCTTTTGCGCAACTCTTCGAGATATTCGCAGATGGAGCGTGCTTCGGCGGGATTTATGGTTCTGTATAATTCATGAGGGCCGTCAGAGCCGACAAAGAAAACCGCTGCCTGGTCTTTGCCATGTTCATCGCTGACTTTGCCGACCCGTGTTTCATGCCAGTCATTGAGACTCCTCGACAAGGCCGTCGCGGGAGTTCGCATATTTTGCGCTATATCTATTGTGCCTTTATCCGTGATGGCCGCCTGAAACGACTGGAAAGCAAGGGCATGCCCGAGCAGCAGAAAAAACACCATGAAAACGGCGCAGAAGATCCATTCCGTTGTACCGCGGCTCGAAGCCGGATTCATCCGGACATACAGCAGCGGCATCAGGATGGCGACGACCATGAGGAGCCATCCGACGGCGACTTCCCATGCCGGCGAGTATGAAAATCCCTGCGGACAACCTTGCGGAGCGCTCCAGCGTACCACGTTTCATCATCCCCTCTTGCAGTATGAATCAGATTCTATCATAGAACCGCTCGCCCTTCGACAAAACCAGAACGCTGACGAATCCGCCCGAAAGAGTTGCCAGCAGAATCCATGTTCCCTCGATCCCCAGTCCGGGGAGAAGCCAGATTCCCGCGACGGCGCCGGCGATCATCGCGGGCAGATTATCCGCAGCAACAAGCAGAGAAACCGTTTCCGGCCTGTTTCCGGCAATTCTCACCAGAAGAGGGAATTCACATCCCGCTATCATTGAAATAAGCAGGGTCAGAGCGCCGAGAACCACCACCGAATGAAACTCCGGATGAGAAACGAGCGGAACGCAGAGCAGGGCAGCGAGCATCTGGGCAGACTTGAGCCGGAGAATCGAAGACCAGCCCGTTTCGAAACGAGCGGCAAGAAGACTTCCTCCTGCCAGACCGAGCATATACAGACCGAAAAAGAGAGAAGCCATGCCGAACATGGCTCCATGTCGCACCTGATACATCAGGAGAAGCATCATTTCCGCCGTGAGACCGAAGAAACCGGATATCGCAAGCGATGCAGCGGAAACCTGTCTCGGGCTCACCGAGATGAGACCTTGCGAAATGCCGAATGAAATGATGATATACAGCACGCCAATACAGGCGATGAGCGGCCATAGGCCGATTCCTTCGAGCCTCCGAAGCCATGAACGAGTATCGGAGCCGCTGTAGATGTCCCAGAGATGGAGTTGCCGTGCAAGCGCGGCGGGCCTGGCATCGGTGTTCTCGGGCACAACGTCGTCATTCGCAAGCCATTTTCTCAGTTCCTGGACCCTGAACGGCTGGAGCAGGTCCGAAAACAGTTCCGCGCGAAAGGACTCCGTCCTGATGGCACGGGCATTGAACCGGTCGGCAAGCTCCCGCGGCGACGTGGCAATGACATTTTTACAGCGGGAAGCGCGAAAATGAATCGGATCACCGGGAACGGGAAACACGTCCCCCGCGACGGCGGAAATATCTCGATACAATGAAAGAACCGCCTGGGAAAGATCTCCTCCGAGATAATTCTCCGCACCCGAGATCGAGTAATCCATGACGCCGGTATCGGATAACGCAAAGACGGCCTCCCGGATCGCCTCTCGGGTAAAAAGGCGGTTTCCGATCAGGGTCGTCGGATCAGAAGAAAGAATCAGGATCGCATCGAAGAGTCCGGGGCTGCTCCGCAGATACGCCCTCGGGTCGGTATTCAGCCAATCGATTCGCTCGTTTTTCGGCGAAAACCGTTGCATGTGGTTCAGGAGTTTTTCATCGAGATCCGTTACCGTGATCCGCATGTTTCTGTATTTCAGGCATTCCGTGAGCAAATCTGGAGACGGGATACCGAGCAGGAGCATTCTTGATGCCGTCCCGGGTGATTTTTCCGGAACACAGGATAAAAAGGAATGAATTCGTTGTTCTGCAAGGGGGATGTCAGGCCAGGTCGCTGAAAGATTCTGATCAAGAAACAAAGAATACTGATTGCCATAGGTTGCTGTTCGTATGGACTGGTAGGGCGACTCAAAAGCATCGGCAAGGTCATACCCTGCATGAAACTTCCGCCACAAAAACTCGTTCATCGACTGCTGAAGGCGCATGGATTGCGACGCTGCGAGGGGAGTGAGCAGCAGAATTGCGGCCGGGAGAATCCTCAGACGGCCTGTGATAATGACTGTCAGGGCCGATCCTGAAAGCACCAGGCAGGCGAACATCAGTGAAGCCGTATCGGCTGAGCCTCCCGCCAGGCAGGCAACGAGAAGGCCTCCAACGGCCCCACCGGCAGATTCGAGCGCGAAAAGCCGGTCAAAAGCCGACGCATCATCGAGCTGACGCGCGGCAAGCAACGAGGGAATCAACGCCCCTATTGGCAGGGAAAGGGGCAGAACGGCGAGCGCCATGACTTCGCAGACCGGGATGAACGGCAGGAACTGGCCGGTCATCGGTGGAAGAAGCAGCGCTGTTCCGCACAGGAACGCCAAAATCGACAGAACCGGAGAAATGGTCGCGGCGATGAGAACGCATCGCGCGGATACCCTCCATATCCCGGAAAGCCAGCCGCCTGCGGCTATTCCGAAGAGCCAGAGGGCAAGAAGCATCCCGAGATGCAGTTCTGTTCCGTAAAATTCGCCGATAAACAACCTCAGAACCGCAACCTGGGCGAGATTCGATGCTATTCCAGCAAGGAACGCAGCGATGGCAGCGGCACCTGCCGTCATCTCCTGGGCGGCGGGGCAGAACGGACGGTGCTTGTAAGGTTGTTCTGATACGCAGGCGCAGCCGGTGCCGTGTATTCGACGGCGGGCTGCATCTGAACCGTTGCCGAAGCCGGTTTCGGCTGTGTTTTGGGCTGTGGTTTCGACGGCGTTTTCGACTCTGGATTCGTCTCTGGTTTCACCGCCTTCTTTGCCTGCAACTTCTCGGTTGTGGTTGCAACTGCCTTGGGTGCGGGTTTAACAACAGGCTTCACGACCCGGTTCGCCGGTTTTGACTCGGCCTTCGAGTCAGGCTTGGCAACCGTCTTCGTCGCCGGTTTCGATTCAGCCTTCGAGTCAGGCTTGGCAACCTTCTCGGGTGCCGGTTTCGGCTCAGGCATGGAATTCGTCTTCGGAGTCTTTCCATGTGCGGAGTTTTGAGCCTGCATCGATGACGATGCGGGAGTTGAGGCGTGAGCCGCTTTTTCAGCCATTGCGGCTGCCCATTTCGTTGCAAGAGGATCGGGAGATTTTACCGAACCGCCAGGCGACATGATCGCATCGATATGAGCCGATCTCGGAAGGTGGCCGGAACCCGATGACATCGAGGAAAGACCGGGGAGGGGAGGAATATCGGCCTGGATGCCCGCCGTTTCTGTCACGGATGCGGCAAACGAGCCGGCGACCGGAATGTCTCCGGAAATGGAGGAAGGGGTTGTCATCATCTCGATATCGCCATCAGAGAGAGGAATACCGCATGAATACAGTCCCCATTTTCCCTGGCGCTCGCGCTCGTCAATACTGTAATGCGTAATATATCTGATGGCATCCCGGGATTTCGATCTCATCAACAGATACAGATCCGGCGCCGCAAGCATTTTGAGAATTTCATTTCCTGACAGGACCCTCTCATCCGCGCGGGGATCGAACCGGGTTTCGCGCTTGACATTCCAGGTAGGAATATCACGCCCGGTATAAAATCGGCTGCTTTCGAGGACATCATTGACGAAAAGAATTCTCGCGTCCTTCGGCAGCTCCGAGACTTTCCTGAGAATTCGCCTGTAGCCGGGGAGAGTCGATCCTTTCCAGACTTCCTCATCGCCGTTCAAAGCCGGAAGAAGCATGAGCATGACCCCGGGAACGGTCACGCCAAGAACGAGCATGATGCCTTTGACGATGCCGAGATTCATGAAAGAATAACCAAACACCGCAAGAAACATGAAGTAGAAAGAAATGAAGAACGCGATGCGCGAAATTTTCGGATCAGGGAGAAATCCCATGATCGAAATCGTCATGATCGTGACGCCGAGTATAGCAAAAAATATAATAGTAAGCGCCGATTCCAGTTTGTATGCAAACGGCTCGTCATCATCAGCCCCGAAAAGCCGGGACAGGTAAAAACCCGTCATGATCGAAGCGGGAACCAGCAGGGGAAGGGCATACGGAGCGAGCTTCGATTTTGCGAGCGAAAGCACGAGAAACGGAATCGCGAACCAGAGAAAAACCGCGAGACCCCACGGCTTTTCCTTTGTTTTGGCCTCATACCAGCCCTGTGCAAGACCGCCAGCGAAAAATGCGGTCCAGGGGAACATCCCGGCAATCAGGACGCCGACGAAGTAATAGACCGGACCGGTTCGTCCATGAATATCAGAAGAGACACGGGCGATCGTTTCATCGAACAGGAAGTATTGGAGCAGGCCGGGAACGGAGAAAGCCATCCAGAGATACCAGCCGAGGCCGATCACGAGGAAGAGCGCCCATCCCCTGACATGCCCGAAAAGCGATTTGAGATATTCTTTCCCGCCACGCAATGCGATTCCGGGAATCAGGCCCAGGAGAGGCAGCAGCCCGGGCGGTCCCTTCGTGAGAAATGCCGCGCCTGCAAGTGCCCAGAAGCCCGAAGCGAGGGCGGGGGAGGGTTTGGTGCGATAGCGAATCAGCGCCCAGACCATCCAGGTTTCGAACATCGCCAGCAGGGGATCCGCCGTAAGTCCTCTGAATTGAACGGCAAAGAACAGGCTGGTCAGCAGAACGATCGTTCCGCACAAGGCGCCGCGTAACGTCGTCAGAAGCAGAGCAACCCGGTAACATCCGATCGCCGTGATGGCTGCCGCAAATGGAAGAAATGCCTTCGCACCCTGTTCCGTCATCCCGAAAAGCTTCATGCCGACCGCGCTCGCCCAGTAGGTCACCGGCGGCTTCGTGAAGTGGGCCACACCGTTTAACTCCGGCTTCAGCCAGCTTCCCCCCTCCGCCATCACCCGCGCGACGGAAGCATATCTGCCTTCCGAGGTCTCAAAGAGACTTTGAGTCCCTGATTGAAAGGCGATCAGGGCAAAAGCGGCAAGCCCGACGAGCCATTGAATGGCCATTGGCGAAAGCTTGAGAGTGATGCGGGAAGCGATATTTCCTGCAAGCGCCGGAAGTACCGGCGTCTGCTCTTCCTCTGAATTCGTTTTTGTATCTTCGGTTTCAGGCGGTTGTGGGGTCTGATCCATCGTTAGATTTCCGTTCTTTTTTTATGAGCATCAGATTTCGAATATAGATGAAAAAGCCCAGGGATTGTCCGAGGATGAACACCGGATCCTTGATGTGTACCGCATAAATGGCGAGAATTGCCGAGCCCGCCAGGCTCAGATACCAGAACGAGACGGGGATGACGCTCTTCTTCTGCCTCTCGGATTCGACCCATTGCATGAAAAAGCGCATGAAAAACATGAATTGCCCGAAAAGGCCGAGCAACAGCCAGAATTCAAGCTTCATCTGCCACCTTGTATGTCAGTTTACGCCATTTCATCCATCTGATCGCAAGAAGATCGAGAAACGATCTGAAGAGCCGGTTCCAGACGTTGTATTTTGACTGACCCCGCGAACGCGGATGGTGGCTGACTTCGACCTCCGTCACCGTTCCGCCCTCCATTTTCACGAGTGTCGGAAGAAACCTGTGCAGCCCCTCATAAAGCCTGGCACGGCGAATGGAATCCCTCCGAAAGGCTTTCAGGGAACACCCGGTATCGCGAATGTTTTCATCGCTCAGCCTGTTGCGGATCCAGTTCGCGATTTTCGAGGAAACCCGGCGCACGAAATCGTCCTGCCTCACAACGCGCCAGCCGACAGCTGCATCGAACTCTCCAAGCTTCCCGACAAGCTTCGGAATATCCGCGGGATCGTTCTGGAGATCAGCATCCATTGTTATTATTATATTTCCATGCGCGGCTTTGATCCCTGCATCCATTGCCGCTGTCTGGCCGTGATGCCCGTTGAGACGAAGTGCACGAAGCTCGGGGCACCGGTCTTTCAGTCGTTTCATGAGTTCAAAACTGCCGTCGGAAGATCCGTCATCGACGAGAACGAGCTCCCATGGCTTTCCAATGGGAGACATGGCTGCGGATATCCTCTCCACAAGCTCGCCGATGTTTTCAGATTCATTGTAGACAGGCGCCGTTACCGTGTATTCAACGGTTTTTACAGATTCTGCCACAGGATACCTCCCGGATGTTGCGCGAGTGTAGCACATTTACTCTTTCATGTGTAGAGAAAAGGTGTGTAATGCCTGTCTGGCCATTCATTCCGCCTGTATCCGCATCCCCCGCATGCATGCTTCTTTTCGCCGTCGGATGGCATCTTGTTCATGGCTCCGTTGACAGGCGGCTGGAAAGGGTACTAAGATACGTTTCTCCAATCATGGAAAACGAGAACAAACCTGTTTTTGAGTATCTGCGGCTTTCGGTCACCGATCGCTGCAACTTGCGCTGCGTCTACTGCATGCCCGCCGAGGGTGTGCCGAAGATGTCGCATGACCAGGTTCTCACCTACGAAGAGATGATCGAAATCGTTCGCGCCTGCGCCGCCGAGGGTGTACACAGAGTCCGTATCACGGGCGGAGAGCCGCTTGTCAGGAAAGGTCTGTGCGGCTTCATCGCCTCGCTCGGCGGAATCCCTGAAATTGATGATATCAGCCTCACCACCAACGGCATTCTCCTGCCCGGCTTCGCTGCCGATCTCAGGAATGCCGGCATCAGGCGCATCAACATCAGCCTCGATTCGCTGAAAGCCGAGCGATACGCACGCATCACCCGCGGCGGCGATATCGGCCGGGTCATGGCTGGAATCGATGCCGCGATCATGGCCGGTCTCAACCCCGTGAAACTCAACGTCGTGATGATGCCGGGAGAAAATGATGACGAGATCGAGGCGTTCGGAAGGCTGGCGTGCAGACTTCCGGTTCATGTCCGATTCATCGAGCGGATGCCCTTCGCTTCCGGGGAACGGGGCAGCACGGGTTTTATCGCTCAGGAAGAGGTGATCGAGCGGCTTACCCGGGCTGGGCTGCGCCTCATTCCCGTCGAGGAACCTCTCGGCGGAGGTCCGGCAAACATCTTCAGAATCGAAGGGGAAGCCGGCTTCATCGGCTTCATCAGTTCGAGAAGTCATCCGTTCTGCACCAGATGCACGCGGCTTCGCCTGACCGTCAGCGGAAAACTCCTTCCATGCCTCGATTCGACGGATGGGATCGATGTGCGCGGCCTCGGCCACAACGCGATCATTGAGGCGGTTCGAACCCTTGCCAGACAAAAACGCGCCGCGAAGAAATCGTGCGCGCGGTTTGTCGATGCACCCTGCATTTCACTTTCTGATATCGGTGGTTGAGCATTTCAGGAGGCTCTTATGAAGAACGGTACGAAACCCAGTCATACGATCGGCATCGATCTTGGCGGCACGAAAATCGCCGCCGGCCTGTGTAAAAACGGCAAAATCATTCGTCAGTTCATCGTTTTGACTCATGCAGAACGAAGTTCTGATGCCGTTCTTGAAACGATGATCGAGGCGGCCCGAAAGGCGATCGCCGACACGCCGGTCACGGACATCGCGGGCATCGGCATTGGTGCCGCGGGACAGATCGACCCTCTCACGGGGTCGGTGATTTACGCCCCGAACCTGAACTGGAAGGATGTGCCTCTTGGAAAAACCCTCGCAAAAGCGTTGTCGCTGCCGGTTCGCGTGACGAACGACGTCCGCGCCGCGACGATTGCCGAGTGGAGATACGGAGCCGGGAAGGGCCTCGACAACTTCATGAACATCTTTGTCGGAACCGGGATCGGCTCGGGAATGGTCCTGAACGGGCAGCTTGCCGAGGGGGCGACCAACTCGGCCGGGGAAATCGGGCATATCTGCCTTGACCCTGAGGGCCCGCTCTGCGGCTGCGGCAAGAAAGGCTGTTTTGAGGCGTTCTCATCCGGAAAAGCCCTCGAGAATCATGTGAAATCGCTGTTTTCAGATGTCACGCACGGTCCGCTGTTCGATCTGACCGAAGGCAATCCTGATAAAATATCAGGCAGAATAATCGGACAGGCGGCGAAGGCCGGTGATAAAACCGCCCTTTCGTCGCTTCACCGGGTCGGCAGATATCTCGGATTTGCCATTGCAAATGTGCATACCCTTCTGAACCCGCAGGTCGTTCTGCTCGGCGGCGGCGTGATGGCGCTTCGCGAGTATTTCATGGATGACCTCAAGGCGGCCCTGCATCGTCATGTCCTTCCAGTCGCCGATCGTGGCGACGATCTGCTGCGCGATGCAAAATTTGAAACAGACGCCGTTTTGATCGGTGCAAGCGCGCTTTTCTGATGAAGCCGCTACGACCTGCGATATTCAGGGAATCCGACATCCGGCCCGACGGGTGGGCGGAGAACCCGTCTTCGCGGCAACTCTGGAATCATCTCCTGGACGTCGGGAACAGATACCCTTCGCTGACGGTTGCATGGGCGGCAAGACCGGGGCTCGCGAACGTCGCGGAACGTCTCGCCGGAATGCTGACCCGCGCGGGTCTCAACGTCTTTCTTGCAACCAGCCCGGTGCCGATCGCCGCGCTGGCCCAGTCGCTCGGCCTCCGGCAGCAGCCGATCGGCCTGTATATCGATGAAACGTCCGACGGCGCGTACTCCGCGCTTGCCCTCACCACCCACGGCGGGCCGATCCTCGAAGCTGATACGTTTGCGGGCACGGCTTACAGATCCGGCAGAACCGGCGTCGTCGGCACGACGGATTTTCTCGAACCCTACGTCAAACAAATGGGCCAGCTGCTCGACACCATGGTCGAAGGCGATGTCAGGCTTTCTTCGCTCGACTCGCCTTTTGCCCAGCTCAACCAGAGACTTGTTCCGAATCCTGAATTCAGGCTGCTGTTCGAGTATTCCCCGGACGGCCCGAAAGCCTTCATATCACCCGACGGCCAGGCGCTGAGCATTCTCCAGCACGATGGGGCCGCCCTCCCAACGCGCGATATCGTCGCGACGATCGGCGGCTATCTGACGAAGCTGCGCGGCGCAGCCGGCACGCTCGTCGGGCCGCAGGGAACAGCCGAACTTGCCGCCGGCATCGCCGATTTCACCGAAATCGAAGGTGACGCTCTGGAAATGAGCTCCCAGGCGGGGTATATCGACCTGCTGCTCGGCTGGTGGGAAAACGGCATCGTCGCACACCAGGGCCACGCACCGTTCGGAGATGCATATCTGACGCTGTTGTATTTGCTGGAAGCCTGGAACTCGACGCCCTGAAACGATCGGCAGAAGTTACCGTTCAAACTTCACGATGGCTTCCACATGATGGGTTCTGGGGTAGAGATCGATCCCGACAACTTCAATCGGCTTGTAGCCTGCTTTTGCCAGCGAGAGCGCATCTCGTCTGAGAGCTTCCATATCACAGGCGACATACACGACGCAGCCCGGATTCAGTTTTGACAGAGCCGCCGCAAGCGTCGGCATTCCGGTTCGAGGCGGATCGATGACGAGGACATCGGGATTCGGTGCAAGCTTCCCGAGTTCCTTCAGGGCATCGCTTTCGATGATGGTTATCCGTTCGGCGCATTTCGACCGCTGGCGATTTCTGATCGCCATCCGGATCGCGCCCGGGTGAGATTCGACGGCCTCAACCGTTGCTCCGGCGTCAGCAAGGGGAATCGTGAGGTTTCCGGCCCCGGCAAACCCTTCGATGATCCGCTTTCCCTCGGAAGCACCGGAAAGACGCACGACTTCACGCACCAGCAGCTTATTCTGAAAAAGGTTTCCCTGGCTGAAAAAGCCCGGCTCGGTGTAAAACGGTCCGCCCTCGACGCCGTGGGCGAGAAGCCCAGGGACCGCGACATCGCCAAGAACGCCTTCGACGCCCTTGTCGGGCCGGCCGTAGCTGAGCCCGGAGATGTCGGCCGCTCGAATCAGCTTCCAGAGATCGGGCCGAACGCGGCCGGGCGAGGCCGCCGCGCCGAGCGTGATATGACCCGCGACGAGTTCCGGTCCGGCATTGGAAGCCAGCAGGCTCAGCCCATCGACCCGGAAGGGAAGGGCGCCGAGCGCCCGTCGTGCTGCCACAAGACGCTTGCCGAGCGGCTTTGAAAGGAGCGCGCACGAGGTGACCGGCACGACGCCATCCGGGGCCTCGTCTTCACGTCCTTCCGCAGGCAGGAAGCCGGCCTCCTGCGTAGATCGGTTGCGGCTCTGGTGAATTCTGACGCGGGGCATGTACCGGATCGTCTCCCCTTCGCGGGCGGCCGCAAACGGCGCAACAGTCGCCTTGTCAAAGCCGGGAATCCCATCGAGCGCCGCATGGAGAAGCTGCTGCTTCGCTTTGCGTCGGCCTTTTTCAGACAGTTCGAGCCAGTCGCATCCGCCGCAGGGCCCGTGAAACGGGCAGTCAGACTTGATGCGGTCAGGGGACGGTTTCGTGAGCTCTTCCGCCCGCCAGGTTTTTCTCCCGCGAGGGCCGAGATCGCAGACGAACTCGGCTTCTTCTCCCGGGAACAGGCCGGGAACGACAACCTCATCGCCGTCAATCAGCAGACACCCGCGTCCGCGGGCATCGAACTTCGAAACGACTTCGCGGCGCCGCTCTCCGGCCTGTGTGTCGGTCATTTTTTCACCGCCGGAGCCATCAGCCGCTCATATTCCGGCAGGGTGCCGAGCAGCGGGCGGGCATACTTCATGAACTCGTCCGTGACGTCGGTGCCGAGCGGGGCGATGAACTTGTCGGGCATCCCCTTGGTTTCCTTGGCCACGGATTCCAGGGGGGTCAGGAAATACTCGACCGAGTAGTCGCCGGTGCGGCGAATCGCGACGGAACCGTCGACTTCATTCCAGATCGCGAACTGGGCTGCCTTTTCCCCGACTTCGCGGGCT
>CAZQYQ010000152.1:0-10978 GCA_964597625.1 uncultured bacterium
TTTATCTCCCTGGCTGTCGTCCGGGGATGCTGGGAAACGGATTCAAAACCGGAGTTCAGCGTCAGCCCCGATCCAATCATCGAAAGGGCACAGATTTCAAGTTCGTCGGCAGTCGTCGCGACAGGAAGCGTTTTTGAACAATTTCATTTCAAGGAAGTCCACATGGACTTTCAACATTCCTACTTGAATTTAATTCAAAATATAAACAGCTTTAATACGCCCCAGGTAGATATTAAAGCTCAAAAAGCGATGTTTTCCGAGTATGGTCGGACGCACAGAAAATATCAGGATGTACTTAAGAGTATTGCGTCCTACGCAGAAGATCAGAAACTGCGATGTTTTTCCATCATGAAATCGATGATTCTCGCAGTTTTATATTATGACAAAAAAACGAATAAGAAGATGTTCAAATTCGATCCTGACAAATTAAAATCAGAAAAAATACTTCTTGATATTCCAAAATGCCCGGATGGCGGTGTCTATTCGATTGTTTATAAAGACGGGCGGCGGCTTTTCCGCTGTTCATTGCATGGGATCTTGCGCCAGAACTGAAATTCGTCAAGCGCCCCGGTTTGCCGGCCCGTGATGTTCCCGAGTATTCGGAGTGTCCGTGAACATGATTTCAAGCATCTCCATGATGGTACGGACGAACAGCACTCCGACCCCTACGGAAAAGAAGATTGTGAGTGCAATCGCGAGAACGATTTCCTTCATCATGTTGATGCGGCTCCTGATCGGCGACAGTCAGTGGTGACTTTGATGGTGGGGTTATCGGCCGATCGTGGAGGTTTCTTTACAATTTGATCATAAAAAAAGCCGGCTGATTCCCGAGGGAGCCAGCCGGCGGAGGTGCGCGTTACTTTTTATCAGGATCGGGAGAGAGAACCAGGAAGAGCGGAGTCCCATCGCGAAGCACGACGAACACCGAGCTTTTCTTCGTTCCTGAAGGAGTGCGAAGAGCTGAAATCACCGATGCCTCATCGGTCACGCTTTTCCCATTTACCTGCGTAATGACGTCCTGCAGCTGCAAACCAGCCTCATCAGCCGGCGAACCGCCCCTGACATCGGTTACGAGCAGGCCGGATTTTGTCTCAAGTCCCATGGATCCGGCGATCTCCGGAGTTATCGGTTTGAATGAAAAGCCAAGATGCTTATACGGCCGTTCCGACTCTTTCTCCACACCGTCCTTTTCAGCCTGGTGCATCAGATCTTCGGGATCACGGATACCAAAAGCCCGAGGCATCCTTTCGAGCTTGACGGGAATCGTTTTCTTTTCGCCGTTTCTAAGTATCTCTAATGATATTGTATCTCCAACATTGCGCCCGAGAATGTATTTTTGAACATCGCTCGTGCTCCTGACTTCCCTGCCATCAACGGATCTGATGATATCCATCTGCTGCAAACCCGCTTTCGCCGAGGGGGTATCCGGATTAACCTCCATGACGACAGCGCCGTTCTTGTCTGTCAGGGAAAAATGTTCCGCGAGTTCCTGCGTTACCGCCTGCATGCTGATACCGACATATGGGCGTTCGACAGAACCGTTTGTGACAATCTGGGAAGCAACCCGGCCGGCCATATTCGAGGGAATCGCAAAGCCGATTCCCGAGCCGGGAGCGGTAAAAATCAGTGTATTGATGCCGATCACCCGGCCATCGAGGTCGACGAGGGGACCGCCGGAATTTCCCGGATTGATGCTCGCATCTGTCTGAATGAAATCTTCGATTGGGGTCGCACCGATGCCCGAACGTCCCATCGCGCTGACCACACCGACGGTTACCGTCTGTTCGAGTCCAAGCGGACTGCCAATCGCCATGCACCACTGTCCGACCTCGACCTTGTCTGAATCCGCAAATGAAGCGGCATGGAGAGGAAAATCCACGTTCACCCGTATGACGGCCAGATCGCTTTGCGGATCCTGGCCTACAACCGTCGCCTTTGCCTCTTTTCCGTCATGAAATTTCACGGTTATTGCCGATGCCCCCTTCACAACGTGGTTATTCGTGAGAATGGTCCCCTTCGCATCAAAAATGACGCCGGAGCCTGCCGCTTCGGATTTGAACGGAGCTTTTGGCCCAAATTTTCTCCCGCGCGGCATTTTTTTGAACAACTCCTTGAAAAAGTCGTCAAACGGCGTTCCTCTGAACTGGTTTCCCTCACCCTCTTCTTCAGAGAGACTATCCGGGGTCCCTTCCGTGCGCTCGATCCTGATATTCACCACGCTGGGCTTGAGATTCCTGGCCACCGTGGTAAATGCCGTCTGCAGCTCTCTTGCTGCCTGGCCGGGATCAGCCCCGGCCACAGCCGACACGCCGATGAATACGGACAGAAGGATGATTTCCGTGAACGC
The DNA here is from genome assembly GCA_964597625.1 of uncultured bacterium. GTDB lineage: Bacteria > Muiribacteriota > Ozemobacteria > Ozemobacterales > Ozemobacteraceae > MWAR01. The sequence continues at coordinate 2,348 of CAZQYQ010000152.1, forward strand.
CCTGAAAAGGCCGTGGGAACGAAACATCAGGTTCATGATAAGCCTCCTGGAAGATATTCCCTGTCTGGAAAAAAACATCAGCTGGTCTGTTCAGCCTATGTTCTTTGACCTCAGACCCATGAGAAAGTTCCAGAATTCAACGTTGATTTTTCTGATGATGGGTGTTTGAATGAGCACTCAATGAAACCATCCAGGAGATCTTGAATGCGAATCGTCGTTTCCGGCGGTGCCGGCTTTATCGGATCACATCTGATCGAGAGACTTGTAGAACTCGGTCACAAGCTCATCGTTCTCGATAATTTCGTCACGGGACGCCGTGATAATATAGCCAAGCATATTGATTCAGGTTCCGTCACGCTGGTTGAGCACGACATCACAAAACCGATCTACTTCGGAGACAAGATCGACCGGATTTTTCATCTCGCCTCGCCGGCCAGTCCGATCGATTATCAGAAACTCCCCATTCAGACCATGAAGGTCGGTGCGCTCGGAACGCATAACATGCTTGGACTGGCCAAGCAGCACGGCGCCAGACTGCTTCTTGCATCCACATCGGAAGTGTACGGCGACCCTGAGATTCATCCTCAGAGAGAAGATTACTGGGGCCATGTGAACCCGGTAGGCCCCCGTTCCTGTTATGATGAAGCCAAGCGGTTCGCCGAAGCCCTTACCGTCACCTATCGCGATTATCACAAGATGGATACCCGGATCATCCGCATTTTCAATACGTATGGCCCCAGAATGAGGCTCAATGATGGGCGCGTCGTTCCGGCTCTCATATCACAGGTTCTCCGGAACGAGCCATTAACGATTTTCGGAGACGGCTCCCAGACGCGCAGTTTCTGCTACGTATCCGATCTGGTCGAGGGCATGATTGCCGTCATGGAGCGGGGCGATCAGCAGCCGACAAATCTCGGCAACCCGGCCGAGCTTACAATACGGCAGTTTGCCGAACGAATTTTGACGCTCTCGAACAGCAAGCTGCCGATCATTACAAAACCCTTGCCGATTGATGATCCCAGAAGGCGCCGTCCGGACATTACCCGCGCCCGGACGATTCTCGGCTGGGAACCTCGAGTCTCGCTCGATGAAGGCCTGAAAAAGACGATTGAATGGGCACGCGGGGTCAAGCTGCCATGATGTTCCCCCACCCTGATATTGAGCGGGTTCTGATTTCAACGGATGAGATTCAATCCCGCATCGCAGAGCTTGGCCGGCAGATTACCGCAGATTATCGAGGAGAAACCGTCGTTCTGGTCTGTATCCTGAAAGGCGCATTCCTGTTCATGGCAGATCTGTGCAGGCATATCGATCTTCCTGTGAATACCGAGTTCATGGCCATCAGCAGTTACGGCCACGCGACCAAAAGCTCGGGCGTCGTGCGGATTCTGAAAGATCTGAATGAAAGCATTGAGGACAGAAATGTCCTGATCGTCGAGGACATCGTCGATACCGGGCTCACGCTTTCCTACCTGATCGATCTGCTGTCTGCACGGCATCCGAAGAGTATGAAAGTCTGCTCTCTCTGCAGCAAACCGCAGTGTCACAAGAGGGTCGTCAAGGTCGATTATTGTGGTTTCGAGCTTCCCAGTGAATTTGCGGTCGGTTACGGCCTCGATTTCAAGGATTATTACAGGAACCTGCCTTTCATCGGAGTATTGAAGCCGTCTGCGTATGAGCAGGAAGAGTGAAAGAGACAAACATCCATGTCAAAGCAATATCAGTCCGGAAAGATCATCATCGAGTGCTTCACTCTCGGTCCGCTCGATGTCAACACCTATCTTGCCTATGATCCGGAAACCGGTGACGGGATCATTATCGATCCTGCGGAGAATGACCCGGCGTTATTGAAACGGCTTGAAGAGCTGGCCTGGAAGACAGCACGCATTTTTCTTACGCACGGCCATGCGGATCATATTGCAGGTCTTGAAGCTGTTCGTTCGGCTACGGGCGCGGCGGTTTTTTGTTCCCAGGAAGATGCACCGATGCTTGGAGATGCCAGACTCAACCTCTCGATGTTTCTCGATACGGCATTTACCGCCCGCCCGCCCGACAGGATCATCAGACACGGGGACGAAATCACCCTAGGCCGGGAAACAGGCACGGTGATATCACTTCCCGGCCATACGCCCGGTGGTGTGGCGCTTGCTTTCCGGGATGTCATTTTCTCCGGCGACGCCCTCTTTGCCGGATCGATCGGCCGGTCAGATTTTCCGGGCGGCAACGGGGCACAGCTCGTGAGCGCGATCAAAGACCGTCTGCTTCCGCTTGGTGATCGGCTCATTCTCCCCGGTCATGGTCCGGCAACCCGTCTCGCGCACGAGGCTGCGCACAATCCGTTTCTCAGTGACGACTGGGAGTGATGTCCGCACCGGGTGCAGATTGACAGGCATCTGGGGCGATGCTACCATCAACAGGCAAAAGCGGCGAATCAAACGCCGTATCAGATAGCCCGTCGCTGGGCAACGGAGCGTATGAAGATGACCACCACCCTGAGAAAAATCTTCCGCCCGAAACTGCAAGGAAAGGTATCATGAGCTCTCCCATCATTCTTGTCGTCAACCCAGGTTCCACGACCACCAAACTCGGCCTCTTCGAAAACGAAAAATGCGTCGCAACGGCAAAATTCGACCATTCCCCCAAAGATCTCGCGCATTTTCCGAAGATTCTCGACCAGTGCCCCATGCGCAAACAGGTCCTGCTCGATTTTCTCAAACAGCAGAACATCGCGCCGAACAGCCTCAGTGCGATCGTCGGTCGGGGCGGCCTGCTCAAGCCGATGGTCAGCGGCACCTACACCGTGACACCGAAGATGCTCGATGACCTCCGGTCGGGGCTCTATGGCGATCATGCGAGCAACATCGGCGCGTTTCTCGCCTACGAGTTCCATCGGGATTACAACATCCCGGCATATATCGTGGATCCGGTGGTCGTCGACGAGATACACGACGTGGCACGGTATTCCGGTCTGAAGGAAATTCCCCGGCGCAGCGTCTGGCATGCCCTGAACATCCGGGCCGTCGTTCGCCAGGTCTGCAAAAATGAGGGCTGGAACTTCTCCAAGGACAACTTCGTCGCTGTCCATCTTGGTGGCGGCATTTCCGTCGTTGCCCTGCAGGGCGGGCGCGGCATTGATGTCAACAACGGGCTCGAGGCGGGCCCCTTCACCCCGGAACGTTCGGGTTCGCTTCCTCCCCTGGAGCTCGCGGACCTCTGTTATAGCGGCAAGTATACCCAAGCCGAGATGAAGAAACTCATCGTCGGTCGGGGCGGCCTCGTGAACTACCTCGGCACGAACAGCGTCATCGAGGTCGTCCAGCGGATCGAGAAGGGCGATGAGGAGGCCCGGGCGGCTCTTTGCGCCATGGCCTACCAGATCGCAAAGGAGATGGGCTCCTATTACGCCGTGCTGAAAGGCAAGATCCGCGCGTTCGTGCTCACAGGAGGTGCCGCGCACAGCACCTTCCTGGTCAACCATATCAAGGAATATATCGAGCCGATCGGCCGCGTCATCGTCGTTCCCGGCGAGGACGAGCTTGCAGCCTTGGCTCTGGGCGGACTGAGAGTCCTGCGCGGCGAGGAGCCGGCCAGGATCTACGAATGACCAAATAACGGCCGGTTTCGGCCTGACTGCAAAAGAAAGGATCCCCTCGTGAACTTCGAGTTCGAAGAAAAGGACCTCCAGCGCCAGACTGTCTGGCGGGCGCTCGCAGATGAGGCGGTCGCCCAGTTTGCCGGAGGCATTGACATAACAGGCCGTCTTCCAGACGATTTGCCCGGGGTTTTACGGGATCAGAAGCTTCTGCAACCGTTTCTGGCCGAGAACCTCGGCGGCGAGAATCTCGGCATGTTCCAGTTTTCCCTCCTGCTGGAAGAGTTTGGCCGACACTGTCCGGCAGTGGGGCTGCTCATCGCGCAGCAGATCATTCTCGGCCTCAGGTTGAACGGCCGTGCATTCAATTTTGCCCAAAAAACCGAGCTGGCGAAGTCCGCGGCAGCATTCGAGTCAATCTTCTCTCTCGCCGCCACGGAAAGAGAAGCCGGGTCGGATCTCCATTCGATGACGACCATCTGCAAAAAGCTTTCAGACGGCCGGTTTGAGATATCCGGAGGCAAAGCCTATGTGAACTGGGCCGGGCGTGCATCTCACATCGTCCTCCTCGCGAAAACGGAGGAGGAGGGAGGCACCGGGACGTCGCTGTTTGCCATTCCGCGCGAAACCGCCGGCGTTCATATCGGCAACCCGCACCAGACCATGGGCATGAACGGACTCGAAGCCGCTCCGGTCAGTTTTGAAAAAGTTCAGACAGGCGAAGACGCTCTCGTCGGCGTGTACGGCTATGGGCTTGATCTGTATGATCAGCTCATGAGCGAGCTTCGCATCGCGGTCGCGGCGATCGCGACCGGGCTCGGCCAGCAGGTCTACGACGACGCCGCGCAGCATGCCAAGACCCGGAAACAGTTCGGCAAGCCGGTAGGCAGCTTTCAGAGCCTGCAGTGGCGTTTTGCCGATGCGGCATTACGTGTCGAGGCCGCGCGCCTGCATGTATGGCGCGCCATCGAACTGTCTTCGGCGAAAGCAACATGCTTCACCCAGGCTGCAATGGCGAAGGTATACTGCACGGAAGCGGCGTTCTCCGTCGCGGATTTCGCCGTCCAGGCAATGGGCAGTCAGGGATATGTCAAACCAAGTCGGGTGGAAAGGCTGTTCCGTGACTCGCGCTTCCTCAAAATCAGCCACGGAACCTCCGAGATTCTGCGCAACCGCATCGGCGAGAAGCTGTAAGTGGCTCAAGCTAACAGAAGGATGATTCGATGAAGATCATTGTCACCGTAAAACAGGTTCCGGATACGAATGACGTCCGGATCGACCCGGTCACCGGCACGCTGATCCGTGAGGGTGTTCCAAGCATCGTGAACCCTGAAGACAGACAAGCCGTCGAGCTCGCATTGGAGCTTCGAGAAGCAGCCGGCGAGGGCACGGTCACTGTTATTTCGATGGGTCCGCCCCAGGCGGAAGTCGCCCTGCGCGAAGTCATGGCCATGGGAGCCGACGAGGCAATCCTGCTTTCCGACAGGGCCTTTGCAGGCGCCGATACTCTGGCGACGGCTTCAGCGCTTTCTTACGCCATCAAGAAAATCGGCAAGTATGACCTGATCCTCTGCGGCAGGCAGGCTATCGATGGGGACACCGCTCAGGTCGGGCCTCAGCTTGCAGAGTTTCTCCAGATTCAGCAGGTCACCTATGTCCTCAACGCCCGATTCACCTTTGGCGGCCTTCTGATCGATCGCCAGACCGATTCCGGCACGCAGAGGCTCACCGTGCCGATGCCGGCGCTTCTGACATGCCTGAAGGAAACGAACCTTCCGCGCATTCCGACTCTGCAAGGCTGTATCGGTGCCTACCGCGAAAAGAAGTTCACCGTCTGGTCAGCGGCAGATATCGGTGCCCCGGTCGAACAGATCGGGCTGAAGGGATCCCCAACCCAGGTGCGGCGTACATTCACCCCGACCCCGAAAGGCGCAGGAGTCACTCTGACCGGTGATCCCGCCGTAACGGTGCGCCAGACGCTCGACTTCCTTCGTGAGAAAGGACTCATCTGAGACAACGCCATGGCCATTACTATCGATAAAAACCTGTGCGTCGGCTGCGGCGCCTGTCTGAAGGCCTGCCCGTATGACGCGATTGACATGATTGAACGCAAGGCGATCATGAACGCCAGTTGTGTACACTGCGGAAGCTGCGTCGATGCCTGCAAGTTCAAGGCGATCTCTTCCCTGGCTTCCGACGCTCCAAAGGCTGATCTCACGGCGTGGAAGGGCATTCTGGTCTTTGCCGAGACCCGCGACGGAGCGCCCTCCAAGGTCGCTCTCGAGCTTCTCGGGCGTGGGCGCGGACTCGCTGACGAGCGCCGCGTCCCCCTGTATGCGGCTCTGCTGGGCCACCAGATCCAGCAGATGGCCGAAACGCTGATTGCCCACGGTGCGGATCTCGTTCTGACCGTTGACGATCCGCAACTCGCCGAGTACCGCACGGCACCGTTCTGTCGTGCTCTGACCGGCGTCATCAGGGAAATCAAGCCTGAAATCGTGCTGATCGGCGCGACCATCACCGGCCGCGACCTGGCTCCGCGAACCGCAAACCGGCTGCGCACCGGCCTTACCGCGGACTGCACCGAACTGGGTATCGAGGCATCCTCCGGACTGCTGCTGCAGACCCGGCCTGCCTTCGGCGGAAATGTCATGGCTACGATCATCTGTCCCAACCATCGGCCGCAGATGTCGACCGTCCGGCCCGGTGTCATGAAGCCGCTTCCTGCCGATTCGAACCGCAAAGGTGAAATTCGGCAGATGAAAATAGGCTTGAAGGAAACGGATCTGAAGGTCATCGTTCGTGAAACGATCAAATCCGCCGCCCGGCATCTCGATCTTTCGGAAGCACAGATCATCGTCGCGGGTGGACGCGGGGTCGGCGGGGCATCACAGTTTCGCGTCATTCGCGATCTTGCCGAGACGCTGGGCGCGGAAATCGGCGCTTCCCGCGCCGCGGTGGAGTCCGGCTGGGTTGGCCACGATCACCAGGTCGGCCAGACGGGAAAGTCGGTCAGTCCGAAACTTTATATAGCATGCGGTATAAGTGGAGCCATTCAGCATCTGGCGGGCATTGCGGGCGCTGACTTCGTCGTTGCGGTGAATCGCGACGCGCTGGCCCCGATCATGAAAGCCGCCGATGTGGCCATCGTCGGTGATCTGCATCAGGTGGTCCCGCTTCTGGCCGCAGAGATTCGCCGCCATCGGAAGGAGGCGACCGCGTGATCGAGTTCAAACTCACCCCCGAACAGGAACTCATCAGACAATCTGCCGCGGAGTTCGCCCGCACGGTTATTGAGCCGCTCGCAGCCGAGCTTGACGAAAAGCAGGAATTTTCCTGGGAGATCACCCGCGCGCTCGCGAAGCAGGGCTACATGGGCATCATCATCCCGAAGGAATACGGCGGCGCCGGCGCGGGGGCGGTTACCTACACCCTTCTGATCGAAGAGATATCGAAGGCATGCGCGGCGCAGGGCGTCACCATGTCGCTGACGAACTCTCTCGTGGCTTATCCGATCATGACCTACGCCTCGGATGAACTGAAGAAGAAGTATCTGCCGGCGCTCGCATCGGGTGAAAAGCTGGGCTGTTTCGGACTCACGGAGCCCAATGCCGGTTCAGACTCGGGAAACCAGGAAACGACTGCCGTTCTCGACGGTGACGAGTGGGTCATCAACGGTTCGAAGATCTTCATCAGTAACGGCGGCGTATCAGACTTCGCGCTGATCATCGCAAGCACGAACCGTGCATCCAAGATCCGGGGTCTGTCGGCCTTCATCATCGACAAGGGCACGCCCGGCTTCACGGTCGGCGTGAAGGAGAACAAGCTCGGCATCCGCGCTTCCAATACTGCGGAGCTGGTTTTCCAGAACTGCCGTATTCCGAAGGACAACATGGTGAGCACCCCCGGCCGGGGTTTCAGAATCGCCATGGATACCCTCGACGGCGGCCGGATCGGAGTCGGTGCGCAGGGAACGGGTGTCGCGCGAGCCGCGTATGAGGCAGCGCTCAAATATGCACGAGAGCGGAAACAGTTCAACACGCATCTTGCGGATTTTCAGGGCATCAACCACAAGCTCGCCGAGATGAAAATGGAGATCGAGACCGCGCGGCTGCTGACATGGCATGCAGCCTGGCTCAAGGAAAACAAAAAGCGGTATTCGAAGGAAGCCGCGATGGCGAAACTGTATGGCTCCGAAATGGCGACGCGCATCGCGCACCAGTCGCTGCAGATCCTGGGCGGCTATGGGTTCATCAAGGATTACCCCGTCGAGCGGTATTATCGCGACGCCCGCATTCTCGAGTTGTATGAGGGCACCAGCGAGGTTCAGCGCATGGTCATTGCCTCGCATGTTCTGGGCGTCTGATCTGTTCGCAGAAAAAACGGAGGAAGGGAATGGATACCACATTTTTCGGCCGGCTGGCCGGTGATCTTGACCGCAAACGCACCTGCCGTATTGCCGTTCCGTTCGCGCAGGATGAGGCGGTCGCCTATGCCATCTGCGAGGCTGTCCGCATGGGTGCAGGGGCAGCGACCCTCGTCGGGGATCGGGAAAAGATCGTTCATCTGTACGGGGATATCGCCACGAATAAAATGGTAACGATCGTATCCGAATCCGATCCGGTGAAAGCCTGCCAGAGAGCAACCCAGTTCATCAGGGACGGGGAAGCCGATATCCTGATGAAAGGGCTTGTCCCCACCGGCACCATCCTGAAGGCCGTGTTGAATTCACAGCACGGCATCAAGAAAAACCCGCTCCTGTCGCATCTGGCCTTTTTCGAACTTCCATCGCAACCGGGCCTGAAAATTCTGACGGATGCTGCGTTGAACATCGCGCCTGATGCCGAAATGCTCGTCAAAATCGTCGAGAACGCCGTTGAGGCGTTCAGGATCTTTGTCTCTGACCGCCCCGCCAGGGTGGCCCTTCTCGCCGCGAATGAAAAGGTTTCACAGAAACTTCCCTCGACGGTTGCCGCGGATCAGGTCGCGAAAGCGCTGGCAACCCGTGAAGAGATGATCGTCGAGGGGCCGATTTCCTT
>CAZQYQ010000153.1:0-10875 GCA_964597625.1 uncultured bacterium
TGCTTCTCCGGAGAGCGCTATTCTATCTGCTGTGATATTTAATGCCCTGATCATCATGGCGTTGATCCCGCTCGCCCTGCGCGGCGTTGAATACCGGCCTCTCAGCGCCGAACGGCTTCTCCCGCGCCTGATGGGGATATACGGCCTGGGCGGGGTGATTGTCCCGTTTCTCGGCATCAAATGCATCGACATGGCGCTGGTCGCCATCGGGCTGGGATGAGGAGGGTGTCATGAACGCGTTCATCGTTTCATTGCGATACTGTGTTGGAACGCTGCTGGTGTGCTGTCTGCTCTATCCCTGTTCGGTGACGGGGCTTGCACATCTTCTCTTTGCCTGCCAGGCAGGAGGAAGTCTGTTGCAGGATCCGAGCGGGAACGTTGTGGGATCGGAACTGATCGGACAGGAATTCACCGGGCCGGGATACTTCCATCCGCGGCCATCGGCCGGAAACTATGATCCCATGACCAGCGGCGGCTCGAATCTTGGTCCGACCTCACGAGCCCTGACGGAGCGCATTGCATCCGATGTGCGTCGTTGCCGTGACGAAGCGGGCCGTCTTCCGATAGATTTTGTTACAATGTCCGGAAGCGGTCTCGATCCTCATCTTTCCCCGGCATCGGCACGGGTGCAGGTGCCGCGGGTGGCGGCAACCCGCGGGATCAGCCCGTCGCTGCTTCAGGAAATCGTCGACAGGTTCACCCAGGGCAGAGAGCTGGGAATTCTGGGCGAGCCACGCGTAACTGTCCTGCCGCTGAACATGGCTCTTGATTCACGATTTGGGGCGCCCCTCGCGAGATCGGGGAAGGGAGGCACATATGAGTGAAGCTCGTGAAATCCTGATCATTGATGATTGCCGGAATATCCGACTGACGGTGCAGACGGCTCTCGAGGCCGATGGATGGGATGTTGCCGGTGCGGGAGACGGCGAAGAGGGATTCGCCTTGCTCAAAACGGGGCGGTTTCGCCTGGCGTTGCTCGATCTGCAGCTCCCCGGAATGGATGGAATAGAGGTGCTGAGAAGGATCAGAAAAATCAATTCCGGTATAGCAATAGTTATTATAACCGCATACGGGACGGTTGCGAACAGTGTCGAAGCGATGAAGCTCGGGGCCATCGATTTTTTGCAGAAACCCTTTTCCCCGGACACCCTGCGAACGCTTGTCAGAGAAATCATGTCCCAGCCCCTCTCCATCGATCCTTCTGCCGATGTCTCGCCAAGATCAAGCGGCGAATTTCTGGTGGCGGCCAGGACGGCTATGCGTAGCGGAAATTATAGAACTGCGGAAAAACATCTGCAGGAGGCGGCGAAACGGGATGCCCGAAATCCTGAAACATTCAATCTTCTGGGTGTAACATTGGAAGTGGGCGGGAACCAGCTCGAGGCTCAGAAGTTCTATCGGGCTGCTTTGTCGCTCGATCCCGGCTTCGAGCCTGCCCGGGGGAATCTCGAGCGACTGATCTTGAACAGGGGGAAGGGGCCGATCCTTCTTGGCACATGACGAGCACGCGTGATCGGAATCCCGAGAGCTTTCTCGATCTTGTCGAAAAATCCAGGATCGGGAAACTCAAGCTGTATCTCGGATTTGCTCCGGGGGTGGGAAAGACCTGTCAGATTCTGCTCGAAGCCCATGCCCTGCGGAAGCGCGGGGTGGATGTGGTTCTGGGTTTCATTGAAACACACGGCAGGGCCGAGACGGAGAGTTTCATCGGCGATCTCGAGACCGTTCCGCGGCAACGGCTGGAATATCGCGGAATCACTGTCGAGGAGCTGGATAGAGAGGCCGTTCTGAAGCGAATGCCGCAGATTGTCGTGGTCGATGAAATTCCGCATACCAATCCGCCGGGGTTTCAGAACAAACGCCGATACCAGGATGTTCTCGACTTCCTCGATGCGGGGATCAACGTGATAAGCGCATTCAATATCCAGCATCTGGAAAGCCTGAAAAATATCGTCGAGAAAATCGTCGGCACGAACATCAGGGAAACCGTTCCCGACACGTTCCTGCATCGCGCCGATCAGATCGTCACCCTGGACCTGCCCGTGGAGGATCTCCTTGAGCGGCTGAAGGCCGGGAAAATTTATGCGGCAGAGAGAGTGCCGTGGGCGATGGAACATTTCTTCAGAGATTCGCACCTCAACTCCTTACGCGAGCTGGTCCTGAGAGAGATTGCCGAAGCCCTCGAGCGGCGCGACACGCATATGCCGAAAAATCCGAGCGAAGCCGGAAACGGCAGTGTCGGCGCCCGGATCATGGTCTGTATTGCGTCCCTGTCGCCGAGAGCCAACATTCTGCTTCGAAAAGGGGCGCGGCTGGCCGGAAAACTGAACAGACACTGGTTCGTCGTGTATGTTGAAACCCCGAGCGAATCGCCCGCCGACATCTCTTCCGAGGCGCAGCGGATCCTGGCGGAAAACATGGAAAAGGCAAGAGAACTCGGAGCCGAGATCGTCCGGCTCAAAGCCGACGACTCGGTGACGGCACTCATCGATTTTGCCCGTTCGCATGGCGTTGGGCACATCATTGTCGGCCGTTCCGAGCAACCGACCTGGAAACAGTGGCTGGGGCTTTCTCCCATGCACAGACTGCTGAACCAGGCATCAGGCCTCGATGTTCATGTGGTTTCCTACGAGGCGGAGAGTGACGGGCTATGAGAGTAAAAACAAAGCTGCTCATTGCGATGATTCCGACGATTCTTGCGCTGATCTGCGTGGGGATGCTGGCGACAGCCACCATTTCCGATCTGGGCCTGCACTCCCAGCGGATTCTGAAAGACAACTACCGCAGCGTTCTGGCTATCCAGCGTATTACGAATGGGATAGAACGCCTGGATTCCGGCATTCTCTTCTGTCTCAGCGGCAAGGCTCCGGAGGGGGCGGGGATGATCAGAGAGTTCCGGCCGCTGGTGGAAGCGGAAATCCGCATCGAGGAAAGCAATGTCACGGAGTCGGGAGAAGCCGAACTTGCCCGAAGACTCCGGAAGCAGTGGACCACCTATCTGGAAAACTATGATGGAGCGGTCGGCCTTGGAAGCGATACCCTGCGTGAGCGGTACTACGCTTCCATCTATCCGGTCTTCAACGAGTTCAAGAAGACCGCCGAGGAAATTCTCACGCTGAACCAGGAAGCGATGGTACGGAAAAGTGAAGATGTGAAGGAACACGGGCATATCGTCACCCGACTGATGATTCTGCTGAGTATTCTGGCTTCCCTTATTGGTATAGTGACAACGATGTTTATCGGACAAAAGATCCTTCGTCCTCTCAACATCCTTTCGCTTGCGGCCAGACGCGTGGGACAGGGTGATCTCGAAGTCCGGACCATCCTCGAGGAAAATGACGAATTTGCCGACCTGGCGCGGGAATTCAACACCATGACCGAACATCTGGAAATCTATCGAAAGAGCTCGCTGGGAGATCTGCTCCAGGTTCAGCATTCCATGCAGGCAACCATCGACAGTCTGCCGGATCCGGTTGCGATCTTTTCCGGCGATGGCAGTCTGCTTGACGTGAATGCCGCCGCCGAAAAGGATCTCGAGCTGGACTGGAAATGGGCACGGTCTTCTCTGCCCGAGGAGCTGCGCAACCTCATCCTGCGCATCCGGGACCATGTGCTTTCCGGGAAGGGCCCCTATCTGCCGCATGGATTCGAAGAAGCCATCGAACTTCAGCTGCCGCGTGGAGAGATATTCTATCTGCTTCGTGGGACGCCGGTCTTCGATCAAGAGGAGATCAAGGGGGCGATTGTCCTGTTCCAGGATGTCACGCGCTGGAGACGAATGGACCAGCTCAAGAACGATCTCGTCGCAATGGTTGCCCATGAATTCCGCACGCCCCTGACATCCCTGCACATGGCAATCCATCTGCTTCTGGATGGGTCGGTGAAACAGCCGGAACGGCGGGAGGATCTGCTGTTTGCTGCTCGCGAAGACTGCGAAAGGCTTCGGGCTCTCGTTGATGAAATTCTCGATCTGTCCCGGCTCCAGTCGGGAAAAATCCGGATCATGCCCAGGCCGGTCACGGCCCGGCTTCTGATCGAGGAAGCGGTGGCGGCCCACCGTCTTCTCGCCGAGGAGAACGGTCTTCAGCTGGTGAGTGAAATCGCTCTCGGGGAAGAACTGGTCTTTGCCTATCCGGAACGGGTCCAGGTCGTTTTCAGAAACCTCGCTTCAAATGCGGTGAAATACTCGGCGAGGGATAAGAAAATCATATTCAGAGCCGGCCTGTCGGGCAAGGCGGTACGGTTCGAGGTGGCTGACGAAGGCGAGGGGATTCCGGAGGAGTATCTGGATAAGGTATTCGAGCGGTTTTTCCGGGTCCCCGGCACAAAAAGCCAGGGCAGCGGCCTCGGATTGTCTATTGCCCGGGAAATCGTGGCCGGACATGGCGGGGAAATCTCGGTTTCCAGTCGCGTTGGAGGCGGCAGCTGTTTCGTCTTCACCCTGCCGTTGGCGCCGTCGGCTGAGACAACGAATATCGTGGCTTGATACGGCTGAGAGCTTGTCTGGCGACAACGCGCCGATCCAAAAGGTCCGGCAGGTCAGGCTTTTTCCCAGCGCTGACGTTTGCGCCAGAGCGTCGAAACATCGATCCCGAGAATCTTTGCTGCTTCCTCCTGAATGGGGTGGCGCGCGAGAATCCGCTGAATATGGGCTTTCTCGAGCTCTTCCAGCGACAAATCATCTCCGATGACCTGGCCTGTGCCGGTTGCTCCCGATATGCGTTCCGGGAAGGCTTCGGGGTCGAGGCGTGATGCCGGCCAGACGATCAGGGCGCGTTCGATGGCATTGCGCAGTTCGCGCAGGTTTCCGGGCCATGGATGGGCCAGCAGGGCTTCTTTTGCGCGCGGGGAAAGATCGGGGGAGTGTCTGCCGAGCTGATGTGCGAAGAAACCGATGAATCTTTGCGCAAGAGGAATGATGTCCTCGCGCCGTTCGCGCAGCGGTGGCAGTCTGATTTCAACGACATTGATCCGGAACAGCAGGTCTTCGCGGAATGTGCCGGCTTTCACGGCGGCTTCCAGGTCGCGATTGGTTGCCGCGATGATCCTGACGTCGGCATGCCGCACCCGGTTTTCTCCGAGCCGTTCGAACTGTTTTTCCTGAAGGAAGCGAAGGAGTCGGGACTGAACTGAAATGGAAATTTCGGATATCTCGTCGAGAAACAGCGTTCCCTTTTCTGCTGCTTCGATTTTACCGGGGCGATCGCGCAGGGCCCCGGTAAAAGACCCTCTTGCATGACCGAACAGTTCACTGGCCAAGAGTTCATCCGTGAGCGTCGGGCAGGAAACCGTTACGAAGGGCTGGTCCCGGCGCTGACTCGACGCGTGGAGAAATCGGGCAAATACGCCTTTGCCGGTCCCGCTCTCGCCACGGAGAAGCAGCGCCGCGGATGACGCGGCGGCACCGGTCGCGAGAGCAAGCGTCTGCTGCATCGATGCCGACTGGCTTTCAAAACATGCTTCCGGACAGCTCTCGCGAAGGTCATGCTCGAGGACGTCGATCCGCCGCACCAGCGCCAGCCGGGATTCCGCTTTTTCGATGATCTGCCGGATCTGGAGCGGTGTGAAGGGTTTGGGGAGCAGGTCGAAGGCTCCGCGCCTGATCGTTTCCATCGCTGTTTCCAGCGTCGCGAAGGCCGTTATCACGATCACCAGAAGATGTGGATTTGCAGCCAGAAGGCGCGGAAGAAGGTCGAATCCGCTTGCCGTTCCAAGCCGAAGGTCCAGGAAGGCGAGGTCATAAAAACCTTTTTCCAGAGCGATCAGGGCTTCTTCCGGTGATGCCGCGGCGGTTGCCGATAATCCCATGGATTCGAGGCAGATGGTGAGAGTCGAGCGGATATTCTTTTCGTCATCGATGATCAGGACCCGGAGCAGGGGTCTTTGCTCTGATGACATCGTCGGCATGAAAACGGCTCCCATCTGATCCTGGTTCTGAGACGAATCGACTGCCCGCAAAGATCCATATACCATCGAATTCTCCCACGAAGCTCCAGCGATCTGGCTATCGGCTCCGCCGGGCTTCCTGCTGCTGCTTCGCCTGGAAGGCGAAGGTCGCGAGATTCGTGTTGCGGTTGGGCTGGATCGTTCCGTCATACACCATGTCGACGAACGGCATGGTCCTGCGCATATGGACCTTGAGAATAGCGCTTGCTATTGTACTCGGCATGCAGGTAAACGGCATGGCGTTCACGACGCCGTCGAAGCCGCTGTCCCGGAACGCGAACGCGCCGCCGATCGAGAGGATCGCCTCGCCGTTGATGTGGTTCGAGAAGATCCCGTCGACGAGATGCAGCAGATGCTCGGTCGAATGATCGAACCGGCCGTTCAAAAGCTTCGAGAAGGGCACGCCCATCAGCTTCGAGATCGCGCGCTGCCCCTGGCCGGTCAGCCAGAACTTCGCGAACTCGCTTCCCGTATGCCAGGAACGGTTGTCTTTCCAGCGGTTACGGGCATCATCGATGCTCGTGTGCGTCGTGTAATCGATCCATTCGCTGATCGAACTGGTGAACGTTTCGCAGCCCATCGATTCGAGAGTTCTGACGAGCTCCTGGTTGCTCTCGCTGTGTGTACGAACATATATTTCGCCAACGATACCAACGAGCGGCTTGCGCTTTTCTTCCCGCTCGATGGCCGAAAACTTCGAGGCCGCTTTGCGGGCGGTTTTCATCAGTTTCAGCCCGCCTCCGGCCCGGATCGCGTCGATGCCTTCGCGCAGGGCATCGGCGAACACCGCATCCGCCGTCCCCTTCGCTTTTTCGTAGGGGCGCACGCGCCAGAGCGATTTTTCGATCAGATCGGTGTAGACGATTGCCTGCCAGGCAAGCTGCCTGAACTGGTTGGCCTGGTCGTCGGAGAAGAACCCTTTGCAGCGATAACTGTCTTCCGAGCTGGGCGAGAGAATCGGAATACCGCCGCAGCCGTAGCGTTCGAGCAGCATGTGATGCAGGCGGTTGTACTGGCCGAACCGGCACGGACCCTCGGTTTCCGGCATGAAGAAGGCGATCTCGTTCTCAACGTCGCGCTTCTGCTCGCGCAGTTTCGTGACGGTTTCGAACATGTCGCCGGTCGTGACGGTGCACGGGAAACATTCTTTGCCCGAGGTGTTGCTCTTGCCGAACTCGAGGCCCGCCGTCGTGTAGGTCGGCATGACTTCTGCTTTGCACCCGACGCCATCGAAAGCGGCAGCGAGCGAATACGAGCCCTGCGACATCTTCGGCAGGTAGATGGTGCGGCCCTGCAGCGGTGCGCTGCTCTTGCGGGCGATGATGTTGACGCCCTGCGGGAGGGTGCGAACGTCACGCTGGTTCTTGATGACATCAATGAATGCCAGCAGCCTGGTTTCGACTCCGGCGCCGGCCGAGTGCTCATCGAGCTCGAGTTCGAGATACGGCCGTCCGGTGCGATTCATCTCGTCGTTGAAAAAATGCAGGATGAACGAGTCGGGGCCGCACGAGAAGCTGGTCAGATACAGGCCGAACAGCCGCTTGTCGTTGTTGATATAACGGGCGGTTTTCAATATCTTGTCGCCGAAGCCCCAGTACATATTGGGGTAATCCGCGTCGATCTCGATCGCGTCCAGCTCCAGGAGCTCCTGGGGAATCGCGATGACGCCGAGCCGGCTGAAGGTCGAGAACAGGTTCAGATTCGTGCGCGAATCGTAGGCGCTGTAGGGACGGCCGACGACAACGATGGCGCGCCGGTCTCCGAGCTTTTCGAGCACGGTGCGGCCGAGCGAGCGCAGCTCCCCGATGAATGTTCCCTGCACCTTCCAGGCCTCATCGTAGGCCGCGATGAACGCGGCTGTGTCGAATTTCAGACCGACCCGTGCAAACTCTTCCCGGAACGCCTTCACAAGACCGTCACGGCCGGTTTTCAGGTAGATCGCCGGCATCAGGGTCGTGCGTTCATCGAGTTTCAGAGCGGCTTTCAGCATGTAGCTGTTGGCTTCGAGGTAGGGGCAGTAGTAGCCCTTCTTGTCGGGGGGCGCCTCCATCTCGATCATCATGGGCAGAAACAGCCAGTCAACCCGGCCCTTGAGCCGGCTCGCGTGGCCGTGCGAGATCTTGATCGGGAAGCAGGCCTCGCAGGTCATCGCTTCGATTCCGGCATCGACGATCCGATTGTCCGTTTCGGGCGTGATCACGACGTCGAAGCCGAGCCGGTCCATCAGGTGGACCCAGAACAGCCCGGTCTGGAAGAAACTCAGCGAGCGGGGAATGCCCAGTGTGGGCCTCTTTTGCGTATCCGCTGCGGAAGCCGCCTTCGCGGGCTCCTCGTCGAGCACGCGATACCGGCCTTCCATGGCTTTGAAATACAGATTCTGCCTGACGCGGTTGTAGTCGGGGGCTCGCACCGTCGACTTCGCGCGCGACTCATACATGCCGCACTCGCCGCCGTAGACGGCTTCATCGCCGGCGATGCGGTAGATCTGCAGCTTGCACAGATTGTGACAGTTCGGATTGCGTTTGCAGACTTCTTCCGAGTGCGTGAACGCCGCGTCGACGACGCTCCAGCCACGGAACCGGCTCGGCTGCACCGGTTCGCCGCGGCGGGCGGCGGCTTCGGCCTCGTCGCGCGCGTGCAGCGCGGCGCCGATCGCGCCCATGACTTCGCGGTGGGGCAGGGTGACGATCGGCTTTCCGACGACGGCTTCGAATGCCGCCACGACCGACCTGTTCAGCGAGGGGCCGCCCTGGAAGCTGATGACCTTGCCGATCCTGCCGTCCTGGACGACGCGGTTGAGATAATTGTGGACGACGGCCCGGGAAAGCCCGGCCAGCAGATCTTCGCGGGCCGCGCCCATCTGCAGGTAGGACATCAGGTCGGATTCCATGTACACCGTGCAGCGCTCGGTCAGCTTGAACGGGGTTTTCGCGGCGAGCGCGAGACTCTCGTATTCGCCGGCAATGTCGATGCCGAGCTTGTTTGCGGTCTCTTCGAGGAAACTGCCGGTACCGGCCGCGCAGACCTTGTTCATGCGGAAATCGACGACGAAGCTCTGGTTGAGCGAGGTGTATTTCGCATCCTGGCCGCCGAGTTCGAAGATCGTGTCGACATCGGGCCGGAACTGGGTCGTGCCGCGCGCATGGGCGGTGACTTCGTTCACGACGTCATCGGCGCCGACGAACAGGTTCGCGACTTCGCGGCCCGAGCCGGTGGTGCCGACGCCGAGCACATTGACACGCGAGACGTCGATGATCTGCTTCATGTGGATCAGGCACTTCTTGATCGCCACGACGGGCTGGCCTTCGGTCGGAATATACCGCTTGTAGATCACGCGCTGGTCAAGGCCCATGAGGACGAGTTTCGTTGTCGTCGAGCCGATGTCGAACCCCAGATAGACATCAATTGTATCCCTGCCGGCCGGGAGGCCGAGCGACTCGCCGCACGGGGTGAACGGGGCGAGCTTCTGGCAGAGCGGTGAAACGGTCGGGGCTTTGAATGCCGCGTCGCTCTTGAGGTTCACGATCTCGTCGCTGCGCACCGCGCGGCCGGTTCCGCCGGCGATGGCAGAAAGGGCGACGCCCAGGGCACCGACGGCCGTGTGGTGCTGCGGAACGACGACATCAACGCCGAGAATCTTGGAAAAGGCGGTGCGGGCGAGCTCGTTCGTGGCGTAGCCGCCGATGAACGCGACCGGTGCGACCAGGTTGCGGTTGTTGATGAGGGTCGATTTGAAGTTCTTCGCGACCCCTTCGTGAAGGCCCGCGATGATGTGTTTGACCGGGATCCCCTTGTTCTGCAGGTGGATCATGTCGGACTTCGTGAACACGGTGCAGCGGCAGGCGACGTTGGCCGGGTGGTCCGATGTGCGGCCCTCGGCGATGAATTTGTTGAGAATGGTTTCGATGCGCTTCTGCGGATCTTCGATCGTCTCGAACTCCTGGTGGTCCGAAAAGATCCGCTCGGCCTGCTGGTCGATGAAGCTGCCGGTGCTGGCGGCGCAGGCTTCGTTCAGCTTGAAATCCTCGAGCAGGAACCCGCCTTTGGCGGGTGAAACGAGCAGCAGAGCCGAGTCGTGGCCGCCGATCGAGACCACGGAGCGGGCCTCGGGCATGAGTCGGTGCAGTCCGCGCGTCTGGGTCGTCGTTTCGATTTCGAAGTAGGTTTTGACGGCCCCGGCAATGGCCTCGCCGTGGGTTCCGGTAAAAACGACCCGCGAGATGCTCTCGGAGCCGTATTCTTTCTCGACCTGGGCCAGCGTGTGGGCGCACAGTTCAAGCGTGCGGCCGAAGTGGCGCTGATAGGGCAGCTCGGCGATCAGATCGCCGTTTTGTGCGCAGATGACGGTGTTGATGCTGACCGAACCGATATCGAACCCGACGGTCAATGCCTTGTGACTCATTCTTGCCTCCAACATAAAAACGCTCAGGGAGCGAATATACTACCACGATTCAGCACCCTGCGGCAAACGCTGGAGGACTCAACAACGGATTCCCGCCGATCACCGGCTTTCAGTGGGCGGAAAGGAGATCCGGGGACGATGATTCAAACGAGTATTACATGTCAGGGCATCTCTTTCAGATGCGAAGATGATGCACCTGATGACACCTTGAAAAAAGCTTTGGAAGAGGCTGTCAGTTCAGGACTGCGGATGCTCCCATGCGGCCAATTTCCAGAAACTCCTTGAACTCCTTCGAATACTGGCTGGGGTTGTTGAACAGGGATACCTCGCCGTATTTCACGACATATTCCTCAGGAATGGTTCCATAGCCGTGATTTCCCCATTCGGGACCCCAGGAATTGCGAAAAATGAATTGTTTTGTCTCCGAATCATACCCCACCAGCAGAATGACATGGCCATAAGCTTCCGCGGCTTTTTCTCTGGCGGAGGGCATGTGAAGGTTCCCGCTCTGATTGTCGACGGCTTTC
>CAZQYQ010000154.1:0-10865 GCA_964597625.1 uncultured bacterium
GAAATCCCGGATCGGAGCCCAGTCATCGTTGATCGATACGCCGAGCGCCTGGCGTCTGACGCCGAGAAACTTTTTTCTGACACGGCCATTGAGGAACTGCTGCGTGATTTTGGGCGAGATCACGCGGATCGGCGTCTCTGCCACGGTTGGGATTGTCTCAGCGGTCCCAAGGAGGAGATTTCCAAGAGCCGGCACCGTTGGTTCGCCCGCATCGAGAGTCTGACCGGCCGGTATGAGCAGCCGGAACCATCTCGGCGTAAACGCGCCAAGGCTGAACCAGCCTTTCCGATTCTTGATTTTATCGAGACCCAGGTTTGCCAGGATATCCACGGTCGGGGAAGACCACTCGTTCGTCGCGTTGCCCTGGAGCCGGCTCATCGGGAAGTTCGCGTTATTGAGGAAAGCCGTATCAATGGCCGGTGCGCCCGCACCGCGATCGACGGCGATCCAGACATCGCCCGTATAGGCGTCAGCCCACCAGCGCAGATACGGCTCGTCGACTGCCTGCAGATTCGTGAGCGGAAACTCAGCATTGGAGCCTGACGCGGCGATGACGGTGAGGGAATCATATTCTTTCAGCAGCTTCATATGCTCACCTCACTTCAGCCGAGGCAGCTGAGCCGCCTCGAAGCCTTTTCTGATGATCGCAGCCGTATCAGGATCGCGGCCTTCGATGATCGAGAGCCATTCCTGGAGCCGCGCCTGACCGTCAGGGTTGTCCGTGAAGGCGATCAACACTTCCTTGCCGCCCTGGTCGCGGATCTCGCCGACCGTTGTGAAGATCGATGAGATCAGATCGTCGGCTCGCTTTTCCTTCTTCTGCCGTTCGAGCTGCTCGATCTGCTGATCGATCTGGAGCGACTGGAGTCTGGAATTGAGCAATGCCGTCTGAGAATCCTGAAGCCGTTCGAACGCGGCCGTCTGCTCCTCGATCGAGAGAGTCTCGTTGTTTGCCTCTTCTTCGGCGTCCTTCCAGATTTTCTCGTAGGCTTCGATGGCTTTTGACATGCCGGATTGCCGACTCTTGAGCACCTCAGCGAGCTTCGCCGGATCATCGCCGGCCAGGAGCTGCTGTTTCTGCAGCTCGAACTCGGCAAGACCGCTTTGCTTGATGCCGGGCAGCATCAGGCTGATCATGTCTCTATTGTTGCCCAGGGCCTGATCGCCGTTCGCCATGCGGAGCATGGCTTGAGCGCCGAGTGTGTCCGCTGCAAGCGGATTGTTGAAAATGTAGCTTGCAGCATTGTTTCGCGCGGTTCCAGTCGCCGTATTCAACCCTGATCTTGCCTGCATCTGCTGTGTCAGGAGATCGGCGCGTTCCGCCTCGGTGACTGTGACCTTTCCGCTGCCAATCCTGGTTACGAGTGAGTTGATGTCATCCAGGGCAATTTTCAGCGATTCGATCTCGCTGTATTGCCCGAGCTGCGTGATCTGAAATTGACGCCAGGCCTGCTCTCCTTCAACCTTTTTCTGGAGATCCTTGATCGCATCAATGCTTGCCTGTGCGGCAGCGGTGCCTTCGAGCAGATAGGTGGTGGTTTTTTTCGAAGTGATCCCGTTGCCCGATTTCG
Source organism: uncultured bacterium (assembly GCA_964597625.1). Lineage (GTDB taxonomy): Bacteria > Muiribacteriota > Ozemobacteria > Ozemobacterales > Ozemobacteraceae > MWAR01. The sequence goes on from CAZQYQ010000154.1 coordinate 1,572, forward strand.
TTTTGCGCACCCAGGTGTTGTTGAACGTCGCATCTTCCAGAAGCTGCCGGGTTTCGTCCGTGATGCCGGTGTTCTTCAAAAGCTCATCGCGGAGGGTTTTCGCCTGACCGACCTGGCTGTTCAGATCGGCACTGGTGTCGAAGCTCTCCTGGCCATGCACGACGCTGCCGCCGAACAGGCCGCCGGAACCGAAAAGGCGGTTGACGGCGAAACCGGCGACTGCGCCGGTGAGGAGGTTCGAGCCGATATTGCCCCACAACAGGTTCCCGTTCTTCGCCATCGGCTTGAGCAGCGTGCCGAGGAGGCCGTTGCCCGCAGAACTCGCGGAAGATGTGGAGTTACCGCTCATCTATTTCTGGACCGCGTTGACAGGGTTGAGGATGTCGGTGATTCCGAAGCTTTTGTTGGTGCTGACCAGGTTGTTTTGCCCGCTCAGATACCCGAGGATGTTGCCGCCACCGCCGCTGAAAATGGCCTGCGTGAGGCCGTATGACATAGCCGAGGAAAGCTGTCGCAGCATGTTCTCGCCGAAGCCCTTGGCGAACTTCTCCGCCGCGTTTCCGCCGCGCGTGAATCCATCGGCCAGCCCGGCCTCCGTTGCGTCGGCCAGGCTGAGCGTCATGCGGCGATCGAATTCTTCGCTTCGCTGCTTGGCTTTTTCGAAGGCTTCGTCGAACGCCTTGTTCGCGTCGTCCTTCTTCCACTGCGGCATCTGCGACTTCACTTTGTTCGCAGCGCCCTTCATAGCCTCGTAGCCCACCGTGATCGCGCCGAGGCCGCTCGCATAGGCGTTCACCGACTCAATGGCCTTCTCGGAGATCGACGGCACCGACCAGTCGCTCATACGCTGCATGTAGTCGGCCGCCGTTTCGAGCGTCGGGAGCAGCTTTGCAGCAGCCGTGTCGGCGAGGTCGCGGACCCACTTGAGCGGATCGGCCGCCGCCGACGAGGCCATCTTCGCGAGAGCGGCATCGGATGCGGAAAGGGTGTTGACGAAGAGGCCAGCTGCGCGCGTGGCCTCGTTCAGGATGGGAATGACCGCCTCAAGGGCTTTCGGCTTGCCAACATCAGTCAGGACGGCAGAACCGTTCTTGACGTAGCCCTGGTTCGCTTCCAGACCCGAAATGAAGGACTTGGTGGTTGCCTTCGAGTAGGCTTCAAACTGTTCTTTGCTCTCACGCGCCTGCTCTTTGATTTTCTGGGCAGCTTCTCGTTGTTGGGCTTTGGCCTTGTTCGCCTCTTCTTTCGCCTTCTTTTCGTAGTCCTTGAGGAAATCGGTATTGGCTCCGCCCCAAAGAGCATCTATTTCGGCTTCCCTGCTTTTTTTCTGGTCGGCATGTATCTGTACAAGGCGATTTTTGTTGAAGGCCGCCATGTCTCGATCAGCTTTGTTGATCAACCCCTGAAGAACTTTATTTTGATCTTGCAGCTTGGAAGCGGCCTCTTGCATATAGCTGCCACTATAACGGCCGATCTCAGAAATTTTCTTGTTGTTGTTTTCAAAAGTTTTTTGATAGAAGTCCTTTTCATACTTTGCTCTATCATAAGGATCTGTGTATTTATTCAGATCCGGTGCAAGAGCCCATTCTTTACCATTTGTTCCTTCATAAGCCCGGCCTGCGGCCTGCCAAACAGAGTTATACATATACACGAGGGCTTCGGCTGTCGGAATGAGATCCGTCCGCATGAAGTCCACGACGCTCGTGATCGTCGGCAGGAGCTCTTCCCCGAAGGAGTCTTTGAGGTTCTGGACCGAGGCGGCCGCACGGCGATAGCTGTCCGCTGCTGAATCAGCAACGCCGCCCATGTCCTGAATTTGCTTCATGCCATCGGCGAGGGTGGCGTTGAGAATGGCTTGCACACCATCAGCCGATTTGATGCCGCCTTCCATGTCTTTAAGAGCCTGCGGAATCTGAATGCCCAGGTTGTCGAGAATCATTGGAGATCCGCGACCGATGCCGGTTACGATGTCTTCGAATGCCTGCGAGGTGTCCATGCCGAACAGGCGGGCCTTGTTGCGAGCGACGAGAAGAAGATTTGACATCTCGTCGGCGTCTTTTGTAACGCCGAGCGACATGGCTTTCGATGCGGTCTTGACGAGCTCGACATCCGAGATGGTCCCATTTGATGCTACCCGGAGTTTGTTCAGCATCGTCTCGGCCGATACGCCGACCGTTCGGGTATACGATTCGAACGACTGTTTCGCCTCGGCCGCCATTGCTGCCTGGCGCGTGAAATCCAGGGCGGTCCCCATCGCGCCGCCGATCTTGTTGACGACTTCGAGGCCCTGGTTCAGTTCGGTCGAGAACTGACCGAATGTCTTGATGAACCCCTGCACATCGACGCGGCGGTCCAGAAAAGCCTCTTTCATTTTGGCCGTGAGAGGCATCATGGCCGCAGCCATTTGCTGGGCATGCGCCTTGTATGCGGCGCTGAAAGCGTCTATTTTAACTTTCGCATTTTGGGTTTCCTGGGCGGCGTTCCGAATGTTGACCGTGACGTTGTTGATCGTGTTCGACGCTTGGGCCGCCCCCGTGGTGAGACCATTGATGACGGCCGTCGTGCCGGCGACGCTGCTCTTCGCGCCGTCAGCAGTCACTTTCATTTTGTCGATGGCGGCGTTGACGGGGTTCAGACCTTGCACGGCTGCGGTGCCGTCGGTCCGAACTACGATGACGATTTCGTTGTTGTTGCCGCTACCGTTGCTCATCTACGTTTCTTTCCAAATCCGCCGGCGAAGCCGTGAAATCGCTCGTCGATCGAAGGGGTTTCGATGGTGTCTTCCCAGGCCGGCCAGAAATCGGCCAGATCCATGTTCCAGACGGCCCGGGCTTCCAGGTGGAAGGCCCGGGCCACTCTCAGGACACAGCGTCTCAGGAACGCCCCCGGCTTCTCCCGGGAGCCGGCGCTCAGACGACGCCCGGCGCCCGGGCGGGATCGTTTGGGGCGAGGCCCGGATTCAGCATCTCCTGCGACCACATCTCCGCGATGTGGCCCTGATGGTTCATGTCGAGGACCGCGAACTCGTCGCGGGTGACATCGATCCGGTCACACTTCGGATTGCAGGCAATCTCGAGGATGTCGAGCCGATCGAGCGATACCTGCTGGAGGACGCCGACCGTGTTATCAGGCATCTTGCGGACCTTCTGGGCCGCGATGAGATCGAGATACCGGCGATACTGATCGGCCGTCCATTTCAACAGGATCGACTTCTCGCCGATCGTGACGATGATGCGGTTCCCGGGGTAAACCCGGTACGGGAGTTTGTTCTGGTTCAACAGTTCCTGGTCGGTCATGGGATGCTCCTTGTTTTCCGTGCTCAGCGCACGATGATCTCGATGTTGTCGGACTTGCCGGGGACGAAGAGAGCCTGGCCCGACAGCCCGTAGTGCAGAATGTTTTCTTTGTCCTGGAGGGCATTTCCGACCGTGGAGGCCCGGCGCACCCACGCCTGGACGATGTTGCCGTCGACGCTGCCGACCTTGCCGTTGAGCGGCCATTCCGTGCGGTTCCGCAGGTCTGCCCAGAACGGATGCGTCGCTTCCAGTTCCGCCTCGATCGTCGCCGTCCAGCGCGGGTCGCGCTTCCCGTATCGATAGCCCTTGATCCCGTGCGCGCCGTTCATGTCGGGGCGCTTGCCGATCTGATTTCCGCTCGTGAAACCGAGTTCGGGCACCACGGCCCCGGAATACGTGCCGAACAGTACGCCCGCCGACTCGACCGTCACGGGCATCGTCTGGTTGAAGAAGTCGCCGGCCGGCGTTGCAGCATCTGTGATGCCGCCGAACAAGCCACGCAGCGAGAATTTCCCGGAAGCCAGGGCGCCGGCCGCGAAGTTCAGAGCGAAATCGCCGCGCACGGCGAAGGCCTTGAACAGATGTTGCCCGAGGTAGTCATAGATGGTCGCCGACTGCTTGGCATCCGTCGATGCGCGCGATGCGTAGGCCACGCAGGGCGTGTAACAGTAGACATACCAGGCGTCGTTCAGAGCGAGCTCGCCCGAGGCGAACGTAAAGGTCATCGTCGCGCCCTCGTCTCCGAGGTTGATAGGCGTTGCCGTCGTGATCACGTTATCCGTCGAGCTCTGCGTCGAATCGTCCAGGCAGACGATCGAGCATTTCGCCGCGCCCGAAGCCCCGGCCGTCGTCACCGTCACCAGGTAACGCACCGGTCTGGTTCCGGTGAAAGACCCGCCGGAAGCAACTGCAAGCGCGGAAGGTGTGCCGCTGTTTCCGAACGCCTTTTCCGGGCTTCCAATCGTCGCGGCGGCGATGACGCGTTTTGTGTAGCCGCAGATCTCGACCAGCACGCCCCAATCGGGCGCAACGCCGACTACGCCGCTGCCGCGCAGTTCCAGGTTCACTTCGAACCCCAGGAACTCCTGGCCGATCAGGATTTTCGTCGCCGAAATCCCGTTTTCGGCCGCGATGCGCTGGATTTCTTCGAAAGAATAATCCGGCAGGACGTTGCCGCACAGGATCGCATTCGCGGCCGGAGTCGGAACGGCATCCTCGCCTTCGGAGCTTTCCAGCTTCCCCAGCAGGAGTTGATTGATTTCTATATCACTCATGATATTACCTCGCTCAATTTGTGCCGGGAACCGGCAGATATGCTTTGGCCGTCAGGCCGAGCGTGTAGGCGATGACACCGCCCTCGTAATCGACGATCTGGATGCCCGTGCATTCAAAGCGGCTCATTCCTACCAGGCTGAAATCCTTGCCGATGACCGCGTCCCGGGCCGCTTCGATCAGAGCGTAGGTGTCCTGGGCCGCCTGGCGCTCGCCGCGCAGATTCTTGCTCAGGATCAGAATCTCGAAATTCCGGTCGTAAACCGGCCTGGGTGATCCCTGGGCGCGCCGGTCGAACAGGAAGTAGATGTAGGCCGCCGGAAAGGCGAGCGGGGCAGGCGCATCGCGACGGCCGATCGACTCGACGATTGCGAACAGCTTCTTGTCATCGACCGTTTTCAGGGCTTCGAGAGCGCCCATCAGGACGTCTTCGCCGTCGGTGATCGTCGCGATTGCCATGATCAGGCCGCTTTCAGCGCCTTCATCCGCTCCGCGTGGCGCTTCTCGATCTCGGCCACAAGCTCGGGAGTCATGCCGCCAGCCGCGTATTTTTCGGTAAGCGTAGTCGCGGCTTCCGGTGCAGCTTTCAGAGCGGTTGCGGCACCGTCCACGAGCGGTTTCAGCTGCTCGCGTGTGGGAATGACAACGGTGGCGGGAATGCGGTTTGCCAGGATGGCGGTGCCGATGGATTTTGTGACCTCGCCCTGGGCGACGTTCGTCGCTTCGATGGCCTTCACCTGGTTCACATACGGCTTCAGTTCGTCAGGGAGCGTCCGCATGATGAGAGCGATCGTTGCGGTTTTCCAGTCGACGCTCTTCATCCAGGCAAGCAACTGCTGTCCCAGACTCAGCGCCTGGGCCGGATTCTTGGCGAGGATATATTTCAAGACCTTGTTCCAGAATTCCGGCAAGCAGACATACTGCTCCGAGAACGTCGCGCCGAGTCTGACCGCGTTCTTGATGAACTCTTCGACGACATGCTGGAAGTCGTCGGGAATATCCACCCCGGTCACCCGTTCGAACGCATAACTGCCGCTGTTCAGGAAAGCGATGATATTGTCACGGGCGATGGGCAGCAGCTCTTTCGCGCGAGCAGCAAGCTTTTTCGCGATCGGCAGGGCCGCAATGCCGGCCAAAAGGAGCAAAATCGAATTCATAATGCCTCCATGAGGTTTTTCCAGGTCAGCGGGAGATACACGCCCCCGCGCGTTCTGAGCCAGCGGGCATCTGGTTCGAGCTTGAGCCGCTTTGGGCGAATGTCGCCATGCAGACCAGGGTTCTCCCAGGCCGGATACACGCCAAGGCCGTTGAAACCGTCGAAACGGCTTGCAGCGATGAATTGATCGACGACGTGCATTCCCTCGACATGGAAATCAGCAGCCATGCCCGGATAGTGGTAAGAGCCATCCGTGTGGCCGGACAGGTCGAGGACGTTGTGCAGGACCACCCGGCGATCTACGAACTCCCTAAACGCATCGAGCAGGAAGACGAGCTCGCGATACACTTTTCGCCAGTCGCCCCAGTTTTCCTCGGGCGTGAAATGACGGACCAGCTTCCAGTCTGCTTCCGTCATATACGGCGTGGGCGCGTTCATGTTGATCACGGGTGCCTCCTAAAACTTGTCCAAGACCGTCCTGGAGAAGATCCGGTCGGTGGTCCTGGCGTCAGTTCGGTATTCGGCCGGCAACGCCGGTTGCGCCTCCGAACTTCCCCAGTTGAGCTTGCCGCTCTGAATCTGCTGCAGGAGCTTGATCGCATTCTGATAACGCTCTGTCACGTTCTCCGGCAGCTTCTGGGAAAAGCGACGGTTGTGGAGCGCCCAGATGGCCAGGTCGATCGAAATCGCGTTGATCAGCTTCGGCACCGGATTCAGCGGAAGCGTCACCGCCCTGGTCGAGAGGACGCCGTTGATGATCGCATCGCCGGTTTCGACGGCCTCGGTCACCAGCGCCGCATCGATCGCACCCGTGCCCGCGTCGTCGGTGAGCTGGATCAGCTCGACTTCGGGCAGGTGCTTTGCGATGTCCTCGCTCGTGCAATACGGCATGGCTTAAAACTCCTGGCGATCCAGAGTCGTGGTCGCTATCTGAGGCCGGAGGTAGATTTTCGGAGTGGAAGTCCCGATGACGAACGTGTGGTATGACCCACTCGCGATGGTGAACGGCCATGCGGTTCCGTCCGGGACCGTGGCGTCGCCCCAGTTCGTGACCCCGCCGACAGACCCGACATTGACAGCCCTGGTGTCTGTAGCCTTCACGGCCAGGAGGACAGCCGCGGACGTGCCCACCGTCTGCGAACCCGTCGCCAGGAATTCGTTGAAAGGCAGCTCCTGGGTCGGCAAAGGGTAGCGAAAACCGGTCCGGTTCTCGGCACCGGCGTTATCGATGCCGTCACGCCACAGCGCAGGATCCTGGGCGGTCGCCTGGACGGCAGGGACGAGGAACATCGCCATGAGGGCGAGAATGCAAATTTTCCGAAACATACGAGAGTTCTCCTTGCGAAAATACTGACAGCGAACAGGCCGTCAGCCCGTTGTCATCACGCCACGACTCTTGCCCGAATGACACATTCGGGGCGGAACAGAATCGGGAGCGGTCGCGATTCGGCCTTGAGCCAATGGACGGAGGGGTCTTTTTCCGTCCACGAATTGGCAAAGAACAACGAAGCGAGCTGCCCCTTGCCGACACCGGCGGGATCGTCAAAATCGACCGTGGGGGCATACAGCTCCGCCGTGGTTTCCGTTGAGACCCCGACGAGAACGAATTCGTTCTCGGGAATCATGTCGTGAGCGGCACCGTCCTTATCTTTGTAGTAGCCGAAGTATTCCTCCATCGCGACCTCGGCCAGATAGGCGATGCGGCCCTTTTCGGCCAGCTGCTGGCCGGCCTGGTATTGCAGCAGATCGCGCAACGACTTGTTGTCGATCAGCGCATCCATGGCGCCAGAGCCGCAGAAGGCGAGGAATGCATCCACGCCGCCGACCGATTTGGCGATCTGCTTTTTCCAGGCGCGAATATCCTTGAGGGGCTTGGATTCGCTGTCGGTCCAGAGCTTTTTCCCGGTCAGCACCGGTTTCTGGTCGTCGGAGAAACCGTAATCGACGAGAAGCGTCCCTTCGGAGTCGATCACCTGACCAAGCAGTGCGCGGACCGCCATGTATTCGCGCGTCCGATCGATCTCGTTGCGCATGTCGGTAAGCTCCCGGTTGATGCGGTTCGCCAGAAGCTCCGGCAGAACGGCATCACCGAATTTCCGAAGTTCGGCCATTTCTTCGGCGGAGATGCTGCGCTTCGGAGCAAAGCGCGGAGCCTCGCACGAAGCACGGGCACGCCGCAGCTTTTTGGTGATCTGGGCAGGTTCGCCCGGTCGCAGATTGCGCAGAATGCGCTCATGACTCGTTTCGATGTCCCACGAAAAATTGGAGCTGAGTTGCTGCAGTTTCCGGCCGAAGACCTTGTCGAGGATGGGAGTTTTCACTGCCTTCATCGCATTGATGGCGGCAGTCAGGTTTGAGGCTTTGAACAGAGCGTTCATGGTGTTCTCCTTACTTCACAAAAATGCCGACGGCGAACAGGTCGGCAGCGCCGTTGTCATCAATGCCGACGAGGGCTTCTTCGTTCACGTCACCGTGGACGAGCAGCAGCGCTTCGACGGTATCGCTACCGTGGGCGTCGATGTCTTCCGCCAGAACCGCTTTAGCAGCCTGGGTGCCGTCGTTGGCCGTATCGCCATACGGTGCGTAGTAGCCGGTATTCGTCACGATTCCCATGACAGTGCCGGCGGCACGGGCGGTCGCATCGGCCGCGAGCGTGCGTTTGACCAGGATAGGCGGGTGACCGCACGTCAAGGTCTTGAGATCGAGAGTGGCTTCACTTGTGCCGAGTAATCCGCTCATGGCTTACTTGCCCTCCGTCTTTCCGGCTGCGCCGGCGTTCACGATCATGTCCACGGCCTTGGCGTCCTCGGAGAAATCCTGAGATTTCGCCGCTTCGGGCTTCGCCATTGCCTTGAACAGCGGGTGAGATGCGAATCCCGAGAGGAAGTCGCGGAACCACTGAGACGCGGTCTGCGTCTTGCCTTCCGAAAACTCGTAGGTCTGGTCCTGGCCGTCGAGTTCCGCCATGAACTCGGCAATGCCGGCTTTTTCCCAGGCGGGAAGGATTTTGCCCTCGGCGATGCCGGTCCTGACGAACGTCTCGATCTCCTGGCGTTTCTGCCGGCGCTGCCCTTCAGAGAACTCCGCGCTTACGCGCTTGTTCTCTTTCGTGAGCCGCTCGACCTCGGCTTCGAGGGCCGTGTTTTTCTTCTGCAGTTTCTCGAGCTCCACGTGGTCTGCCTCCTGAAATTTGAAATCATCGATTGCCTGCGAATACTCGAAGCAATCGTCTTCACGAGATGAGAAGTCCTTGCGCAGCTCCGACTGCGTGAATTTGTGATCCGGCATGCCCTTGATCGCCGGGGGCAGAGCGCCCAGAAACGCGACGTGACCCAGCGTGCCGTCGGAGTAGATGCGGGCCGATCGTTTTTTGAACCAGCCGTCGTTTACGGCGTTGGCGAACTCGGGAACGACCGACTTGAACGAGGCAAACAACTTCGTGCCGACGCGTTTGAGAGCGTCGATCCAGCCGTATGCGGGACCACCGGGAATGTGATTTCCCTTGCCCTCTTCGTCGTGGTCGATGACGATCGGCGCTTCGTGATAATTCGCGGGATCGTAGCTCGCGAC
>CAZQYQ010000155.1:0-10837 GCA_964597625.1 uncultured bacterium
GGTCGGCCGAGGTTCAAATACCAGTTGTTGGCGCCCTCAAAAATGTGAATGTCATAGAAGCTGTGCGCATTCAGACCATCGAATGTGATGTCAGTCACGTCATACACGCGCAGAACGAACAGCGCCCGATCATAGGCTTCGTCGCCGATCGCCTTGCGCAGCTGCTGGCGGGTGCGGTCCGCGACATCCCAGTAGGAGTGTGCCCAGTGCGGGTCTCTGACCTGGAGGACGATGCGCGTGTCTCCGTATCCAAGCGGCAGTTCGCCGGTCAGACGGTCCTCGCCCGGCCGCGCGGAATCCGGAATCGGCCGGTTGATCACCTGTTTCGGCCTGGCCGAATCTTCATAGCCCGGCATCAATCGCTGAACAGGCTTTTGCACACTTGTCGATCCACCTGCCATTTCGACGGCAGCGGATGCTTTTCCATTGCGACGGCCTCGCTGATTGCCGGATTCTGCAATATCCGCCCCGGTGTTCTTTCGGGAACCGCGCTTGTTTGCCGTTGCCTGAACGGGAGTTGAAACAGCCTCATCATCCTTTTTCTCGACCGGCGCATCCACAGCCACATCGGAGGCAACAAACGGGCCCAACTGCTCAATTAATTGTTCCTTGGTTAATGCAGATCGACCCTTGATGTTGAATTTCTGCGCAAGCTTATACAGTTCATCACGCGACATTTTCTTCAGGTCGCGAGCCTTTTGACCACGCTCCATGGTCGCCTCCTCACATCCTCATGAGATTTGCCCGGATCAGAGAGCAATCTTCGTACCAGATAAAACCGGTATATCTGTACAATCTTAGCGCAGTCGGGTTTCCAGGGTCAACTTTCATCGCACTGAAAACGCCGGAACCGCATTTCCGGTCAATCATCGCCCAGAAACGCATCGATCAACGCGGGCAGGAACACCAGCAACACGTAGTAATGAACTGCCATGACGAGTCCAAATGCGAATCCCATCATCTGAAAAAGCATTTCGCCGGCGCCCCCCTCTCGGGATTATTTCCTGGAAACGGTCAGGTTCAGTTTGATACTACTGAACAGTTGCGTCGATCGCACGCCTTCTCCATATATATCCTGAATATATGCCGTTGTCAGATTCACTTCCGTGAATTCAACGGTATAGATGACGCCGCTATCCTCATAAACCAGCCTGCGCTCGGCAATTCCCTCGTCGGCCTTGAAGGGGAACTCTTTCTGGTTTTCGCCTTTGCCGAGTGTCAGAGCAAATGTTTCGAACCGGTGTTCGGGAATATTTGCCGACTCGTTCGAAGCTTTGAACGTGTAAGCGCAGTCGGTCAGATCTTTTGAGACGGTCCCCGGATCGAGAAATTCCAGGTTCGTCTGATGAATGACGGGATTGGAACGTTCCTGGACTTCCTGGACCGCATCCCGAGGCCGTTTCACCTCAAGATATGAGCTTCGTTTCTGCGTGTAGAATGCAACTTTTTCTTCGGCTTCGCGGGCAACCGGGGCGTTCGGGTAAATAATCAGGATCTGTTTCAGGGTTTCGATCGCTTTTTCCGTGTCCCCGCGGAGTTCCATAAGTGTCGCGAGCTTCAGGAGGCGCTCGGGCTCCTTTTCCTTGCTTTCGGCGACATACGTCAGATACTGAATGGCATCATCGAGCAGGTTCGAATTATCCTGGCCCATCAGAGCCGGTTCGAGCTGAAGGCTTTTCAGATAATCATCGATGCAGCCCCGAACGTCACGCTGCCGGTACAACGCCATTGCACGGGTGAAGAGCCGGAGAGCCTCTTCATGCTGAGCCATTTTGGGCAGGTGTTTCAACTTCATTGCGGCACGGCTGAGAAGCACTTCCGTCAGACGGCCGCTTCTCACAGCCAGCTTGTAATGATACGAGGCGAACTCAAACCGCCGCACGCCTTCAAGGCACTCCCCGATCCTGAAATGGATTTTTCCTTTCAGAGCCGCATCGGAAGACATATCCAATGCTTCATAGTAAAAAATAACCGCCTCGCGGAAATTGTTACTCTGAAACAACTCCTCCCCACGCGACAGGAGAGCGTTCAATTCATACGGGCTTGTAAGCGGCTGCGGGGGCAGATTTCCAGGGGCAGCAGCATGCACCGGTGCGGAACAGCCAGCCACAAGCACGGCAGCAACCACCAGCATCGCAAGGCGCTTCCCGAAAGGCATCGGCGTTGTAACCCCTCGTTCAGAACGGAGTCGCCAGGGCATCCGAGAGAAGATACCTGGTGAGGAATTCGACATTTTTCATATTTGGGACGGTCTCAAGCAGAATATATGTCTCGCGGCCGGCTTCCAGGTCTTTGCGCAGCAATTTCAGAAGAGGCACGAAGTTGATGTCTCCGCCCTGAAAGATCCCCTGATAGGCAAGCTCGTTACAGCTCGCTTTCTGATACGCCCTGAATGCATCATAGGCAAGCTTGCCAAGAAGCTGGCGCTCGTCAGCATCCCCTTTCGCCGGGAACGAGCGCCACTCGGCCGATCGACGCTCATACTCCCGCCAGGTGAGTTCGATTTCATCCTGCCTTGCACCCCACTTGCTGATACCCGGCTGCACCTGATGCATAAGGATGATTCTGATGCGATCACGAAATTCCTGATACACCTCGCCAAGATCGTTTCGCTCAAGGTGCGTCCAGCCTGCATCGAGTGCAAGCAAACACCCGAACTCGCGGTGAAGCTTCCGGTACAGATCGAAAGAAAGCCCGCCGGTTCTTACATGAAGGGTTATTTCAGCCTGTTTTGCTGCGGCCGCAATGATTTTCAACTTGGCCCTGAACTCCTCAGCCGCCGCAGGATCGAGAAACAGGCCGGGCCGGGAGGTAGGAACGATGAGATTCTTGACCCCATATTCCTTCGCAAGATCAATGATGGGAAGACACTCTTCGGCGGTGAGCGAATGATATCGCTCCCGGCTTAAGACGGATCTTGGAACAGCCAGAAGACAGTCCTTGAAGGTGACGACCGGCAGGGCAACAACCGGCTTTTTGGGTGGCGGAGCCGGGCGGCCTCGCGGGGGACGCGTATCTGCCGGCGGGTCTGGAGGGGGTTCGTGAACGGTGGGAATGACTTCCGGCAGCGTCAGAAAAACCTCTATTCCGAGGCTACGGGCCTTTTGAAGTGAATCGGCGAAGAGAGTCCGGTATTTTTTCAAACCGGGATCGTTCACGCGAAGATCCATGAAATGGATCTTCCCGCGCCATTTCGCCAGCGTGCCATTGCGGCTGATGGAGATCGCCGGCACCAACGGATCGTAACCGCCGGCGGCGGCCTGTTCCACACAACCGATAAAGAAGCTGGTCTCGGAGCTGTTCATGGCGGGCATCTTACCACAAATCACCCAACCCCCTCAATTTTCTGGAGCATCTTGCCGATAGTCATCGTAGAGGGTAGAAAACCCAGAGAAAAACAAGGAGGCAGGAACCGGTGAAACTGACCAAAGATGAGGCTTACTACATTCTGACCAACCTCGATCTGTTCGTGAACAATTTTGAATCGGCCACACAGAAACGGGTGACTCCCGGAGCTTTGCAGATCATTCAGGAGATTCTTACCGAGGTCTCATTTCCCAATGGGCGGAGGTCGGAGTGCATTCACTGACGTTCATCGCCATTCGCCGAACGACAAGCCCGCGCTGAAAAATCGAAAGATTCGAGTCAGTGCGGGCTTGACCGGCATATCAGCCGCCTATTTTCCACCCAGAACCGAGGCGGCGGCGGCAACGATGACAAGCCCCAGTATCACCAGAACCAGCAGAACATCGCTGGGTTCTTCCTGGGTGATCGTGATCCGGCCCATGGAGTCTCTTTTCACCACCGGAACGCATTTGGAACGGCCCGATACGTATCTGGACTGCATGAGCTTTGAGAGCTTTTCAGCCATATAGTTGCCCGAACTCAGAGCTTCTCTTCTGAAATCCGTTACCGGAATTATTTTCCCCGTATCGAGAACCGCGACCGTGGCATACTCCCACCAGTGCGTCCGCGGACCATGTTTTCCCTTTTTACTGCTGTTGTGAACGCTTGTCGTCGTGAATGCCGCTATCCGGCTGAATGGGGCCACGCTCCAGTCGAAATCGATGATGCCAAAATGAAAATGATACAGAAACATCCGATTCCGGACATCGACGACATAATAATTATCGGTCAGCCAGTATAGCCCCGAGGAAACGATGAACGGGGCGAACGCACCGATGAAAACGGGCAATGCCTCTTTTTCCGTGAAAACGGAAATCAGTGCAATACCTGCAATAATGCCGGTGACGATCATCGCCCAGAGAAAGAGCTTCTCGAGAGTGGTTGTCAAATCAACTTTGAGACGTCCCGGCCCGGCGCTCGGCAGTCCGATCGCAGCCAGATCCCCTCCAGAAATCGATGAAACGGGTCTGCGCACGTCATTGAGAGTTGCCCCGGGGGGTGGAGGCGGGGCGGCTCCAATGCTGCCGTTTTCCCATGATCCGGCCGCCACGGCCATCATGCGGGCCGTTTTCCGGGCGTGCGGGGGCGGCGGAGATACGAGATCATCAAATTCAACCACGTTGAGCTCTCCTCGTATTCATTCCTGGAATAGAACCCCGATTGAATAAAGCCCCTCCCGTGTCCGGAAGGGGCTTTCCCTGGATGTTCGCTTGAATCGATCAGAAATCATACTCGAGACCACCATAGAACTCGGTGATGGTCATCGGGCGAGTAAAGTCCCACAACAGTTCCTGGGCTAATGTATCAAATGATTTATAAAAGCTCTTTTCGCTCGATGCGGAGAGGTGAAGCTTGAGATCGTCCCGCAACACGAAATTCACTTTCGCCAGGACGATCGGCTGGGCGGATTCATTCCAGCCGGCATTCACGCCTTTTTCATGGGAGAACGCCTTATACCCGGTCTCGAGCAACCAGTCATAGTTTTTCGGTTTCACATAACTGGCGCTCAAAAGCGATGCAAGATACTTGAAGTCAGGGTAGGCAGTTCCCGAATAGACCCGGTTCAGATGTTCGTTCCGCCACGTCAGCTCAATCATTCCGGGAAGGCGCCAGACGGCTTTTGCGATCAGAATGTTCTCATTGAAATCCATTGAATCATCGACAACGCCGTTTCTGCGATGATACATATCTTCAAACCGCAGCTTGAAGGTGTCGGAGTATTTTCTTTCCCACATGCCGGAAAATTCATGATTCTTGTGGGTCTTCATCCTCGTATTCTCATGGTTCAACACGTAGAGATGCCCGATCCGGCCCCGCGTCTGCTTGTCGATGAAAATGTTCGCGGTTGTCTTGAGTTTCAGCTGCGAATACCCACGGGGGTCATCACTGGGATAATTTCGCTTCTGCCACTCGTCTTCGAAGTTCCAGCTGAAGGTCTTGCTGACCGGGAGTTCATACTGGAACCGGAAATAGTCATCCCAATAGGAGGATCGGAAAAGGTTGATCGCCTCATTTCCATAGCTTCTAGTATCATACGTGTTCGACACGGAAATATCACTCTTGTTTCCGCTGTATGAGCGGCTGAACTCGCTATAATACGTCGAATTGACATAATCGAGGCTGGGTGCATTTTTGTAACTGCGCCAGTTGTGCGTGCTCTCGTAAAACAGCGTTCCATTCGGAACGAAATATGTCGCCTGGCCGTTGTAATTCAACTGGGAAAATTCCGATCTGGAATATCTCGGATACACCCGGTTGTTCATCCCGAGATTGAGCAGATACTCGTATTTTCCCTGTTTACTGTTCCAGAAGGCTTCCGCGAGATTGTCACGATAGTTTTTCGTTGCGGTTTCCGGATACCAGACATGGTGCAGCGTATCTTTCACGGTGACGGCAGTGTTCTTGGAATGCTGATGCAGCCAGCCGAGCGAAAGAACATTTTCTTTCACCAGCTCATTTCGACGCCGCTGAAGCATCTTTTCATCGAGTACCAGTTTGTTCCGCTCATCTCTCTCATACATCAGCGACAACTTCGCCTGCGAAAGATTGTTCGGAAGCGCAGTATTGCTGTCGGTATATTTCTCGTTCCGATTGCGCGCTTCAAGTTTGAGCATACCGGTCAGCGTCACGTTCTTTCCCGCGGGTTCAGCGGTCGTTCCCGTTTTGCCGGTCACCGGCATGCTGGCTGCCGGTTCGATGTGCTGCATCGGTGCAGCCTGGCTCTGTGACGCCGTCGGGACAAGCTGATCAGCCTGTGGTTCATGTTCCGTCGAGCCGGTATCCCCTGCCGGGGCCGAAGACCGCTCCTGGAAGCGATTCATATGAAAATCGCGCACCTTGCGATACAGATCGTCAATGCGCTGAAAACCGTCCATCAGGCTTGCGCGGTCAGCCGGATAATCGCCGGAAACGCCTTTATAGAGGTCATCCAGGAGATCATATCGTTTCTGGACGAACTCCATCGTTTCATCGGCATCATCTTTTATCACGGCGAACGCGCTGCTTTTCGGATCGAGATTCTGATTCGTAATTTTTCTATCCATTTCCTGGAGCTTATAGAACGAAGTCAGAAAATCAGGCTCATATCTCCTGAATGCATCCAGCGCTTTCGAGCTGGCCAGTGCCAAACCGAAGGCCTGTGCGACCATGAGCAGCATTGCAAAGACAATTATCGTGGCGGCAATTCGATTGCGCATTTTATACATTCTCCCCTTTTCCGTGCTCATTTCAGAATCGTATTGAGCTGGTCTTCGAGACTGTTCAACTCTGTCTGCAGCTGCTCAGCCACAATTCCGAGCTGCTGGTAGGTATTGGATATCCGTTCGAACGTATCCTGCATCTCTTCCTGCTCAGCCGTGTGAAATTTCTGGCTTGACGCCGCTCTCATCGTAGACTCATACAAGCGCTGGGAACTGATGTATTTCCGGCGGGCAACCGAAAAATCACTGAGAATCTTCAACGAGTCAGATAACTGGCGCTGCATGTCCCCTGTGCTTGAAGTGGACATCTTATTGTAAAGATCAATTCTCGCCTGAAGAGAAACGATCGATGCGGCGATTGTGTCCTCGAGCTGCTGCATTTCCGTGAGAGTCGAAGGGCTTACCTCCACGACCGCGAGATCACGAAGCAATTGCATGATCTGCGTCTGCCTGCTGGAAATCTGCTTCAATGCAGCCTGAATGGTCAGGTTTGTCGGGTCTTTATCCAGAAGATCCTGGGTTTTCGCAAAAAGTTCTCCGAGCTGAGCCAGGGCATCGTTGCACGTGCTGAGGGAAGCAGCAAACCAGTCCTGAGAAAGACCGCTCGGATTGGCGGCAAGCTCAGTAAGGACGGAGTCGACCTCTTGTGATATCTCCGCAAACTCCGCCTGAATCTGTTCAACTTCGGGGGAGGTTTCAACGGCAGCTGTCTTGAACTGGTATTTCAGCATCTTTGCCGTTTCGCCTGCATATTGTTCCGTTCTTTTGCGGGAATCTGCGACCATTTTCTGGTACGACTGCAATTGCGCCAGAATAGAAGGGGATGGATTGGAAGCGAATGCTTTATCAATTTTGGATCCGATCGCTGCAATAATGAGCCTGTCTTCCATAAGAACACCGGAAAATCGTTCGGCGTTTTTACGAAATTCCTGCACGTCCTTTTCTTCAACCTTCCCACTTACAAGCGTTTTAAACTCGTCTTGTATTCCTTTCATGAGAGAACTTTCACTCTCATGAATCTGTCGAAGAGTATCGGGAACTTCATCAAGCTGGATTGTCTCTCCCATTTTGCTCAACTCAGCATCCCACTTTTTCATTTCTTCCTGAATATTGATTTCTACCTTTTCCGCTTTTCCCCCGCTCTTTACGATGAGTTCTTCGCCTTCCTGGAGGGAAACGTGTTCCCGGCTTTCCTTTATCAGAATATCCGCCATACCACGCAGAACCTGGATTCTGTCTTCGGTTCCATCCGGGTTGGTCTGGCAGGTGATATTTGTGCCCTTGATACCGGCGACGGCCTGACTCATTTCGATATCCATCGTGCCGTCTTTGACCATTTTCTTCACGTTCACCCAGATGTTGCCGCAAGCGAGTTTGATCTTGCTCTCCTTCTTCGTGGGCGAGCTGAGAATGATTTCGGTACTCGGCTTCATGACAAAGGTGGACATATCGGCAAAACTGAGAATCGCGCTTGAATCGAGGCCGGTCTTGATATGATCGTCCGTGAACAGTTTTCGATCGATTTTCGCGAATTCCCAGGCTTCTTCATCATCGCCGGGTCGAGCCTCAACCTGACCGGATAGATCTGAAAACACGACTCCGGCATCTTCCAAAGCCATCGCCACGACGCTGAAGCTGAAAATAAAAGCGAAAACGACAAACCACAGACGTCTCATAACACGCTCCTCATGGGGTTTCACTCTTGCTTGGATCACTCTCAAAGTCACTCTTTTACGCCCTCTGCAGCCTCATATCGCATACTGACAGCCACACAATATCAGGCCTGCCATTCAATGGACGCTCTCGAAAGAAAATCTTAGCATGAGGTACACATCGAGTCAAATTTCCTGTGTCGGATCACATGCAACAAATTTTCCCATGACGGGCACAACGTGCCAATGCGTATGAACCAGCGGGCTCATCAATGGGAACATGCGGCAGAATGTCACGATTTTGAGACAGAGAGAAGATATTTCATCATCGGAACGGGTTGATCCACGGGTATTTGTGCCGTTGGCCATTCGGCTGTTTCGGATGGAATTGTAAAACCTCCGTCCAGTATGGTATGTTTTTACCCGTCGCCGAACCGGACGTTACTCAGGCGACTGCTTGCACCTGGTCTTCGTCGCGAAGATCATGTGCGTGAGAGGCTGATCGACGCTTCCTTATCCCCAGAGGAGGAAATGACGTGTACCTCATTTTCCAACATCACAGATTCAGGATGTTCTTGTTTTTCGTTCTCATGGTTGGCCTGGCAAGCCTGACCGGCTGTCTCAACAACGGGAATTCGACGTCTCCGGCAACGGGTGAGGATTCCCCTGAACTGGCGGTTAGAAGCCTGCTTTCGGAATGGGAAAGTCAGGCCAGGCCGCTTGTCGCACCGATATCGGGTGATACCACCGGCCAGACGATCACCTTCCGGGATATTCTGGGCAGAAACTCCTGGACATTCACCGTCGTCAAGATCGAATATCCGGTTGTCGGCCTGGCGAATGTCTATACGACCCACACATTCCAGGATTCGACAGCCACGGTCGTCAATGTCAAATTCCAGATGGCGCGGTTTGAAAACAGGTGGGTCTTCGAGAATTTCACGATCGAAACTCTGCCTACGGTTGTCGTTACCGGCACGGGAGTGCAGGGATATATCCGCGATGCCGTCACGAATCTGCCGGTGCAGAATGCCGCTGCCGGCCTTTATCAGGGTGATGTCCGTGTTGCGGAAACGCTGACGGATGCAACCGGCTACTACTTTCTGCAGGCGCCTGCCCCGGGAGTGTACACCGTGGTTGTCGCCAAGGACGGATACGAGTTTTTGAACTACCCCAACGTCGTCATCAACTAGAATTTCGTAAAAGAGGGAGATCTGATCATGCGAAAAACCTTTGGTTCATTGTTTTCAGTGGTTCTGCTGCTCGGTATCATGCTTGCCGTCGGTTGTGGCGGCGGAGGCGGCGACGGCAGTCCGGTAGCCCCCACGCTCAGCAGCGGGGCTCTCGCCGATCTGGCCGGCACCGTGACCTACCTTGGAAATGCGGTTCCGAACGCGTCCGTCTGTCTTCTGAAACCCACAGAGCAGCCAGCTTCGCTCAAGGTGCGTGCCTCCGTGATGGCCCAGCCGAAGCCGGATTACTCGGTATTGACTGCTGACGGAAACGGCTACCAGACCTTTTCCGATGCCCAGGGAAAGTATCTGTTCTCGCAGATACCGGTAGGCACCTACACGCTCATCGCCATGGCCAATTCGTACACGCAGATTTCCCAGCCCGTCGTATTGGGGGCAATATCCAGCCTTGATCTGGCCCTCAAACCCACCGGAAGTATATCTGGGAAAATAGTTTACGGCTTCGCCGACACCTATAATTCCACGCAGATCGGCGATCCTGTTTCCGGGGAACTGTTCGGCCTCCAGGGAACTCCCTATATAAGCTGGACGCAAAGCGACGGCTCCATCACCTTTGCAAATATCCCCGTCACTACCACTCCCTATATTCTGGTTCCCGTTTATCAGAACTCTCTCGTTTTGAAGACCGCCCCGGTTTCCGTAACCCCGGTCGCCGGCACCGATACCTCGATGGGCACTCTTGAAACGGTTCTGGCAAAAACAACCATCTCGGGACTGGCCAAACTGCCGAGCGGCACTGATTTTTCCGGTATTTATGTTACGACCAGCCGCGGCGGTTATGCCTATACCGACGCTACGGGAAAATATGAAATCAAGGATGTGGGATTCGGCAACGTCCTGTTAAACTACTCAAAATATTTCGCCGGTGAAAATCATACGTATCAAAAAGTCTTTCATGTCGACTCTCTCTCTCCAATGACCGTTCCGGACGTAACCCTCGCACCGGCCAGCGTAAGCATGGCAAGAGTCGATGTCAGTCTCGCCGGGCTTATCAGCGGTGGAAGTAATGTTCAATTTCAGCTCTGGAAGGAAGGCGCAACCAGTTTCTACACTTCTGGTTCGAACAATGCGCCGGCCACGCACCCTTACACGCTTGAGCCGGGGACCTGGTATGTCAAGATCATCCCGGGAACGGATTACACACTGCTGAATCCCGCCCCCGGATCAACCGACCTGATTGCTTCCCAGACCGTGGTCGCAGGAGGCAATGCGTCATTCGTTGCCCAGCTTCAGTACACGAAGGCAGCCCTCACCGGAACCATAACGGGCCGCGACAGCAGCTACTCTCTGAATTATGCGTATCTCTACCCGGAGGGCACCAGCTCCT
>CAZQYQ010000156.1:0-10824 GCA_964597625.1 uncultured bacterium
GGCGGCCCGGCGAAGAAGGGAAAAGCTGTGGAAACCGGTTCCACCGGGACCGGAAAGAGCGATGACTCCGGCGCGCAGGCGGCACTGCCGGGAGCGGGAGGGTTTCACACGCTGCTGACCCATACCGGAACCGGGCGGTGGAAAGCAATGCTGTCTCTCGATGAACCGGCCTTCATGGCGGAAATGCGTAAACTCGGCTGCATTCCGGCCCGCGGTGGCAAGGCCGGGGTTTCCTATGCCCCCGAAGCGGTTTTGACGCAGGGCTGGGGCACGCCGGCCGATCTCTGCGCGATGACGCTGATGTGGGCCAGATCGCGAAACGTCCATGCTTCCGCGGGCTCGGTCGCGCTGTCTGATGCGGGCCGGGCGGAAATCGCGAAGCTGACTGGCTTCGGGGCAAAACTTGATGCCTTACCGGCTGTAAAACTCGGCAACCGGGTCATCGTCTTCCCCTTCGGGGACGAGTTCGCCCGTTTTGCGGAAGGCACCTTCGAAGACACCGGCACCCTGCCGGATACCCTTGTAAAGCTGACCGTCCGCGCATTCGTGAAATCCGCCGACAGCAACCCGTCGGCGCAGATGAGCAACATGGGCGCTGCGCTCGGCGGCGGGAACGGTGATGAGCCTCAACCGTTCACGCTTCTCGAAACAGAGATCCCGGCGACGAAGCTGTCGCTCGACATCATCGATCTGGCCTTCGCAAGCTTCGGGGACAACACATTGAAAGCTGCCGCCTGGCTCCCTGACGGCACGATGCTGTCGGGGACCGATGACCAGGCGATCGATACGAAGGAACAGAGGATCACCGGCTGCGAGATCTCGATTCATCAGGTGGACGACGAAGCGCATCAGCCGCTTGTCATAAGCCTCAGCGAAGGCGAGATCCTTGAAAACACCCTCTTCGCTCTCGCGGCATACGCACCGGATATTCCCCGAGAAGCCGCTGCCGGCCTCGAATCAGCCTGGAAAACGGCCTCGTCCGTTGCCTCTCCGACGGCGTGGAATAAAACCCGTGACCTGCTTCATGGCCGCATCGCAAAACTGATCGCGCTTCAAACGCAGCATGAACGGGAGCTGGCCGGGCGCGCCGGCGTCCGCATCGGTCGCCCGGATGCCGGCCGCATCCTGATCCTCAGACTGGCGAAAACAGGACAGGGTCTGAAATCGACCATCGATCTCCGCCGTGCCGCGCCTCAGGCTTCCGGAGAAAAGGAAGCCGTCGCCGCGTTCCAGTTCGGCGCAGGTATCTTTAACGCTGTATCAGAGGAACGGGTCGGCGGGGGACAGGGTCTTGTTTCCTGGTGGGGTGCGCAGACGGGCGTGAACGTCATTCCGCCAGGCAAGGGGGAGGCCCTCGCCGGCATCATGCAGGAGAAAGGCTTTCCCGAGGCAATGGTCGAGCATATCCGGGAAACGAAGTGCGCGCTCCTGTTTCCGAAGACACCGAAGATGGAGGGCGGCAAGCCGCGCTGGAGCTGGTTCGAGATCGATCCTGAAACCTTTGTGATGACTTCGGTTCTCGATGACGGTTCGCACGGGATGGTCGAAGATGCGGTCATCGAGTATGCGCAGAATGCCAACTCCTGGTGCGTGGGCTTTCTGATCGGTGTCGATGCGGCTCTCGGCTCGGTCGTCGCGTTTTCGCTGACCGGCGAGGAGTATGCAACCGTTCTCAAAATGGCCGAAGGGTTCGCGATGGGCCTGAAGGACCAGCTGACGAAGATCGGCCCCAACCCAGGATTTTCCTATGGCGGCGTTACCGTAAGTCTCGAGGGCGTCTCCTTCGATCCGACGGATCCGAACGGATCGCACGAGGCATTCGGCAATTTCAGCGACGGATATGAGAAGGGCGTCGCGTTCTATTTCCTGCTCGCCGCGCCGAAAGCACCACCTCAAAAATGAACACAGCCGCCGGGATCGCTCCCGGCGGCTGTTGTATTCAATAGAATATTTTATTTCGGGGTTCCGGATGCGTTGTCGGCGGCCGGGACGGCCGGGGCCGGAGCGGGTTCGGTCTTTGCAGGAGCCGTGGCGCACTCCGGAGTCTTCATGCCGAAGCGGGAGCATGGAGCGGCTTGCTTGTCGGCCACCATCCTGCGGTGTTTGAGGTGCGCGTGCAGCCTGTATCCGCCAAGGATGAGGATGGTCAGGATGAGCAGCCAGATGATGCGGCGAGGCCAGGGATTTTCCGCGTCGGCGAAGGGGTCTTCAAGCGTGCGGCGGGAGCCCGGGGGCATATGGGCCGTTCTGGTCAGCGATCCACCGAACGCGATGCTCATCATGAGACGCGAGTTGACCGCCCAGCCATTCGCGTCGAGAATGGGGCCGACATTGCGGTTTCTGAGCCTGATGGCCACCATGATCATCGAGGGTCCCGAAATGAGGAGAATCAGCCCAAGCAACGCCACCGGCATTTGCCACCAGACGAGCGACATGAACCCGGTGACGACACTTGCAAGAGCCGTTCCTATAGCACCGATCGCCAAACCTATAGCTGCAAATATACCAGCAAATCTGCCGGCATCGAACGGCGGCGGCGGAGGGGCTGCCGGTGCGCCCGCAGCTGTCTGCGCCTTCTCCGCCGTTCCGGCGATTCCGCCGGCCATCTTTGCCTGCATGGCTTTGTCGCTGGCGCCGGCAAACGCTTCAATCTGCTCGGAAATCATTTTTTCCAGGCGGCGGTACGGCGTCCAGAAGGCTTCGCTGATGCTGATCGGGTTTTCGACAAGTTTGATCACGACGGCATCCCAGTCACGGCCCTGCCGATCGATGAAAATTCCGTGTCTGCCGACGGCAAGCCGTTCGGAATCACCGGCCGTGAAGCAGGCGACGATCGTCATCTTTTCGCTGCTTCCCGTGCGAACGCAGTCGCAGTAGACGAGATATGTCTGGCTCAACGAGGCCATGGGAGAGTGTTTGCCCGCATCCTCAACCCGAAGGCACAATTCACAACTGCGCCCATCCAAAAACAGCGTTCCGTTCTGGAAGATGGCGCCACGTTTGCGGTCATAAAAATCACGGAATGCGACCAGATTGTTCAGGAGCGTATACAGGTCGCGATGAAGCCTCACGAGGCGCTCGACCGAGTCGATTGCCGAAGCTTCGGGCTCGAGCATCCGGTCCTGGGCAATCAGTTCGCGGATTCCCCTGTCATGCGGGCCGGCCAGAAGGGCCCGCACACGCGCCAGGCCCAGATGATCGACTTCCGCGCCGGCTTTGCGGGCCAGCCAGGCCTCGTGAGCCGCGAATGTCGCGATGACTTTTTCCCATTCGGCCGAAGTCAGGGCGTTTTTTTCGCCGAGTCTCGGCAGAACGACGAGCTTGTTGAAACGGTCGATCGCCTTGATCCAGGCCGGGTTGACCGCATCATTCAGCGGAAGCGCCCAGCCGGCCTCGACTCTCGCCAGCGGCAGATCGGCAAGCTCGGGGCTGTCGGGCGAAAGCAGCTTGACCGACATCTGCTCATAGTCTTTCTCAGAGCGGTTGAGCGGGCCGGTCGAGCGGGCATCGAATGCCGCAAGGCGGCATCTGGTAAAGAAATCATTAATTTTTGCACGCACGGCGGAAAACGCGGCATACGCGGCGACGGTGTTCTCGTGATAGGGAAGAATCGCCGGATCGGCTTCTCCCGCCCGCCACCAGCCATCATAGGCTCTGCACGCGGCAAAGAAGGCATCGAGCTGAGCCTCGCCGACTCCAGCGGCGCCGCTTCGGTCATTCACGGAACCGATGCAGGCGATGATTTCCTCGACGACCTTTTTTGTCGCTTCATCGTTCGCCGATGCCGCCGGAACAATGCCGTCGCCGTTGAACCGCGTCGAGGCGAAGTTCTTCGCGGCATCCGCCACGTCCGCCACAGCGATCACATCGGCATCCTTCCGGCCGAGACCGGCGAGAATATGCCGGGCCGAGGCGACAAGCCGCTTCCCTTCATCGTCCGCATCGTTGATCGCGCTGAGCGGAAGCGTCTCGGACCGCTTCATCAGATCATCAGGATTTTTCAGCCTCGCACAGGCCCATTCAACGGCTGACAGCACCTCGGGCACGCGCACGCGGCCATCGTTATCGCTGTCGATCATGGCAAGGGTCCTGGCTTCGAGCTCGAGCCCCTGAACCGGGCAGCTCAACGCCATCCAGAGCTTGGGATCCAGCTCACGCAGCGCCTTCAGATCAGCTCCGGAATCGAGGCTGACCTGGTCGACCCCACCCGACCGGAAAAAACGCCAGGCATGCTTTTCCCCCGACGGGTTCTGAGTTTCGGATTTGCTCATGGATACTCCCTAACAGCGGAATTTTTCTGGAAATTCCTGCCAGCATATCACAAGCATGCGCTTCAGGGCGTTCCACCACGGCTCATTGCAAGGAAGGCCAGGGATGAAACGATGCAGAGAATTCCACCGCCGGTCAGCGTGGCAGATACGCCGACATGCTGTGCAATCGCCCCCTGAAGAAGACTTCCGAGCGGCGACATCCCCATGAATGCCATCATGTACAGGCTCATGACCCGGCCTCGTTTGTCGTCGTCCGTCAACATCTGCAGACGTGTGTTCAAGGCCGCCCAGCCGCTCGTCATCCAGTAACCGGAGACGGCAAGCAGGGCCATCGAAAGCCACAGGCTCGAGGTCCAGGAAAAAATCGTCAGCGAAACGCCGAAACAGGCAAACGCAAACGGAGAGAAAACGTCGAACCGCTGATAATCATGACGCATGGCAAGATGAAGCGCTCCCGCCATCGCCCCGCATCCCAGCGCACCCATCAAAAAGCCCAGCGTATCCGCTCCGCCGCCGAGAATTTCCTTCGCAACGACCGGCAGCAGTACGGCAAAAGGCATGCCGATGAAACTGAAAATCGAAAGAAGGATCAGGATCGAACGGATCCCTCGATGGCCCCAGGCATACGCGACTCCGGTTCTCAGATCGCTCCAGAAAGGTTTTCGATTCGTGCGGACTTCACTTTTCGGCGTCGTGAGCCGGGGGAGAATCCAGACGATCGGAATATACGAAACGGCATTCAGGGCAAAACAGATTCCTTCCCCCCAAGCAGCAACGGCGATTCCGGCAAGCGCCGGACCGACGAGTCGTGCGGCATTGAATACCGAGGAGTTCAGCGCGATCGCATTCCCGAGATGCTCACGCCGCTCCACGAGTTGCGGCACGAGCGCATGCCGGCCCGGCATATCGAAGGCATTGATGAGCCCAAGAATGGCACACATGCCGATCAGAATGGGCAGATTCACGATGCCGGCGAGCGTCAGCCCCGCAAGCAGCAGGGCCTGAACCAGCGCGGCCACCTGTGTCATCCAGATGCTCCGCCTCAGATCGCGCCCGTCCAGAACAACCCCGGCAACCGGCATCAGCAGAAAGGCCGTAAACTGGCTGATAAAATCCGCGGCCCCGAGCATGAATGCCGAATCCGTAAGCCGATACACCAGCCAGTTGACG
This sequence comes from uncultured bacterium, assembly GCA_964597625.1. Taxonomy (GTDB): domain Bacteria; phylum Muiribacteriota; class Ozemobacteria; order Ozemobacterales; family Ozemobacteraceae; genus MWAR01. Next base: position 5,442 of record CAZQYQ010000156.1, read on the forward strand.
GCAAGCCTCTGCATCCAGGTTCCGATCAGCGAAAAACCGTTCGTTAAAAAATACAGCCGGTAATTTCGTGACCTCAGCGCCGGGAAATAGCCATCAGGCCTGGGGTCTCCGGCCGGAACATGTTCGTGACCGTCGCTTGCATGCATGTGGACGGCAAAGATACTCTGTTTCTCCGCCGAGCGCAAACGCCCGCCCAGGGAGCTGCACCCGGAACATGCCGCCTTGAGCAATGAATGATTGTGTCGTACACTTGCCGCATGAACCCTCCTGGAACGAGTCATGGCGGCGACGTCCTCTGGCGCTCGATGAATCTGAAACTCGGCGCAGCCGTCATTCCTCTGCTGATCGCACAGGTGCCTGATCCCGACGTGCGCGAACCGCTTCCCGCGCGGGTCATTCTTGTCGCTCACGGGCTCGGCGTCAGCAAGGAAGTCCAGCGTCCGGAACTTGAAAAACTTGCCCGCTCAGGGTTTACAGCCGTCGGCATCGATGCGCCGCATCATGGCGAAAGGCGTGACGAACAGCTCGATGCACAGAGCGCGGCAACCGGAGCCGAGGCTCACAAGCGATTCATCGCCATGGTTGCCGAAGCGGCAGCAGAAATTCCGCTGTTGATCGAGTATTTCAAAACGACGCTTCATGCGCGGGTCGCCATGACGGGAATTTCCATGGGCGGCTACACCACCTTTGCCTCATTCATGCACGATCCGCGCCCGGATGCGGCTGTTCCCTTTCTTGCATCGCCCGACTGGCGTTCAGACCCATCTTCCGGAACTCTCGGGCCTGATACTCCGGCCGGGCCAGTCTCCAGGCCTGAACGATTTTCCCCTGTCCCGCTTCTGGTGATTACCGCCGGACTCGATACGACCGTTCCACCGGCGACCGCGACATGTTTCGTCAGGTCTCTGCGCCGTTCGTATGCCCGCACGCCCGAAAGGCTCGCCCAGATCGAGTATCCCCGCTCAGAACACATGATGCGTGGCGACGACTGGAACGATGCATGGAACAGGGCGATCGAGTTTTTGAATCTCCATCTCTGAATTTATTTTTCACTCATTTTTCTGTCCCGGTTTGTTTGCCGATGTTTGTCGACGATCGGAAGCATTCCGCCATGTATGACCCCGTACGCCGTCATTCGCGGGATGACCCTTCGGAAAACTCCATTCCGGGCCGAAACAGATCATGGTTTTGTTTGCCTCCTTATAATTTCGGACCGGATCCCACAAGATCCGGTCTTTTTTTTCCTTCCGACCGGGTTTCCGGTATCATATAATCTGGGAAGACAGAGGGTACGATCAAGCTACTGCAAAGGGTCCGCCTCATTCAGATGCATTTGCGTTGTATACGGAAGCCAGGCATTGCGATGCGGTTCATCCGAATCGTCGCGGTCATGTTGTCTGTTTTTCTGGCTGCGGTCTCCTGCCATGCGGCTCCAGCGACAAGTGCATCGGATACCACCGAGGTCGAAAAGCTGATCGTCGGCATCGACAAGGCCTACCCGCCATACGAGTTCACCGACACGTCAGGCAAGCCGGCGGGTTTCACGGTTGAACTGATACGGCTGCTGGGCGGGGAACTGGGTGCTCAGATCGAGTTCCGCCATGGTCCCTGGAGCGATATCCTCACGGGTCTTCAGCATGGGCGCATCGATCTTGCCGCGCTTTGTTTCACGACGAGCCGAACCGATCAGTTTCTCTTTTCAGAACCGCTGGCCCCGACCGTGTATACCTATTTCCGGTGTTCTCAGCTGGAACCCGTCCGCCGGGAGAGCGATCTGATCGGGCGTCATGTGCTTCTCCAGCGCGGCGATATGATGGATGATTATCTGTCTGAATCCAGGTTCGGAAGGAAAATCACCCGTCTGGACGACATGCGTCAGATTCTGAGAGAGCTGAATTCGGGCCGGGCCGATTATGCGTTGATCGAACGGCGAACCGGCCGCGAACTGGTTCGCGAGCTGGGGTTTTCCGACATCACCGATCTGGGGAGCATGCATTACATCAAGGATCTCTGTTTCGGAAGCGGCCTGAAGCAGGACGTCCTGATCCGGCGGATCAATCATGCATTGCATCAGACCAAAGCTGACGGAAGATATCAGGCGCTCTGGAAAAAATGGTTCGGAGGCGATCCTGCCGAAGTCGACATTCCCGAGAACCATGCCCCGCCCTGGGCCGTCATGACGATTCTCGGCGGCTTCCTGCTGCTGATCTTCATTTCGCTGACGGCCATCCTGTATCAGCGTTCAAGCGATATCCAGGAGGAGTTGGGCGGGCGGATACGCGACCTGGAAACCTCGCGGAAGGAGATTCAGGAAAGCCGCGCGCGACTTCGCGTTCTCTTTTCCAATGCTCTTGCAGCAATCGTCCTGCTGGATGCAGATGGAAAAATCATCGAAGCAAACGAACGATTTTTCACCCTGACCGGCCTGACGGCGGAAACCATGAACTCCGAGAACGGATTTGCCTTCCCGCGGGGGAGTGAATCGGGCCGCCCGGAGCAATACCATATTACAAAAAATATTATCCGCAGGGATGGAACCGGATTCTGGGGAGAAATTCTGATTCACCCGCTGCTTGCCTCAGAAGGGATTCCCGGGGGATTTGTCGCGGTCATGGTGGATGTCGATGAGTACAAGAAGGCCGAAATCGCTCTCCGGGTAAGCGAAACGCGGTACAGACGGCTTACGGAAAGCGCGCCGGATCTCATTTATCGTCTGTCCCTTCCCTCGGGCACGTATGAGTATGTCAATCCCGCGGCATTTCGCATCACGGGCTGCACGCCGGACGAATTTTACGCGACGCCGTTTCTGCTGCAGCATCTGATTCCGGAAGACCATCAGGAGATCTATCAGCGCCATCTCGAACGGCTTCAGAAGGGGATGGCCGAGCCGTTCATCGAGTATCCGATGCTTCATCGCGAAGGAACGATCAGATGGCTCCAGGACCGGTCGATTCCGTCCATCGACCCGTCCGGCCGGATGATCGGCGCCGAAGGCATCATCCGCGACATCACGTATCCCAGACGGGTTGCCGAGGAGCTTCGCAGATCAGAAGCGAACATGCGGGCCATGTTCCACAGTACGAAGGATGGCTATGTGCTCGTCGACTGTTTCGGGACGATGGTCGCCTGCAATCCCCCGGGAGCAGCCTGGCTTGCCGCCCTTGGCCGAACCGCCGGCAGCTCGACCAGCAGCCTCCGCATGGATCCGCCTCCCGCGGCCTGGTCCACCATTTCCGCCGATCTCGACACGGCGGTCGCCGGCACCCCGATGACGCGCACGCTTGCCATTCCACGCGCGAACGGCGGCCAGGATCATCTGGAGATAAATCTCTGGCCGGTCCCGGACCCGGGCCACGGCTCGCACGGCGTCTGCCTGCACTTGGTGGATGTGACCGAGCGCGAGCGTATCTCGGCCGAACGCCGGGTGCTCGACGAAAAAGTACGCAAGACGCAGAAATACGAGAGCCTCGGCATTCTGGCCGGCGGAATCGCCCACGATTTCAACAATCTGTTGACGGGGATTCTGGGGGCGGCTGACCTGGCCCGAAGACAGGTTCAGTCTGAAAGCATGCTTGAAGGGTATATCGACCGGGTTATCGCGACTGCCAGACGGGCCGCCGAACTGACCCAGCAGATGCTGGCCTATTCCGGAAAAGGCACGCTGGTTCTGCAGACCGTCGACCTGGCGGCCACGATCCGCGAGATGGCGAATCTGCTCGAAGCCTCGATTCCCAAGAAATGCCGGCTGCAGTTCGAGTTCGCAAGCGGTCTGCCTCCCGCCGTCGTAGACCTCGCGCAGATGCGTCAGGTGCTGATCAACCTGGTCGTGAATGCCGCCGAAGCGATCGGGGATCGCACCGGAACGATCACCATCCGGACGGGAAGAATGAACTGCGCGGCCGAATCTCTCGCGGAGATCGGCCATGGGCAGACTCCGGAACCGGGTGATTATGTGTTCATCGATGTCCTCGATGAGGGTGGCGGCATGGATGCGAATACCCAGGCCCACCTTTTCGAGCCGTTCTTCTCGACGAAGTTTACCGGCCGCGGTCTTGGTCTGGCCGCGGTGCTCGGCATTGTCCAGTCGCTGCACGGGGCCATTCGCGTCGAGTCGCAGCCCGGCCATGGAAGCAGATTTTCAGTGCTTCTGCCGGCGGCGATGGAAGTAGGCACCGCGGCTGAAGCGCAGGAGCTGCCGCCGGCGATCATCTCCGGCAAGGCGCGCGGCCTGATTCTCGTCGTCGATGATGAGGAGTTTATCCGTTCCCTGGCCGGTGAAATGCTGAAAGCCGCCGGCTACTCGGTCGAAATGGCCTGTGACGGCATCGAAGCGATCTCGCTGGTCCGCAGACAGCCCGAGGCCTTTTCTGTCGTGCTTTTAGATCTCACGATGCCCGGCATGGATGGAACGGAAGCGTTCGCCGAGATCAGGAAGCTTGCGCCCAGCCTTCCGATCATCATTTCAAGCGGGTACAGCGAGGCCAACACATCGAGCGAGGCGCTCGCGGGCCGCGCAGGCTTCCTGCACAAGCCCTACACAAGCAGCGATCTGCTGGTCTGCATCGGCAGCGTCATGGGCGATTTTTCGAAGAGCTGAGCCCCATGCTCTCTCCGCTCTCTCCGGTCAGCAGCGTTCGCGGAACGTCTGGAACTTGATGGCCGGCCAGTCGTCGACAAGCTTGCCCAGGCGCCAGACGTCGGCGGCCAGATAGGTGAGATGCCCTTCGGAATCGAGCGCCATGCGCGAGCGGTGTTTGCGTTCAAACTCGTCAAGCACGTTCTTGTCATCACAGATCAGCCAGCGGGCGGTCGCATAATCGACCGCGTCGTAGACGGCATCCACGCCGTATTCATCCCGCAGACGGGCCATCGTCACGTCGAACTGAAGAGCGCCCACAGCGCCAAGTATATATTCGCTGCTATTTAAAACGGGGCGGAACACCTGGACCGCCCCCTCTTCGGAAAGCTGCAACAGGCCCTTCTGAAGCTGTTTCGCCCGGAGCGGGTTTTTCAGCCGCACCTGTTTGAACAGTTCAGGGGCGAAGTTCGGAATCCCCGTGAACTGGAGGGCTTCTTTTTCGGTAAAGGTGTCGCCGATTTTGATGGTGCCGTGGTTGTGAATGCCGATGATGTCGCCCGGATACGCTTCCTCGACGTTGGTGCGGTCCTGCGCCATGAAGATCGTCGCATCCTTGATGACGATCTCCTTGCCGAGGCGGTGATGCATGACTTTCATTCCGCGCGAGAAGCGGCCGGAACAGATTCTGAGAAACGCGATGCGGTCGCGGTGCGCCGGATCCATGTTCGCCTGGATCTTGAACACGAAGCCCGACAGCTTCGGCTCACGCGCCTCCACCACGCGCGTGAGCGTCTCGCGCGGCTT
>CAZQYQ010000157.1:0-10702 GCA_964597625.1 uncultured bacterium
GGGATGGCGTTCATATCCCTGCGGAGCATGCTGCTCCAATCGGCGCTGACGGCTTCCAGAGCCGAGACCCGGGAACTGCTCGCCTCGTGGGCCGCCGACACGGCAGCGGTCGAGGAGTGGCGCCTGCTGAATTCCCGTCTCGAGCAGCTTGCGGGCAGGTCTTCGGAAGTCATCAACGGATCTGGGGCGTATGCGGTTTCCGGAGCTTCTTTCGCCGCCGAGATCGATGAGATCAGCGACCGCATTGCCGGCATCGCTTCGGCTTCGGCGGAGAGAAAAGCGAAAGTCCAGAACATCCTGGCCAACCTTCCGTCCGGGATGGTTTCTTCAGGAGAGCGCATGGAGCAGGTGCAGGAGCAGGTGCGTCAGATCCGAGGCGCGCTTGGCGAGTGTTTTCTGATGCAGCTCGCGCCGTATCTGGAGGCAGTCGCGGCCGGCTCCATCGACAAAGTCCGCCTTGCCTACGCCAAGCAGCTGACCGGGCTGATCATCGAGATGAATCCCGGCCTCGAGCCGGAGCTGAGGACAAAGTTTCCCGGACTTTTCCAGTAGGGAAGAAGCATGCGGAACAGCATGGGGAGAGGATGATGAACGCAGAAGAACCAATCGTCATACAGAAACGTGATCTTCGCGACCCGCACATTGAAGAGATGCTCCAGATGGAGCAGGCGGCGAGACGGCCTCTTTCCCCGACCGAGCGCGCGCCGGTCGAAACGTCCCTCTGGCTGAACCCGATTTTCTACACCTCCATGGCAGGGCTGGTCGGGGCGATTCTCTCCTGGGCCATTATCGAGCCGCTCATCTCAAAGACAGCCCAGGATGAATCGGGCATGGGGCTGATTCTGATGATTCCGGTCGCCGCTTCAATGATCGGCGGTTTTGTCGGGCTGATCGAGGGTGTGATGTCGCGCAACGGCTCGAAGGCGCTTCGATGCGGCGGGATCGGGTTCGGCCTGGGCCTGGCCTGGGGAATCGCCGGCATGTTCCTGGGTGGTATTGTGATACAGATGGTCTGGAGCGTCGGGGCAGGCCTGTTCATGAAAAAAGGCCCGAGCCCCGGGGATGATCCGCTTTCATTTCTGACGCCCGGCATGACGTTCATGATCATTTCAGGCCGCGCGCTTGCCTGGACGATCGTCGGGGCCGGCATGGGCGTCGGCCAGGGGACGGCGCTGGGTTCGAAGAAGCTGATTTTGAACGGCCTGGTCGGCGGGCTTCTGGGCGGCTTTCTGGGCGGGCTTGTCTTCGATCCGATCGGCCTCGTGCTTCACAAAGTAGGCGTTTCTTCGTCAGGGGCCGTCAGCAGACTGATCGGGCTTTGCATCATCGGCGCCATGGTAGGCGTTTTCATCGGCCTCGTGGAGAATCTCACGAAGGATGCCTGGCTCGTAATGAAGTCCGGCGCGCTGCGCGGGAAGCAGTTCGTCATCTACCACAATCCGACCGTGATCGGCAGTTCGCCCAAATGCGACATCTATATCTTCAAGGATCCGGCGGTTGAGCCGAAACATGCCGAGATCAAGCAGATCGGCGGCAAATTCGAGATTACCGACAACAAGAGCCCCCAGGGCGTGTTCGTGAACTCGCAGCGCGTTTCCCGGAAGATTCTTGAAAAAGGCGATGTGATCGTCATCGGCGAGAGCCTCCTGGAGTTTCAGCAGAAAGACAGAGCATGAATCAGACCCCCCCATTCACACCGCACACTCCTCCGACACGATCGCCGCAGTCTGGCGCCAGGCCGGCTGGAACAAAGACCGTTCAGGTCACGCCGGTCCCACCGGCGGATGACCAGATCGGGAAAATCTGTTCCACCTGCGGAACAGCCATCTCACAGGGCGAAATGATTGTCACCTGCCCGCTCTGTTCGCTTCCCTACCACCATGAATGCTGGAAGGAGATCGGCGGCTGCGGCACGTACGGCTGCAAGGCGGCGCCTTCCGTCTCCAAGACGGAGTCGGTTCCCGATGATACCTTCACTCCCGGCTGGGTCGCCGAAAAAAAGTGTCCGGTCTGCAATTCCAGCATCATCGCGACAGCGCTGATCTGCAAAGTCTGCAGAACGAATTTCCCGACGGAACGGCCGATGACGAAGGCTGAGTGGGAAAGCCGCGAGTATGACGGCGACGATCTGCTGAAAATCAGAACCAGGGTCATCGGTCAGTTCGCCCTGAGCGCGCTGGGCTGTCTTTTCTTTTTTTCGCTTCCGGCGAATTTGTGTGCGATGTATACCGACAGCTGGTTTTTCACGCTCAAACGGCTGCCGCCGCCCCTGAAGATCCTCTTTTACGCGGGTCTCGGCGTTTCGCTCCTCTGGGCCGTGCTGGCCGTGTTCTTTGCGGCATATTCGATGATATCCTGAGCATATGAGTTCAAAAGGCGATTCGATCATCGTAGACAGTCTGAGGGCCGGCGCAACCTGTCCGTCGTGTCAGGTCCCGCTGAACGAAGCCGAAGAAGGCGTGATCTGCAGCCGATGCGGTTCGCTCAATCATCTGGCATGCTGGAATGAAAAGGGCTGCGGCGGGTATCACTGCCGCGCGGACGGTCACAGAAGCGCGGTCGGGGATGGCCCGGCTGAGATCGTCATCACCAAAGACGACATTGCGAATGTGCGCCCCATACCGGCGGGCTGCCGGCACGGTTCCGCCGCCATCGCTGATGAACTGGCGCACAAGGACGCAACCTGGTCGATCATCTCGATCATCGCCTTTCTTCTGGGCATCGGGGCTCTTACAATAGCCATCTGGGCGTTCTCGGGCAGTATGGGCCCGATGGGAAGCGGCACCGGGACCATGACGTTCCTTGCCACCCTGACCGGCAGTCTTCTGGCGATCGTCGTCGGCGCGCTCTCCCTCGCATTCATCCAGCAGAACCGGAATATAAAGGGAAATATATTCGCCTTCGGGGGAATGGGGGCCGGCGTGGCGGCGTTGTGCCTGTCATTGATTCCGTTGTGGGGCGGCCCCGAACGAGCGGCGGGCGGGGTGAAATTCGACATGGGAAAAGTCGCCGACACGATCAAAACAGCCGAACCCCGCATCCGGGGGGCGCTGATGGCGAACGTGCATATCCGCTCGGGTTCGTCGTACAACGAAGGAACCGGCTCAGGAATCGCCATCCGGAATCGTGACTCGTTCACGTATGTTCTGACCAATGCACATGTCCTGACCCTCGGCGAGGAGGTATCCGGCATCTCGGAACTAGAAAGGAAAGCGAAGGATGTCGATGTCACGTTTTATTCAGGGGAAACGAGGCGTGCGACGCCGGTCTGGCTCGCCCCGGATGGCATAGACTTAGCTATTCTTCGCGTCCAGACGCCGCCGGGATTTCAGCCGATGATCAAGTATCAGCCGAACCGGCCGATTTCGACGGGTCAGCGGGTTTTCGCGATCGGAAATCCCATGGGCCTGAACTGGACCTACACGGAAGGCGTGGTATCCGCGCTGCGAACGAACAGATACGGTTCCCGCGACCTGACGGTCATCCAGATGCAGACCCCGCTCAATCACGGCAATTCGGGGGGCGGGCTGTATGATCCGGAAGGCTTTCTCGTCGGAGTCAACACCTGGATTTATGCGAAGACCGTTTCGGAAGGATTGAATTTCTCTCTCGCGATCGACGAGTTTTTCAAGGTCCTGGATCCGGAATGGGCAAAGATTCTCACAATCACCGGCAGCCCCGCGGCTGAAGAAGGCGGAAGCAAATGAGTATCCGATTGAAGCGTCTGCAGGCAGACTACGAAAAGATCGTCGCAACATTCCAGGCTGGCGGCCGCATTCTGATCAAAGCCGTCCATGGAAATCCGCCTGAGAAATACCAGATCGAATTTCTTGTCAACAGCCTGGTCATGAAGCCCGACGGCTCCGTTGCCGTCAAAAACAGCCATCTGGCAGAAATATATCTCACACGATCTTATCCACGGCAGCCGCCTCAGTGCCGCATGCTGACGCCGGTTTTTCATCCGAACATCGCGCCTCACGCCATCTGCATCGGCGACCACTGGGCGGCCGGTGAATCGCTTTCCCACCTGATCGTGCGCATCGGTGAGATGCTGTCGTTTCAGAGTTACAACCTCAAAAGTCCGCTGAACGGCGAGGCGGCCAAGTGGGTCGACAAGAACCGCTCACGACTTCCGATCGATAAAATGGATTTTTCGAGTTATTACGAAGCCGGCGAGAAGACGTTGTCCGAACAGCAGGCAAGCTCGATCGGCGAAGGCAGCATGATGGCATGCGCCAACTGCGGGACACAGGTTCAGGGATCTGAGATCCTTGTCTGTTCCTCGAAACATCCGGTCTGTCAGAGCTGCGCGCTTTCCTGTGCCGCATGCGGCAGGCAGCTTTGTCTGAAATGCCTGACGAGCAAATGTTCGGTCTGCGGCCAGATCATCTGCGCGCACTGCCATTTCAAGTGCCGATCGTGCCAGACGGATCTGTGCTCCATTCACACGATCAAATGCCACATCTGCAATGCGCCGGTCTGTCCCGACTGCAGCGTTGACTGCGCCGTGTGCGGAAAGCCGGCCTGTCTCGACCATATTAAACAGGTTCCAGGCACCGGCGAGTATCGGTGTCACACCTGCGGAGCTTGATTTTTCCATATCAGGGTTGTACCTTGGCCTTGAAGAGGGTTTTTCGGAGATTCCATCGGCACAGCGCCGACATGAAATGGTGAGAGCGAATGGCTGGAAGCGTAACCTGCAATTATTGTAAGACCCAGATCGAGATCGCCGACGGTTACAGCCGGCCCTTTATCCCGTGCCCGCAGTGCAAGCGCATGGTTACGGTCTCGGGATCTGCATCGCCCAGACCGGCCGGGCCTCCGCCCGTTCGTCCGGCTCAACAGCCGCCGGTTCCCTCGGCACCTCCCCGGCTGCCCCAGCACCCACCGGTGCCGTCTTCGCCGAGACCCCCGGCTCCGCCGCCCCTGCCTTCGGCGATGACCGGTGAACCGGGAGAAGCTCTTCCTGAGCTGATGAAGGCGAACAAGCGTGTCGCGGGCAAACCCTGCGGCATCTGCAGCAAGCCGCTCAATCTCGGAGAACAGATTCATAACTGCCCGAAATGCCGTTCCGCGAATCATGACGCATGCTGGAGCATGGCGGGTGGCTGCAAGTCCCCGATGTGTATCACCTCTTCAGGGCAGTCCGCGCCAGCCATGCATGGCGGCGCATCAGGGTTCGGCGGCCCGGGCGGCGCCATGCCCGGCTCCATGGTTCCTGGCGCCCCGCCACCCCCGCCGGGCGGTACCGTGCCGTGCAGATGGTGTAAAGAGCCGATTGCCCGCGGCGCCCGCAAATGCAAACATTGCAACGAATATCAGAGCGACGAGGATCGTGCGACCCAGAGCAAACAGGGCCAGGCGGCTCTCGCCGGCGATGATGCGGCCCTTTCAACCACCGACTGGATCGGCGTCGTCTGTTGTCCCCTGATCGGCATCATTCAGGGCCTGGTCTACGTCAGCCAGGGCAATCCCAAAGGGTCCAAGCTGATATTATATTCTATAATATCCATAGGAATCGGCAGCGTCATCCGTGCCGCCGGAGGCGGTCACTGAGTTTTTGTGATCGATTTTTTCTCACACCAGCGGTACCAGCTTTTTGTCGCCATTTTCATCCTGTGCGCCGCCTGTCTTCTCACCCCTGCGGCGCCTGGCGGAGAGCGGGTTTCTCTGTTCGGCATGGAAATACCGACGACCTGTCCGCACCGGCTGCTTTTTGATTCCAGCTGCCCCGGCTGCGGTCTTGTCCGCAGTTTTACTGCGCTGGCGCACGGCCGGCCGGGAGAGGCGGTCGCGTTCCACAGATTCGGCCCTCTGCTGTTCATCGGCGTTCTGCTGCAGATTCCATTCCGCCTGTATCTGCTGAAAACCGGCCCCGCCGGCATGAAGCCCCCCGTTTCCACCTTCCTGAACTGGTCAGGACCATTTCTGATGCTTACTCTCGTTGTCTCGTGGTTCGGCCTCCAGTTCAAATGGTTCTAACGTTGCATTTGCCTTTTTTTTCCTGTATACATACATGAAATACTCGCCCCCTTTCTGCATGGGCGAAAATGTTCCGAGGAGAGTACTCAATGAAGCTGTATACCACCGACAAGATTCGCAACATCGGGCTCGTCTCCCACGGTGGAGCCGGCAAGACCTCGCTGACCGAGGCGCTGTTGTTCCATACGGGCGCCAACTCGCGCATCGGCAAGGTCGACGACGGTTCGTCCGTGATGAACTACGATTCCGAAGAGCTGAAGCGCAAAACCACGGTGGGCACGTCCCTGGCCTGCCTCGAGTGGAAAGATATCAAGATCAACCTGCTCGACACGCCCGGCTTCGATGATTTTCTCGGAGAAGTATACAAGGTTCTTCCGGCCATGGATTCGGCAATCGTCGTCATCAACGCCAGTTCCGGCATTGAAGTCGGAACGGAAAAAAACTGGAAGATTCTGAACGACCACAATATTCCGCGCGCCGTCTATCTGAGCAAGCTCGACAAGGAAAACATCAACATTTCCAAACTGATCGACGAGCTGAAGGCCTTTGATGCAAAGATCATCCCGATCCAGATGCCCTGGGGTACCGCCGCGAACCTTACCGGTATTATCGATCTGATCGAGATGAAGGCCTATGCCTACACCGACGACACCGGCAAGAAGGTTGACACGAAAGACATCCCGGCAGATCTGAAGGACATGGCGACCAAGATGCGCGAGAGCATGGTCGAATCGATCGTCGAGTGTGATGACGCGCTGCTGAACAAATTTTTCGACGGCCAGCCAATCACCAATGAAGAACTTCGCCACGCCCTCAAACTGGGCCTCGCCTCCAACAAGATCAAGCCCCTCATCTGCGGCATGTCTCTCAAGAACCTCGGGGGTGACCAGGTTCTCGAGTTCATCACGAACTGCATGCCGTCTCCGATCGAGCGCGGCGCCATCGAAGCGGTTACTTCCGGCACCGATACCAAGGTGAAGGTCGAGCCCAAGGTTGACGGGCCGTTCGCCAGTTTCATCTTCAAAAAGATCAACGAGCAGGCAGGCGACATGATCTTCCTGCGCGTCGTCAGCGGCAAAATGGACACGGGCACGGATTATTACAATACCAATCGCGAAAACACCGAGCGGTTCAGCTCTCTCTTCACGATGCGCGGCAAAAACCGCGTGGACCTTGAAGCGGTTGTCGCCGGCGACATCGCGATGCTCGTGAAGCCGAAGTATTCGGTCCGCGGCGATACGCTCTGTGACAAAAGCTACAACGTCGTATTCCAGATCCCCGCGCTTCCGGAGCCGAAGCTGACCTACGCAATCGCCCCCAAGACCAAGAACGACCAGGAAAAAATGGGAACCGGCCTTCACACCCTGTGCAACGACGACGGCGTCCTCCGCTACGAGTTCGACGCTGAAATGGGCCAGGGCCTGATTTCAGGCCTCGGCGACACGCATATCGACGTCGCGATCAGCCGCCTCAAGAGCCGCTGGAATGTCGATGTCGAGATCAGCAAGCCCCGCATCCCGTTCCGCGAGACCATCAAGGGCAAGGCGGACGTCCAGGGGAAACACAAGAAACAATCGGGTGGTCGCGGCCAGTATGGCGATGTCACGATCCTTTTCGAACCGAATCCGGGCAAGGACTTCGAGTTCGTTGATGCGGTCGTCGGCGGCGTCGTTCCCCGCAACTTCATTCCGGCCGTCGAAAAAGGCCTGCAGGAAGCCCGCAAGCGCGGTGTTCTCGCAGGATTCCCGATGATCGACTTCAAGGCCACTCTTCACTTCGGCTCCTATCACGATGTCGACTCATCGGAACTGGCGTTCAAGCTGGCCGCCACGATCGCTTTCAAGGCCGGGATGGTTCAGGCCAAGCCGGTTCTTCTCGAGCCGATCTATGAAGTCTGCGTCTTCACCCCGGATGAGTTCATGGGCAGCGTGATCGGCGACATCAACTCCCGCCGCGGGCGCATCCTCGGAATGGAACCGATGGGCGGTCAGCAGCAGGTCAAAGCCACCGTTCCGCTGGCCGAGATGTACAAGTATTCCACCGACCTCAAATCGATGACCCAGTCCCGTGCCGAGTTCTCCATGAAGTTCGACCATTATGAAGAAGTTCCGGCCAATGTGACAGATCAGGTCATCAAGGAATACGGGCGCAAGGGCGAAGAAACCGCCGAAGAGTAATTCAAACCCAGGACAATCCAATCTCGGACAGCCCGCCGGTTTCGGCGGGCTGTCTTCTGTTATCGGACATATGTTCTGCCTGTCCGGTGAACGAGCCGATCACGCAACGACCATTCATTCGTTCTGGAGCAGTACAAGCCGAGAAGACCCGGCCCAGCTTCCGTGTAGGGGGCGTCGTTTTCGACAGGCTCCGGAAATCGGGAACCGGGCGGAGTTATCGGGCTGTCCGCCCCGTGTCGGCTGCTTCGGCTTCCTTGAGGAGACGTTCGACATGATGGACATGCGTAACCAGTGAAGAATACTTGTTAAAAAGGGCAGCCGCAGCACTTCGTCAAAATAATTCCGGGCCATCTGCAGATTGCCGAGACGTCGAGACAACTCGCCGATCAGGAAGCCGGTAACGACGATGCCTCGCTCGGGCAAAGGTTCAAACCCAGGTTCCATGCGGCTCTGAATCGTCGTTTTTCCCGGAAATCTGCCTTCGATCGCCCTATACGGCTTGTATGCGCGTATGAAAAATTCCAGAGCCATTTCCTGGGCATGGCGTTCAAACCGACCGTGTCCCATCCGTCTGCAGAGCCAGGAGCATTTGAGATAAAACTCCCCCGCCTGTTTTATCCAGCCCGTGAGCTTGAGCTGCTCGGCATCGTGCGCAGCAAGTTCGAAGCTCTTAATCCCGTGCAGAAGGGTTCGTTCACCACCGAACACTTCGAGGTTGAACGCAATTTTGCGTCTTTCTTCGATACCGACCGGCGAAAGGAAAAGTCGTGCCCGTTCCTGGATGACATGCACCTCACCGAACTTGCCTACATATTGGGCGAAATAGCAGGATGGACAAACGACAACCGTGTAGAGTTCCGGATGAACCGACTCATTGCAGATCGGGCAGAAATCCGTGTCAGTATCAGAAACGGGAACGGTCCAGAGTTTGAATCTGGTGGCCCGGAAGGGCCTGAGGCAAACCGGACACTTCATCGGCACATAGCGCAGATAGGGATGCTCTTTCGGCGCACCGGTTACCGGCTCTTCCCGCTTGGCATCGGCCTCGCTCTCGGTAAGGACCTCGTTGGTCTCCGAGAGGGTGATTTCCTGGCGCAGCAGGCTCATCATCTCGATCAATCTGGCGACGGCGATAGGCTTCACAAGCAATCCCAGCGCCTGCTGAGAGATACACTCGGCGGCCAGTTCCCTGGTAAATGCCGAGCTCATGAAAACGAGTTTTGTATCCGGTGCCAGATGGCGGGCTTTTCTCGCAACTTCAGCGACGGTGACCGGCAGCTTGTCGAGATCGATGATCCAGGCCACCGTAGGAGAAACCATCGAAAACTCTTCAACCTTCTCCATGACCGCGACAAGCCTGGGACTGAACCCATGTTCGCGAACAGTCATTTCGAGGAAAACCGAATAAATCGGATCACGCGTCAGAATGATGCACTGGGCATTCATGGATGAATCGTTCGTTCCCTGGCAGGTTGTATTATACTTGCTATATTACATAAATGACAGACCGAATCAGTTCTTTGATTTTTGTCTGTCCGAAGCAGCTTCTTTTTTCAGCATATCATCTCATTATCATCCCAGTAAAGGCGCGCAGAAAATCAGCATCCTTCTTCGGCGTTCCCGGATGTCATGTGGAGGCGCGTCTGTGATACAGTTGATTCATATCACGTTTTTGACCGGAGGAGAGAGATGCCGACAACGACTCCCGTGACTTTGAGGCCGGGGCTCACGCTTGATGTGGAGAAGTCCGGGCAGATGCATGCCGATCTTGGAATCATTCTCGGTGCCTCCGACCTGGATCTGCCGGGAACATGCTTCGCTCTCTGGCAGCGTGTTCAGGACTGGACCGGCCATGCGGTTTCCCGTCAGCCTGTTCGTCCGCTGGCCGAATGCATGGAAGCAGTAAAGAAGGAAGAGTATCCGGACGAGTCATCCAAGGCGAACCTGATACGGGCCGTCGTTTTTCAGGCCCTGGAGCATCATCTCGACAGCGCGACCCGGCAGGGCGGTTTTTCATCGATGTTCACGCTGATCTGCGATATCGCGCGGCTCGGATGGGGATACGGTTCCATTTCGATTTCCGAGCTGGGTGATCGCCCCATTTGGGTGAGCGCCATTCCGGCGATCGAGCTTGACGAGATTCGCGCGACGGCTGACGAAGAGGTTCGCAAGCGAATACGACGATTTTTCAATGACCCGGGGTGGCATGGCAACGGCGCGCTGGCCGGGTCATCCCTGCCCACCATATATTATTCACTTTACGATCTTTTCCTGCGAGCCGCAGCGGTCCAGATGGATCGGAAAGCGGCAAACCAAGAGGACATGGAACGGGCGTCCGGTGCGCTTGACCGGTCCATCGGAGAAAGCGGAGCACGTCTGATCAGGCTCACGGGACACGGATTTGCCGCAATGCTGCTGGACAACCTCCTGAGACGCCCGGCTATCGTTTCAGCCCTGGCACGTCTTGGAAGCGGAACATCACGCTGAACATTTTCCGATGCCGCACTGTGCCCATTGACAGCGGCGTACGAAACTTCAAAGTG
>CAZQYQ010000158.1:0-10658 GCA_964597625.1 uncultured bacterium
GCAGCAGAACGGTCATGATCCCTGAAGCGATCGCCACACAGAGCTGTGGAGACGCGCCCAGCGGTGAAGCCGCAAGCCACGCAGCCTTCGGAAGTTCTTCCACCAGAAAAGCGGTCGCCATCGCGGTGGCAGACACATTCACGAACGTGTTTCCAAGAAGAAGCGTGATCAGAAGTTTCTGTTTGTCCGTCAGCACGCCGAGAATTTCAGCAGCCTGCTCGTCACCCTCGTCTTCAAGCTTTCTCAGCCGGAGCGGCGACAGGGAAAAAAAGGCCGTCTCGGTTGCCGAAAAGAACGCCGAGCAACAGAGCAGAAGGCAGAAAATCAGTGAAGAGAAGAGATCAGGCATGGCGCGGATTCTCCGGGAACGCTAGCTCCGCAGAGGGACGGCATGCGTGATCAGACCCGGGATCATCCATCGAGTTGCCGACCTCCACCCTTTTTTCCGGCGCTTTTCGGTTTGCCGCCCGCTTTTGGCGTCCCGTTCCGGGTGATTGTTCCGGCGGCGCTTTTGGTGCGCGAATGGCCTTCGGCCCTGGCAATCAGCGTCGACTGCCCAAGCTTTTCAAGCCCCTTGAGCAGTTTTCTGTCGCAGAGATGGCGGCAGATTCCCATTTCACGGTCGCGCATTCTGAGCTGCTCGGCGCTGACGTCGTGGTCGTAGCCCATGAGGTGCAGAATCCCGTGAACCAGCAGAAAAGCGACTTCGAGACCGACCGAATGCTTCAGCTTTTCCGCCTGACGTTGAGCCGTCTCGATGCTGATGACAACATCTCCGAGAAGGCGCACGCCGGTATCCAGTTCATCGTCTTCAATGGGAAACGACAGGACGTCGGTCGGCCTGTTGCGGCCGAGATAATCATTGTTGAGCTTCTGGATGAAATCATCATCGCACAGCACGATCGAAAGCTCGACATGATCCGGAGCTTCTTCAAAACGTAATATTTCCTCGGCTATATTTCTAAGCCGGGTCAGGTTGAACTTAGTCTTCTTTTGGCGATTGCTGATGAGTATTTCCATCTGGGCCTCCCTTCGGCTGATTCGACAGCTTGCCGGGGTAATCGATCCTTCCATGATACATGGAAGTGAGCACGCGGATAAAGGTCTGCTCGATCCGCTCAATATCCTTGAGCGTCAGATCGCTTTCATCGAGCTGGTTTTCGTCATTGAGCTTGTTCTCCACGATTTTCTTGACCAGGCCTTCGATGCGGCTGTGAGTATGCTGCGGAAGCGTGCGCGACGCCGCTTCAACCGCGTCGGCAAGCATGATGATGGCGGCTTCCTTGGTCTGAGGCTTCGGACCGGGATACCGGAACCGCTCTTCGCTGACGGGCTGGCCGTCCGTATCGGTCTTGGCCTGTTCATAGAAGTAGCTGATGAGCGTCGTTCCGTGGTGCTGGCTTATCAGGGATATGACCCGCTCGGGAAGCGCATACTCGCGGGCAAGATCGGCGCCGTCCCTGATATGGCCGACCAGGATCAGGCTCGACATATACGGCGTCAGCTGATCATGCTGGTTTGTCGTCGTCTGATTTTCAACGAAATACAGGGGACGCTTCAATTTTCCGATATCGTGGAAATAGGCGCCGATTTTCGCGAGCAGCCCGTCGGCATTGATTTCATTCGCAGCCGCTTCAGAAAGGTTTGCAACCATGATACTGTGCTGATAGGTGCCTGAAGCTTCCTCGGCAAGCCGTTTCATCAGAGGTTGGGAAAGGTCGGCAAGTTCGAGCAGCCGGGAACCCGTGGCCAGGGCAAAAAAGCTCTCGACATAGGGAAGCACACCGTTCGCCGCAATTCCCGCCACGACGCCGTTGCCGAAGCCGCAGGAAACCGTCATGAGAATGCTGCGCCAGTTGCTCAGCGTCATGTTCTCGGCATCCAGCATCAGCAGTCCGATCAGCGCCACGGAGTTTGCCATCCCGGCCTTCAGTCCGGCCCAGCCGATCATGCCGCGAAGATTGCCTTCTTTCGAAGCGTGCAGCGACAAGATGCCGATCGCCCCTCCCAGCAGGCTCACGATCGCAATGCGCGCATTCGCCTCGGCCAGCACGTAGAGAAGGATTCCCAGGAGAAGCTGATGGAAAACGGCCAGCTGAAAATCAAGCAGCAGGACCATCAGCAGGCCGATCGCCGGAAGCGGCGAAAGCAGGAGACAGAGCTCCATCTGATCGTAGGCGCTTGCCACGGCAATGACGACCTTGGCCAGAAGCAGCGTGGCAATCCACAATCCCGCCGTAAGCCGGAAAAGCTCGGACTCCTTCAGGATCTGGTGCCGCGTGAGCCGCAGGTGGGCAAGGCAGATCGTGAGCAGCAGACCGGCCAGCAGCAGATTTCCAAGAAAAGCCAGGGCCCGGTTTTTCTGCAGCTGTTTCTCCAGGGTTTTGAGAACGTATACATCGTCTGCCGTCACGATCACTCCGCGATCGACAATCTTCTGACCCTTTTGAAAACTCCGCTTAACGGGAGTCACAGACCGGCTTGCCGCTTCCCGCCGAGCCCGGGTCGCCTTCTCGTCCTCAATCGAGTTGACCATGAGAGTGTTGCGGACGATATCCGTCAGCAATTTTTTAAAACCCGGTTGGCCCGGCATCGAGTCGGTGTTCTTTTTGACTTCGTTCCGTATCGAATCGAGGGTCCGGGCGCTGATGACCGTCTGATTGAAATTCATGAGCATCTGCCGGCCGGTTACATTCAGCCTGTCGATTTCCGCCGAAGAAAGCCCGACGGATGTGCGCAGTCCTTCCTCGTCGAACAGCTTGTCCGAATGGAAATAGCTTGCGATGATCTCCTCGCGCAGCTCCATGGGATCACGGTCGCGCCAGTCCTGGGTAAAACGGCTCAGTTCGCCCATGAACCGGCTGAAGCGCGAAATCATTTCCGCTTCCGCATTGTCGATGTGCGTGATAACCGGCTCCACGCGCTCTTCTTCGAGACGGCGGAGTTCGGCCGTCTTGCGTTCGTCAACGAAACTGATCGCCCGGGGCGCCACGATCGTTTTCGGAGCCTCGTGACCTTCGATGACTTCGGGGCTGAAGCTGTTGAAATCGATGAAAAGAATCAGCACGACGGCGATGAAAAACACGCCCAGCTCGCGGAGAAACTTCGGCTGCCGCTTGGGCGGAAGATCCAGCCAGCGCATGAAAGCGGACAGCATGAAGGCGGTTCGTTCGCTCACGAGGCCTCGCCCTCCTTGAGATAATAGCTCTCATAGGCTTGAATGATGCGCCTTACGAGTTCATGGCGGATGACGTCCTTCTCGCCGAGATCGACGAAAGCCATCCGGTCGATCCCGCCAAGCACCTGTCGGAGGGTGTGCAGCGACGAATCTTTCGAGGATGGAAGGTCAATCTGCGTGCGGTCCCCGGTGACAACCACCCGCGAACCGTATCCCATGCGGGTGAGAAACATCTGCATCTGTTTGCTGGTCGTATTCTGGGCTTCATCGAGAACGATGAACGCTTCGTTGAATGTTCTTCCGCGCATGTAGCCCAGAGGGGTAATCTCTATGATGCCCTGTCGGAGGAGCTGCTGAAACCTGGAAACACCTAAAAACTCCTGCAGTGCGTCGTACAGCGGCCTGAAATGCGGGTCGACCTTTTCCATGAGATCACCCGGAAGGTATCCCAGTTTTTCCCCGGCTTCAATGGTGGGCCTGGAAAGAATCACCCGGTTGACCTGACGCTCTCTGAGCGCTTTGACGGCCATTGCACAGGCAAGATATGTTTTCCCGGTCCCGGCCGGACCGATCGAAATCGTTATCTCATGGGACGTTATGGCATCCAGATAGGCCTGCTGCATCGCCGTCTTGGCCCTGACCGAGCGGCCGGAATGCGTCATCAGGATCTCAGGATACGAGTCAGCCGTCGAGTGAGTGCCGATCGAGTCTGCCGATACCGGCTCATTCTGCTCCGGTTCCGCGGCCAGACATTCGCTGAAAAGCCGGCGCATATCATCGGGGCTCATGCCGCCTTCCGTCTCAATACGCCTGCTCAAGGCCGTGACAAACTGTTTCACAAGCCCGATCTTATCGGAATCTCCGCCGATCAGAAGCTGGTTGCCACGGGCCCGTACGGTCACATTCGCAATGCTGCGCACCAGGTCGAGACCACGGGGTCCGCCGGCACCAAGCATATGGCGGCAGACATCATCATTGAGCTCGAGAACTTCCTCCGGCTTGCTCATACCATCAGCGCCTCAGGGTTATCGGCAACCTCGAGAGTGATGTGACCGAACCCGCCGTTCTGGAACCGCTTGACCAGGTCGAGCGCGGCCCGGCGCTCATCGGGAACCCCGCCGCGGGCGACGAAATTCATTCGACGCGCATAGATTGACAAATACTCGCCAAACGAGCCCGCCGCATCGTCGTCGAAACCGGGAAGAATCCGCGTGGCTCCTATTGACGCCAGGATCTCGCAAAGCTGGCGGGCCCGGTCCGTCTGGTCTTCATCGTTTCCGGGGATGGTATTGATGATTCTCAGGATCTCTCCACGCTTCAGGAGGCCAAAATCGAGAATCCCGGGCAGATCGAGCAGTTCGAGGCTTCCGGCCAGTTTGATCCACTGGATGTCACGGGTCACACCGGGCAGATTCGCTACGCGGGCCGCCTTGCGCCCAGCCAGGGCGTTTATGAGGGTCGACTTGCCCACGTTCGGGATGCCGATGACCATCATCCGTCTGACATGGCGGATCGAACCGGTGATACGCGCGGCTTCGTCCGTCACGCTGCGAAGCCTTTGCGCAAGCGCTTTCACGGAAGCCGCCTGACGGGCGTCAAGCGACTGGCAGGGCTGTCCCTCCGACTCGAACCGGCGGATCCAGGCCTCTGTCTGGACGGAATCCGCAAGATCGGCTTTCCCGAGGATGATGAGCGAAGGCTTTTTCAGCCGGCTGACAAAGCCCGTAAGGCGCGAGGAAATCGGCATCCGGGCATCGAGGAGTTCGACAATGAGATCGACAACCGGAATAAACCGTTCGATCGAACGGAACGCTTTACGGATATGCCCGGGAAGTTCCTTGTTCATGTAAGGGCTCTGATTGTCAGCCCTGCTCGTCGCCAGGATGGCCCAGCGCAACAGGGAAACTGGCAGGATGCGGATGACTGCGGATCGGACGAAACCGCGCCATCGGCCAGTACAGCAGCACGGCCTGTCCTTTGAGGTTCTTCAAAGGCATGGGGCCCCAGAAGCGGCTGTCGGCGCTGTTATTGCGGTTGTCGCCCATAACGAACAGGCTGTCCATCGGTACCCGCGTTTCAAAATCCTGCCAGGGCGGCTCCGCGATATACGGCTCAACCAGCGGAACGTCGTTCACAGATACAATACCTTCAACTATTTTAATGTGATCCCCGGGCAGTCCGATCACGCGTTTGATGAAATCGCGCGGAGCGGCATTCGGATTCTTGTCAGGGTATTTGAAAACGACGATATCGCCACGCTTCGGCAAAGCAAACCAGTAGCGGGGACCGAACGAGATTCTCCCGTCGAGCGACAGGTCGGCGACATAGGCGAACCGGTTCACCAGAATGCGATCGCCGCCGCGGGTGAGTTCATTCGTGACCGGATCATGCTTCTCACCCAGCAGCGTCGGTTCCATGCTGCCGGTCGGAATCCAGAATGCCTGCAAAACCAGGCTTCTGATCATCAAGGCAAGCAGAAAGGCGATAAAGACCGTCTCGTTCCACTCGCGGAACGATGACTTGTAATGCATGACAAACCGCCGCTCATCCACGACGGAGCCGTCAGACCCCGCGATCTGAAGGGCAATTTCATTTGCCCCGTTCCGCAGGGTTATCGCCGTCTCGAACCGGCCACGCTCCGGGGGAGGCAACAGGAAACGCAGCGGCGACCGGCCACGCGGATGCTGCTCCAGAATCAACTGGAACCCATCCGGCAGCCGGCCCGCCACCGTTCCCAGGATTGTGAGGGCGGATTCACCAAGCACGTCTTCCGAGTCGAGCCTGTCGATGGCGATTGCCGTCGACTGACCGGATCGTACGGAGACGTCGTGAATCTCGAACGCCTTTGCACCGGTGTTTTCGGACGCCGGTGTCAGGGCATCGTGACTCACCCCTCGGCCTTCGCCACCATCAGTTTGTCCTTGACGCGGGTCTTCTTGCCGACGCGGTCGCGCAGGTAGTACAGCTTGGCGCGGGCGGTCTTACCGCGGCGAAGAACCTTGATCTCGGCGAGGTTCGGGGAGTTCAGCAGGAAGGTGCGTTCCACACCGACGCCGTAGGAGATCTTGCGGACGGTGAAGTTCTCGCGAAGACCGTTATAACGCCTGGAGATGACAACGCCTTCGAACGCCTGGAGACGTTCCTTGTCACCTTCGCGAACCTTGATGGCGATGCGCAGCGTGTCGCCCGAAACGAATTCCGGAACGGCCTGGCGGTTCTTCATATAGCCGCGTTCGACGCTTTCAATCGTAGGATTCATGAGTATGCTCCTTCAGGATATTGGATGAACCGGTTCCCGGTTCAATGGGTCTTTGAGGCCGAGAGTGGCGACCGGGCCCCGGCTCCGGCGGTGATCGCCGACTGGAGGGCTTCCCGGTCTTCTCTCGTGATTTTCTGGGAAGAAAAAACATCCGGACGTCTGACAGCCGTCGTCAGCAGAGCCTGACCCCGCCGCCAGTCGATAATGTGCTCATGATGCCCATCCATGAGCGATGCCGGCACGCCCCGCCCTTCCCAGACAGCGGGACGCGTGTATTGCGGATGATCAAGAACTCCCGTGAAGAACGAATCCTGTTCGACGGACTCCTGCCGGCCCACGGTTCCGGGGATCATGCGCGAAACGGCGTCTACAACGGCCATGGCGGCAACTTCGCCACCGGTCAGCACATAATCTCCAACGGAAACCTGCAGATCGAACTCAGATCTGATCCGCTCGTCAAAGCCTTCATACCGGCCGCAGACGAGGATGAGCCTCGGGCATGTGGCCAGTTCACGAACAAGGTTCTGCGTCAGCGGAACGCCCTGGGGGGTCAGTCCGATCACAGCTGCCGGAGGCCCGGCACGCCGAACGTCACGGAGACAGTTCGTCATCGGACCCGGCTTGAGAATCATTCCCGGTCCCCCGCCGAACGCGGTATCGTCAACGGTCTTATGACGGCCATCGCCATACTCGCGAAGCGAATGTATTTCGATATCTATAATACCCTGGCGACGGGCGGCTCCGAGCACGCTTTCATCGAAAACGCGGTCGAATACGCCCGGCAGGAGTGTGACGATATCGATCTTCACATGCGCTCCTTCAGCAGTCCACCGGAATATGCCGTTCAAGCGGCTCGTTCAGCCTTACCGTCCGCGTTCCGCGATCGATGGCGATGAAGTTCGCGAGCCTGTAGGGCACGAATACCTCGCCAAACTTCGGAGAGCGGACCGACAGATAGGGCGACGGAACCTCGGTCACCAGACGTTCCACGACTCCCTCTTCGTCACCCTGCGGCCCGACGACCTTCATTCCTTCGAGTTCGTCAGGGTAGAAGGCTCCGGGCGGCGGAGGAACGCGATCGTTTCTGTCGATCACGATCTCACCCGGCATCAGGTTGCGGGCGGTATCCATGTCTTCGATTCCCTCGAACATCAGATCGATCATTTCCGGAGATGAGGTTTCACGCCAGTCGACGACTTTCAACGGAGTCACCGGCTGCCCCTGACGACGCAGATTCAGGACTGTTCCGGGCATGAATCGTTCAGGGTTGTCCGTATTCATGGTTATCCGCACCCATCCCTGAAGGCCGACGGCCTTCGAAAGACGGGCAATAACGACCTGCCCGGCGGGATCCCCTGAGGGGGAACCGGCTGCCGGACAGGCTGCGGAAACCAGAATCTTCGCCATCTTCAGACCAGTTCCATCATGACACGCTTTTCCCCTGGAAGCGAAGCCGCTCTCAGGATCGTGCGCAGGGAGTTGATCGTCCGGCCTTTTTTCCCGATAACCTTGCCGTTATCTTCGGGATGGACCTGAACTTCGTATACCACGCTTCCATCACCCTCGATCGGCTTGACGTTCACGACGTCAGGATGCTCGACCAGGGCGGAGACCAGAACCTGAATCAGTTCCTGGACTGGATCTTGAGTCACTTCGGACACGCTCCTTTTGTGGAAGAATGCCGCTTGGTCAGGCGTTCTTCGTCCATTCGAGGCGGGTCTTGCCGTTCTCGGTGATCTGGTTCTGGCGAATGCCCTTCTGGCGCAGAAGGTCACGGACCGTTTCGGTCGGCTGGGCGCCAACCTTCAGGTATTCCATGATCTTTTCTTCGTTCAGAATGACATGGGCCGGTTTGGCAACCGGATTGTAATGGCCAAGGTTTTCGAGGGACTTGCCATCGCGGGTCTTGCGGCCATCGACAGCGACCACCCGGAAGAACGGGCGGTTTTTGGTTCCCAGCATCTTGAGTCGGATACAGACTGACATGATAATGTACTCCTTTTCGATCCGTGTTCCTGCCGGTTAATACCGGCCGGCGTGTTCCAGGTGAATTATGCACGACCTCCGAAGAATCTGGACAGGCGCGATTTCTTGCCCATGGATCCAAGACTCTTCATCATCTGACGCATCTGTGAAAACTGCTTCAAAAGCGCATTCACGCTTTGAATATCATTGCCGCTGCCCGTCGAAATCCGCTTGCGGCGGCTTCCGTCGATAACATCGGGAAACGAACGTTCTTCGGGGGTCATCGAAAGGATGATCGCTTCGAAGCGTTTGAAGTTCTTGTCATCGAATGAGAGCTGATCGAGACCCGGCACCGATGAGAAGCCGGGAATCATCGAAAGAAGCTGGCTGAGCGGTCCCATGCTCTTGATCTGGTTGAGCTGGCTGAGAAAATCGTTGAAATTGAACTCCGCCTCTCGAAGGCGCTGTTCCATTTCTTTCATCTTCTCTGCATCCATGGTGGCCTGGGCCTTCTCGATGAGCGTCATCATATCGCCCATGCCGAGGATGCGCTGCGCCATGCGATCGGGATGAAAAGCTTCAAGAGCCGATGATTTTTCACCGATTCCGACGAACTTGATCGGCTTTCCGGTGACTTCTCTGATGGAAAGGGCCGCGCCGCCGCGGGCATCACCGTCGAGCTTCGTGAGAATGATGCCGGAGAGTTCGAGAAGTTCATTGAAGCTTTTGGCGCTGTTGACGGCATCCTGGCCGGTCATGGCGTCGACGACGAGCAGGATCTCGTGAGGCTTCGTCGTTTCCTTCAGCTCCCGGACTTCGTTCATCATCTCTTCATCGATATGGAGGCGACCGGCGGTGTCGATGATGACGGTATCGAGATCTTTGTCTCGCGCATACTCGATCGCGGCGCGGGCAATCTCAACCGGCCGGGTTCCGCTCGGCATGGTGAATACGGGCACGTCAAGCTGCCCGCCGAGAACTTCCAGCTGTTTTACGGCTGCCGGGCGGTACACATCGCAGGCGACAAGCAACGGAGACTTGCGGTCGTTTTTCCGGAGATGCAGAGCCAGCTTGGCGCATGTGGTCGTTTTGCCGGACCCCTGGAGGCCGGCCATGAGAATGACCGTCGGCTTCTGCGAAGCGACGGTCAGTTTCGCGCGTTCGCCGCCGAGCAGGACGATCAGCTCGTCCATGACGATCTTCACGACCTGCTGGGTTGGGGTAAGGCTCTTGAAAATCTCGGCACCGACAGCCTTTTCCTTGACGCGTTTGGTAAACTGTTTGACGACGCGGAAGTTTACGTCCGCCTCGAGGAGAGCCATTTTGACTTCGCTCAGAGCGGCATCGATGTCAGCCTCGGTCAGCTTGCCGGAACGGCGCAGCCGCTCGAAAACGGCGGCCAGCTTCCCTGAGAGGTTTTGGAACATGTTTCAAGCCTCACGCATGATGAATGGAATGAAGAATAGTGAGGTCTCAGTATACAGCACGATAGCCGTCAAGTCAAGGAATGCGGGTACCCCGCCGTTTTGCAGGGCATCGCAGGATCGGCTGCTGAAGCGATGATAACATTGAGTTAATTTCTATCTTGACACAAAGACGGTGTTGTGCCATTATTGCGCCGATCCGCAGTAATTCAACTATTTTGGCACGAAAGGGGATATTCACCATGCCGACGAACGACTGGTTGATCGAAGAGGAGATGATGTCTCCGAAGAAGCGCTGGGAAGACGTCGACGAGGATGAGAAGGACGAGGAAGACGAAGTCCAGGAAGACGATCTCGTAGACGAAGAGGAAACCGAAGAAGACCTGGAAGACTTCGAAGACGAGGACGAGACCCTGGAAGACGAGGAAGAAGACGATCTCGACGACGACGAAGAAGACTTCGAAGAAGATGAAGACGAAGACTTCGACGATGAAGATGAGGACGACTTCGACGACGAAGAAGAAGAAGACTTCGACGATGATGAAGAAGAAGGCTTCGACGACGACGAGGAAGAAGAAGAAGAGGATGACGAAGAGTAAGTCGTCTCCTGTTCCCGCCTGAATCATCCGCTTCCCACAACGGCTTCGCCTGAAAACGGCGGGGCCGTTGTTGTTTTCTCATTTGAAAAATCTTATCAGCACACGTTTTTCATTTCAAACGCAGGAAAGAAAAAGCCGGCGCCGCATCTGAATTCAGACTCGGCGCCGGCTTTGTGAATCTCTAAAAGCCTGCGGTTTACCGGTGAAGCCAGTATCTGGCTTTTTCTTCTTCG
>CAZQYQ010000159.1:0-10657 GCA_964597625.1 uncultured bacterium
CATTTCTCACCCATGGAACCTGTTCATTTGAAGGGATCAGCACCGAGAACCTGATCGATCCGGAGGCTGGAGTTTCTGCGTTTATCGGGCGGTCCTCGCCGATGAGCAATCTTGAAGGCTCGTTTCTCAACCGCGTCATGCCGGCGGTGCGCAATGGCGGCAATGCCTGGTTTTACTGGAGACCCCTCCTCATTTCTCCGGACATCGATCCCGCGGCTCTTGCAACCTCTGCGGCGGGGCTTTCCCCCGTCATGACGCGCAAAGCCGCGACAGCAGGTTTTCTCGTCCTGATCTTCCCGCGCAGATCAGATGACCATCATGATCCGGAACTGCTGCTCAACCTGCTCCACACGCCGAAAACCGAAGTCTGCATTGATGCAAGCCATTATACTCCCGGGTTTCCCCGCACCCTCCGCCAGAGCGGTTCCGGGCTGCATGAAACCCAGGGGGAAAACATTCTCCTCACCAGGAGCAAGGCCACGATCGCCGGTCATGCGTTCAACGTGGCGTTGGCGACAAGAATCGACCCTCCCGCGCCGGAGGTTGTCCTGTCCCGTCCGATGAAAGCCGCGTTCGCGATGGCTTATATCATATTAGGTATAATACTTTACAACACAGTATTCCGGGCGGGCGCGCTTGCAAAAACGCTTTTCGGGCAGCTTCTGACCGGATTCCTCTTCGCGGCGATTCTCCCCTTTTCCGCAATTCTGGCCGGAACGGCACGCTTCGCCGCCGTGGATCTTGAAACCCGCATCAGGAGTGAAAAACTCGACCTTGTTCAGGTTCTCGATGAAATCGACCGTCGTCATCTTCTGCACCACCCCTTCATCTGGGACCGGATTGAGCGGCTGAGCAGCCTCCCCAGGTTTCAACAGGCCGTCAGGCGTTCACAGGCAATGACGCCGACGGCATCGGCTGCGGCGAGCGTCGACCCCTCGCTGCCACGGCTCCTGAACTGTTTCAGGCAGAATTCCCGGAAGGGTACCGTTCCGTATTTTCTTTACCAGGTCATTCTCGCGGGGCCGGGCGACTGGAAATATGAGATGAGCAGCCAGTCTCAGGATCATCAGGCGACGAGCATGTTTACCTTTTATGTCTGCGGCATTGCATGGCAGATGTTCAACACCATTGGTGACATGCCGGGCCGAGGGCGTTCAGATGCTTCGCTCGGAGACGCCGTTAAACGGGAAATGGCGGTTGAAACGGGCTTTGCCATCTTCCGGTCGGTCTTCAAGCCGGAGCTTTCCTATCACACCCTCTATTCTCCCCTCACCCATGTCCTCTTCCCGGGAGGAAACGGCCTGATGGGCATGTCCAATATTCTCCTGCCTGACGCGACAAGGCCGCGGTCTTTCATCTCGTGGATCTATAACGGAACCGACGCTGAAATCACCGCTCTGCGCCGGATCATTCAGGGAATGCCGACGCGTTTTGCTCTGTTCGGATGCCAGCTCCAGTATTGTTCGGCAATGATCAAACCAGCTTTGGGTGGGGCTATACCAGATATTGCCGGCATCGCCCGCTGGACCCAGGCCAGGAATATTCCGATGAGCACGCATATCGGAAGCGGCTCCACAGCCCTGATCGTTGAAACCCGCCCGGGCGTTTTCAACCCGCGGGTGTTTTTTGCCGGAGCCGCTGCAGAAGCCCCGCTGAAAGCCGCAACCGCGCATGTTGAGAACAGCCTGCTTCTCTGGCTTGCGGCCGGTGCGTTCGCAACGCTGCTGCTTGCATGGCGATCAGCCGTGGATCTCATCACTCCGATCCGCGGCCTCGAGGCGGGAATGCGGGGACTGGCCGAGGGCCGGCTTGAAACACGCATCGGCGTCTTTCGTGATGACGAAATCGGTGATCTGCAACGGTCGTTCGATCACATGGCACGCAGCCTCCAGGAGCGGGAGCTCATCCGGAGCATGATGTCCGGAGAAGCGCGAAAGGCAGCGGCATCGCCAACCGGCTCTGACGGCCACTCCACGGGTGCCGTCGGGGAACGCGTCGAAGTCGTCATCGCCATGATCGGGGTAGCTGATTTTCAAATCCGCATGCAGTCGACGCCGCCTGAGGAACTGTTCGCGTCTCTGACGAAACAGACAACCATCCTTTGCAACCTTTTCATCGAGTCCGGCGGTGACGTGGACAAGGTCATCGGGGAAAAACTGCTCGTCGTTTTCAGGGGCGGATCGGTCGCGGAAAGCGCCTCGCACCTGTTCGCCGCGCTCCACCGGCTCGTCTCCAAGACCGATCTCGCGGACCTCCCCTTCCCCGTCTCGATCGGCGTTTCGGCGGGTCCCGTGATCAGCGGCATGATCGGTTCCGGCAGCAAGCGCGATCACACGGTCATCGGCGACACGGTCAACACGGCCGCCCGGCTGCTCGGACTGGCGGAAAAACTCCCGGATCAGCCGCGCATCCTTTTCTCCGCTTCCTGTCGCACGCTGCTCCCAACAGAGGATGCATGCGAGCTGATGGGAAACATCCAGGTCAAAGGCAAATCTGCTCCGGTGGCGGTTTTTCGCATGCTGCCGCCGGCATGAGAGAGGATCGTGAATGAGCAAAAACAGTATTCCTCTTCGAATTTTCGTGGTTTCAGGGGGAGTCGGGGCCAGTGCAGAGCAGGTTGTAAACACCGTTCTGGCACAGTTTCCGGACAGCATGGTCGAGATTGTCACAACCGGAAATGTCCGCGAGGAGTCCCAGATCGGGCACGTGATTGCTCAGGCCGCAGATTCCGATGGAATTATCGTCTTCACTCTTGTCGACAAGCGTCTCGGCGTCTACCTGGATGAAACAGCCCGGGAGCGGGGTGTTACGGCAGTAGACATCGCCGGCCCCCTTCTCGACCTTCTCTCACGCAGGTTCGGCATCGAGCCGCTTGGCCGGCCGGGCCTCTACAGGCAGCTTCACCAGGAGTATTTCGCCCGGGTTGCAGCGATCGAATACACGATGTCTCACGATGACGGACGAAATCACGAAACCTGGCATGAATGCGACCTTCTTCTGCTCGGCGTTTCGCGCACCGGGAAAACGCCTCTGAGCATTTATCTTTCGGTTCTCGGCTGGAAAGTGGCCAACTTTCCTCTCGTCCCGGGGCTTCCCGTTCCGGAAGACCTTTTCAGGCTTGACCGCACGCATGTGGTCGGCCTCACCCTCTCTCCTGACAGGTTGCTGTCTTTCAGGCGCCACAGAAGCACCAATCTCGGAGTGACGGAAAAGACATCGTATAGCGATCCGCTGCTGATCGCCGAAGAACTCGAGTATGCCGGCAGGATTTTCAGCAAAGGCGGCTTCGAACTCCTCGACGTGACCGACAAAACGGTCGAAGCCAGCGCGAATGAGCTGATCAAAAAATTCACAACCGGGTCTGATCCACGAAAAATTCCTCCTGTTTGACAGGCGGTTTCTCTTACGGTACATTTTTAGCAGGATCTTAAAAGGGAGGGGTAAGCCATGAATCGCATACAGTCGGGTTCGACGTATTCGGCTCCCAGACCGTCGGCTCAGCGTGAACCGCAGCAGGCGTCAGCCTCGCGCACAAGCGCTGCGGGCCAGTCCAGGCCCGCACAGAAAACGGCGCAGACGGCCCGGCAGAACAACAACGGCCTGCCGCCGAAACTGGGCCAGAAGATCGATATCAGAGCCTGAACTCCGCGTCATCCCATCGCCTTCCCTCATCCGGAAGGCGATTCTTCATTTCCGGGGCATTCATCTGCACAGGTCGTTCGTTTTGCGCCAGGCGCGCATCATCAAACGTTCAGATCCCCAAGCGAACGATAAACCGGCACGCCGGCCTGCAGGAGCCGTTCATGCGAATTGTGCCCGGCGGCAACCAGCACGCAGTCTATTCCGAGTTCTTGGGCCGTTTCACGATCATGCAGCGTGTCGCCGATCATCAGCGTCCTGGCCGGATCCACTCCGCACTCGCGCACCAGTTTTCTGCCCAGCTCGACTTTGCTGTTCGCATACTGGTCCGAAAGCCCGCGCACGGCGGTGAAATAATCTGAAAGTTCGAAATGATCGATGATGCGCCGCAAATCACGCTCGAACAGAGCGGAAAGAATATACTGCCTTTTCCCTTTTTCCTGAAGCTGCTTCAAACGCGGCCTGGCCTGAGCATGTAACGCGCAGCCGAACATCGCTGTTTCATATGCCTTGATATATTCCATGCCGATCTTTTCGAAACTCTCCTTCGCAAAGTCGAACCCGGCACTGCGATAGAAGTTGATGACCGGGAATTCGAATATTTCAAGATATTTTTCACATGTCAGTCCGGGAAGACCGCGGCTTTCGAGGCATTGATTCAAAATCCCGACACAGACATCCCGATCGTCGATCAGGGTCCCGTTCCAGTCCCAGATGAAGGCGTCGTATCGCTGACTCAGCAGGTTCATACATTCTCCATGAAAAATTTCGTGACACGTATGATGATCCACAATTCATGGAATTTCAATATCCGAGGCTTTCATCGCGGAACAACACGGGAGTTCTCGCAAGTTGCCGTGTTTGTTTTGTTGCGCGGAAGGCGGTGTTCTGGTAGATTGAGCGGGAAAATCGGCGGTGTGCCGTAAATTTCGGAGCCGGCATGTATCTGGGACGTGTTCTTGGTTGTGTGGTCTGTACCCGCAAGGATCACATGATGAATGGGCTGAAAATGCTCATCGTCACAGCCATCGACGGCAACGGGAACGCCAAAGGCAAGCCGTTCATCGCTGCCGACTCGATCGGGGCCGGCGCGGGTGAAACGGTGTTTCTGTGCGGCGGCGGAGAAGCGGCCCTTCCCTTCCCCGGCACGCAGAGACCGCCGTCCGATGCCACCATTCTCGGCATCATTGATTCGATAGAGCGCTGAACCATGCAGATCGGCAGAGTCGTTAAGAAAGTCGTATCGACCGTGAAGAACAGTGCGTATGAATCACGCCCGCTGCTTCTCGTGCAACCCGTCGACATGCACCTCAGACCGAACGGGTCCGAGGTTCTCTGCATTGATTTTATAGGCTCAGATATGGATGAACTGGTCCTGATCATGAAAGAAGGCAGTTCCGTCCAGCAGATGCTGAACAACAAAGACGCCGCCGCCGACGCCGCGATCGTCGGCATCGTCGACACGGTTCACCTCCACGATGAAAAAATCTTCGATAAATCGACCGAAGTCACCAGCTGACCAGGAGACAGAGAAATGGAACAGATCGTAGAACAGATCGCCCGCGAGGTAATGCTGAAGCTGAAATCCCATTCTTCGAATCGCGGCGGCTCGTATACTCCGCCCCAGGCCGGCACATCCCAGGCACAGCGCACTTCTTCCGGCTGCACGGCGGTTCTGGTGACGGCAAATTTCAAGGTTCTCGATCAGGTGATGAAGCAGATCGGCGCCGTCGTTCCCCAGGGCGGGCGGCTTCTGGTTTCCGATTACATGGTCGACACCGTCGGCGTGAAAAACCTCGGGAGCTCGATGCAGGTTCACACCTCCAGAACGCTCAATGCCTGCGATGCCATCCGCGACATCTCCGAGCTGGTCATCCCTTCGCTTTCCCTGAACACCCTCTCCAAAGCCGCGAACATGATCGCCGACAGCTATGCGACCCAGATCATATCGTATGCGTTATGCGAGGGAATCCCCGTCACGGTGACGGATGAATCTCTGCTCGACGCTTCCCGGTATTTTCCGTCCGGAATCGCCCGCAAAATCGATTCTTTCAGGCGCGACCTCGAAAGCATGGGCGTTCGCTTCACCCGCGGCAACATCAGCGTGAAGCCGGAACACAAATGCGCAACCTGCACCGGAAGCGGCAGCTGCGGCTCCTGCTCGACCGGGACATCCGCGTCCGCTCCCGCAGCCGCGACCGCGAAAGCTGATTCCACTCAGGCTTCAGGCAGCTGTCTCCGTGATAACTGCCCCCGCACCTACGGCAGCTGCGCCGGAGCCTGCCCCAGCTCGGTCAAACAGGTCATCGCCGCCGGCGCCGACCGCATCGAAAAAGGGCACGAGGCCCTCATTCCGCCGGCAGAGCTCGCGAAGTATATCGATCACACGTTGCTGAAGCCGGCCGCGACAACCGCTGAAATCACCAAGCTCTGTGAAGAAGCCCGCCAGGCAAGATTTGCCTCGGTCTGCGTGAATCCGGGGTACGTCGGCCTGGCCGCGAAGCTTCTCTCTGGCAGCGGCGTCATGGTCTGCACCGTCGTCGGCTTCCCGCTCGGCGCCACATCGACGTTCACCAAGGTCATGGAAACCCGCGACGCAATCGCGAATGGCGCCGACGAGATCGACATGGTCATCAACGTCGGAGCGCTCAAATCGAAAGACTACGAGATGGTCAAGAACGACATCGCCCGCGTCGTGGAGGCTGCGAACGGCCATACGGTCAAGGTCATTCTTGAAACGTCCCTGCTGACCGACGAGGAAAAAGTGAAGGGCTGCGAGTTTTCCAAGGCCGCCGGGGCCGATTTCGTGAAAACCTCAACGGGCTTCAGCTCCGGCGGGGCAACCGCCGCCGACATCGCCCTCATGCGCAAAACCGTCGGTCCGAACATGGGCGTCAAGGCCAGCGGCGGCATCCGTGACACCCAGACCGCCCAGCAGATGGTCGCTGCCGGCGCAACCCGCATCGGCGCCAGCGCCTCGGTCGCAATCATCCGTGGCGACGCCCCCGCCGCCTCGGGCAAAGGCTACTGATCTCCCAATCCAGCTCTCAAGAAAGAACCGGGCTCACGAATGTGGCCCGGTTCTTTTGTTTCCGCCTGTTCGAATGCCCATTACATGCATCCTGCAAGGGTTGTCGCCCAGAGCATGGACATCAACGCATACAACACCAGCCGCTTAAACATGATGATATGCCTCCTTCACGATCAGTCCGATGGTTGCCAGCGTCAGAACCCAGAACAGCATCATTTTCGCACTCCCAATTCTGATGAGGTATCAAAGCCGCTTATCGCGCAACGCTCAACCTTATCGGCAGAGAGCAGACTTTCCTTAATACAGGGGGGTGAACCGTCGGCATCCGACTGCCCCGAACGGTCCGAAAGCGGGACCTGTCAGGCGGGAAGAGGGCCTTACGGCTCAGGGATTGCGAGCGAAACGGATGCGGCAGGTTCGGTTGAAACCGCAGTCGCCGAAGCAGTATCAGAGCCGGATGCGGTCTGAACCGTGTTAGAAGCGATCAGAGATGCATCGGAAGCCGTTTCTGTTTCCTCGCTGACGGTTTCAGACGGAACCTCAGCGGCCGGACGGGGCATCAGCCAGAATTCCGGGGGGGTATTCCAGATATGCCCGGTTTCTGAAGGCTGTCCGGGTGTGCCATAGCGTGGAATCTCTATCTGCTTTCCGGGTGCCAGCATGATGATTCTGCGATCGGCGAGCTTCACCCAGCCGCTTCCCCGCTCGAGTGCCAGCCTTACATTCCCCCGCGGATCAACTTCAGCCAGGGCTTCCCCGGCCGGCAGCTCGAGCATGGCCCGCCGAAGATCCAAAACCAGCCCCGGGCTTCCGGAGGCGACAAGCCTCAGGCGTCCCAGGTCGAGCCTGACCGATTTTTTTTCGACGGCAAGGATCGAGCCGGGATACAGTTCGAGGGTGTCGCTGGCGCCTTCGCGTACGAACAGAGTCATCGAGGCCGTCTCGAGATGCAGAAACGGCCTGGTCCTGATCAGATCACCAGCCGAAAGAACCGGGAGATCTTCTTCGGAAAAAAGCGGGCGCACGGTCCGCCGGAGAAAAATGGTTTCCGTCGCGACGCCGGAACGTTGTTTCCAGAGATTTTTCTGTTTGCCATGCCCTGAGGCACATGCGCCAGAGCCGTTCACAAGCACAGCGGCAAGAACGACTCCGCAAATCAGCAGCCCTGAGTTCCGCAGCATGAGCTATTCATCCTCTTGCTGATCCAGCACGTCTGCAGGCTCAGCAGAAGGGGCGTTTCCGGGCTGTCCCATTGCTTCTTTTTTCGCCGTATCGGCAATTTCGCGTGCCTTGAGGCTTGATGAGAGAGAAAAGACTTCATCGCGGATCGTCAGCGCTTCAAAATAGAGAACCGTTACCATCAGAACCGTTCCAAGAAAGGAAAACAACTCATTTTCACTCTTTGTGTGAATAAATACGAATGTGAATATGACCGTCGCGAGAACGACCGCCAACAGCTTTCTCAGCCGCTGCTGCCGCATACTCTGCTTCGAGAAAAACGCATCACGCCATTTTCGGGTTTCAACCAGACTGCCTTCGATCAGCCAAAGATGATCGCGTATCATCAGCATTTCGAGATACACGATCGTGATCATGAGCAGAATTCCGACGTGGGTGATAATGGCACTGTGTTTACTGCTGAGAAGAAGGACGGCAATGAAAACCAGAAACGCAAACGCCAGAGTAAATATCTTCTGTAGAAAAATCGGCAAATTGCGCATGATGCTCCCCTTCCGTTGTTCAGGTCAGCTTTCGAACGCCCGATGAACAAGTTCGGGTTGCTCTCGGAATACCGTTAGAATCTCAGCATCAAGAGCGAATGGTTCCGAGGAATCCGTCTGGACTGAAATGACACGATCCGGGATGATCCGATAGCCGCTTTTAAATGCATCAAGAAATTTCATCGCCTGGTCAAGAGCGGATTTCGACATCCGATAATGAATGAATCGATCGATAATTTTTTCAAACTCGGCGGGTTTCGTCGAAAGACGCGACAGCTCTCTTTGGAGCTGAACCGCATCTCCCGTGTGCCGGTGGTCCATATAAGCTCTCAGACAGCCCTCAACACGGGCCGTATCGATCATCCTCGGGCGTGGACCGAAAATCAGCATGCCCGCAACAAACCCGGCGACCGCGAGAAACAAGGCCAGGGCCCAGTTCCAAAGCGGCTTTCCGGCGAAACTCTTCATCACACCGATGATAGCATCGCATTCCCTGCGTGTCAATCCGAGTTGACAAGCACCGCCCCGGATGGTAAATATCTCCGGTACGTGTCATGCAGGGCGGGCATCGGGATATATCGCGGGTGCCGCGTGCTCTGAGTTCAGAGAGACACCCTTACCGGAGAAAATCACGCAGGCATGGAAGCGAGAAGCGGCGGGCTTCGAAAGCGTATTCTGATCGTCGATGATGAAGAGCAGATTCTTCTGCTTCTGAAGACGATTCTCAACGTTTACGGGTATGACAGCATCGAGGTGCTGTCTCCCAAGGAAACGTTTGCAAAAGTGAAGGCCGAGCGGCCTGACCTTATCATTCTCGACATAGCCATGCCGGAAATGGATGGGTATCAGGTCTGCAAGCAGATTAAAAGTGATCCCTCATCGAAGGATATTCCGGTCGTGATGATAACGGCGCTTGCCCTCGAACAAGACCGCAAATACGCATTGGAAGCCGGTGCCGATGGATTCATCCTCAAGCCGTTCGACCCGCGCGATGTCATCGCCGAGATCGAAAAGCTCTCAGGGGTGCAGCAACGCACCTGATTCCATCAGCGCTCGAAGAGAATCAACGAAGCCGGTGCCTGTTGCACCGGCTTTCTTAATTCATCATGATGTCTTGAATTGGAACAAGCCCTGTGCTAGACTTTCCCGCCAAGCAAGGGATTTTCCCCTTGCAGGTCAGAAATTATAGGAGGGCACCTGGGATGAACAAATACGTATACGTGTTCGGTGGCGAGAAGGCCGACGGCCGCGCGGACATGAAGGATCTCCTCGGCGGCAAGGGAGCGAACCTTGCCGAGATGTGCCAGATCAAGCTGCCGGTTCCGGCCGGTTTTACCGTTACCACCGAATGCTGCACCGATTATTTCCAGCTCGGCAGCAAGTATCCCAAGGATCTCGACACACAGGTCGTCAAGGGCCTGAAGGGGATCGAGGAAGCCATGGGGATGAAGTTCGGTGACGCCACCAATCCGTTGCTGCTCTCCTGTCGTTCCGGCGCCCGCATGTCGATGCCCGGCATGATGGAAACCGTTCTCAACGTCGGTCTGACGACGAAGACGATTCCCGCGCTGATCAAGAAGACCAACAATCCGCGTTTCGTCTGGGACGCCTACCGCCGCCTGATCATGATGTATTCCGACGTCGTCATGGAAAAAGCCGAAGGCATCGAACCCGCCGAGGGCAAGGGCATTCGCAGGCAGCTCGACGACATGCTTCACGATGTCAAGGACAAGAAGGGCTACAAGTCCGACACCGATCTGACCGCCGAAGAGCTCGAACACCTTTCGACCGAGTTCCGCAAGCGCGTGAAGAAAGTCCTGGGCAAAGACTTCCCGGACGATCACATGGAACAGCTGTGGGGCGGCATCGGCGCCGTATTCAAGAGCTGGAACGGCAAGCGCGCCATCTCCTATCGCCGCATCGAAAATATTCCTGACGAGTGGGGCACGGCCGTCACCGTTCAGGCCATGGTTTTCGGCAACATGGGCGAAAGCTCGGCAACCGGCGTGGCGTTCACCCGCAACCCGGCCAACGGCGAAAACAAGTTCTATGGCGAATGGCTCGTGAATGCCCAGGGCGAGGACGTCGTCGCCGGCATCCGCACCCCCAGCCCGCTCAACAACGACACCAAGAACGACCAGAACAAGCATCTGGCCAGCCTTGAAGAGGCCATGCCCTCGACCTACAAGCAGCTTGTCGACATCCGCAACAAACTCGAAGATCATTACAAGGACATGCTGGACATCGAGTTCACGATCCAGGAAGG
>CAZQYQ010000160.1:0-10586 GCA_964597625.1 uncultured bacterium
GATTCATTCACTTACACCGGAAGAGGAAATTTACAGAAAAAAGGTTGCATAACCTGGGTCCCTTGAGCGTTTGGGACGTTCTGACCGATCCAGATGTGTGATCGCGGGTGGAACATATCTGATAGAATCCGTCATATGATCAAGGTGACGGTAAGATTTTATGAAGAGCTCAATGATTTCATCAGAGCCGAATTTCGGAAAAAGCCTGTTGAAATGCTGCTCGAGAATCGAGTAACGGTTCAAGATCTGATAGCATCGTTTGGGGTGCCGCACACCGGGGTTGATCTCATTCTCGTGAATGGTGATTCTGTCGGGTTCTGTCACCGGGTGCATGATGGGGACATGATCAGCATATACCCGGTATTTGAGTCATTCGATGTTTCCGGAGTTACCCGGCTTCAGAAAAGGCCATTGCGGAACCTGCGGTTTATTGTCGACAGTTCCCTCGGCGAGTTGGCTGGTGAAATGCGCCTTCTTGGGCTTGACGTCGAGTATCGCAGCCAGATTTCCGATGATGAGCTGGTGGCGGCGGTCGTGAACGACAGAAGAGTGCTTCTGAGCCGGGACCACCGGCTGTTGATGCGGAAAGATGTCGACCGGGGCTATCTGTTGCGTTCGCTCGACCCTGTTGAACAGCTTGAAGAAGTCATCATCCGATTTGACCTGTGGCATCAGGTACAGACGCCTGGCGGATGCACCATCCGCATCCCTCTGGCGGGGGCGCTGTAGGACCTGGTGGTTGGCCGGCTTCCCTTTCCAGCCGGTGCCGCTTCATATTCTATATGCTATTTATCTTTTGTGTGTTCAAGAGCTGCTTTCTCAAGCGCCGTGAGATTGTCCCGAAGGCGGTTGATATAATCCATCATCGTTGAGCGGAGTAAGGTGATGGATTCCGTCCTGGCTTCCGGGAGGCACATGAGTTTAAACTCAACGCCCTCATCCCCAAGGGCGTATTCGGTGACTTCTCCGATCCACTTCTTTTTGATGGTCCGTTCATCGGCTTCCCCGGTGTGATCCGCCATGGATATACGAAGCGAATGTGTATCCTCTTTCAGGATATCGAACTCTGCGATTATTTCCTGACAACCGGTTTTGAGGCACAATAAGCGGATACTGAGTAATTTTTCCATTTCTGAATGCCTTTCTCATCTGTGCTCGAATCAACACTCAAAGGGGGATTCCTCGTGGTTGTCGGCAATGCAGAATCTGCTTTCGACATCCTGGCACATATGATATCGTTAAGAATGTATAAGCAAATTCCTGTCAAATCAAGGAGAAGTTGATGAAAAAGGTCCTTTGCGGGTGCGGAATCTTTCTTGTTTTGATAGTCAGCAGTGCATACTGGTTTTTGTGGCGGACCGAACGCCTTGAGCGGTGGGATCGACTGGCTTTTGCCCTCAAGGATGATTTCATG
Organism: uncultured bacterium; assembly: GCA_964597625.1. Classification (GTDB taxonomy): domain Bacteria; phylum Muiribacteriota; class Ozemobacteria; order Ozemobacterales; family Ozemobacteraceae; genus MWAR01. Next base: position 1,415 of record CAZQYQ010000160.1, read on the forward strand.
CGGATGAAGGCTGTTTTTCAGGCCAATCGAGAGAAGAAGCCGTTGGAACCAGGGCAGGTCACGAAGATGTTCGAATTCATGAAGAGAAAAGTCGAACTCGCGACGGATAACGAAGACGGACCACCTCTTCCGAAGGAATACGCCATCGACTCGCACATGACCTTCGGGCAGCTGCTCGCCTTGATGCCCGAGCTCGAGCGGGGAACCAGGGGGTGCGAAACCTATGCATTACAAATGGCGGAATATAATAAAAAGCAGCTTGAAGATGAGCTCGCCCCCTATCGGAAGGTTCTTTCCGGAGATCGTCTCAAGGTTTTCAACGAGGTATTCGCGGCCGGGGGACATGCTTTCGGCGAAGGCGGGGTATCTCTCAAGACTCCCGAGGATATGCTGAAGGCCAGGATCTGGGCAAACGTGGGGCAGCCGAAAAATTTCTCCGGTGATACGAGATGGGAAATGGCGACCTACCACTGGGACGGCATGAAGCTCATTGATATGACTACCACCCGCGGGAAGGGCGAGACCCCTCCGGCCTCGGCTTTCACATGGATTGGAGCGAACCGGTGAAAGCGGAAGGTGCGCCGGGTCCATGTTGCGAGACTGATGAGACTGGGCAATACGGTCTTTTTGCACATTCTCAGAAAACGGCGATATTTACTATAAGAGTTGAATGAATTGTTCTGAAGAGAGGCACGGTATGAAGGTTGAGAGAGAACAATCTTCCCTTGTCTGGAGAAATTCCCCGCAGAAATCCAGCCAGGGCCAATCTGCCGATGTGACCGCAGCTCAAGCATCCGGTCGGTTTTCGCCACCGGATGCGCAGACTCTGTCGCCAAACGATTCTGCGTCGTCTCCAGCTCCCAAAACGTCACAAGCACCCTCGATTCCAGGAAAAAATGCGAAAAATGGGGCTGGAGAAGGCAAATATTCACCAAGAGATTTGGCGGTCATCAATGAACTGAAAACCGCCGACCGCGAAGTTCGGGATCATGAAGCTGCTCATGTTGCGGCGGGAGGAAACTATGTCCGGGGGGGAGCAAACTTCACCTACACCACCGGACCGGATGGAAAGCGTTACGCCACGGGAGGAGAAGTCACCATCGATACTTCGCCGGTTCCCAACGACCCCCAGGCCACTGTTACCAAAATGGAAACCGTGCGTCGTGCCGCGCTGGCGCCTGCTGAGCCGTCAGGCCAGGACCGTCAGGTCGCCTCCTCCGCCGCACGTGAAGAGGGCGCCGCGCAACTGGAATTGTCAGCGAAAAGCCGTGAGACGCAATGACCCGTTTCCATCCTCATGGTCTGCCGCTTTCTCTGTCCGATAACCCGGATGCCGGCCGGAAAGCGCCGGGGTTACTGCGACTTTTTCAGGAATCGCGCGGCCGGCCCATCGGGATTGACCACGGCTCTGAGGTCATTCCAGGGGATGACCAGTTCGGTGACGCCCATGGCATAGGGGGCGATTTCGTAGGGGTTGAAGCAGAATGCCAGTCCATCTTTTGAAACCAGGAAATTCTGGTTGAGGGCAAAACGGTTCTGCTCGAACTGGAAGCCCGCCTGTTCAAAGGTTTCATCTGGTTTCAGATTGCGGATCCGCCGGAAATGGTTCTCTGCGATCCTTGTCAGTTCACCCATTTTGTCCGGCGTTACGAGCGCGGAGAGTTCGAGCGGCTTGCCCGTTTGCATGGAGAAAACCTGATAGGTGATGTTCGAGTTCGGATGCGCCCCGCCGGTAAAGATCGAATCGATGGTCTCAAGGCAGAGCAAGTCCTTGTCGGCATGACGGATGGTGGCGTCGAACTTGAGGGACCAGGCCCCGGGCTGGTCCGGGGACTCCTTCACCGACTGTTCATATCCTTTGGCAAAGGTTTCCATCAGGTCATTCACCGAGGAGGCGGGCTTTTCGTCAGCAATGGCCAGCAGGCGGTTCTGAATGGCCTTGTTGATGGCCTCGACGACGGGGTCTGTCCCTGTCCGGGAGGACAATTCGGGAAACCGGATGTCGATCTCTGCCGCGATGATATCCTTGTTGTCCGTTTTCGGGGGAGGAACCGATCTGGTCAGGTGCTTCATGACCGCAGAAACGGAGCCGGTGATTTGTATGGGGGCCGTCCAGGCAGCTCCGATGGAAGCGAGAATGAGCAACACCATCAGAAATAGAATCTTCTGTTTCATTTATACTCTCCGATATAATTTCCGGTTCGCGTGGTGAAACGGTCTGAAACCGCACTCATCACGGCGGAAACTGGCTGAGGAACTTTTTATAGGAGCCATGCTTGTAGGCGCTCCATGGCTGCCAGTTCGTGCAATTGCCGCTCATCTTGAGCATGACGCGGATGTTCACCTCGGGATCGAACAGTTCCTCATTCGATTTCAGATTGTACTGCTTCAGGCGGGCGGGACCGAGCCTGCCGAGCATGTTGATCTGAAACAGGCCGTAGGATTTATCGCCGGTATTGGCGTTTCCGTTGAAGGCATTGGGGTTTCCTCCCGATTCGGCCATGCCGACGGCCCAGGCGGTCTTGAGCTGCTCCCCGGAAAGTCCGGCCCGTTGCAGCCAGGTGCAGAGAGCTTTTCCACCCTTGGCCCCTGCGGCCGGAGCGGCGACGCTGGGATTGGCAACGAAGGAACTGGCGGCAGAGGGGGTGCTGGAAGAGGAGGAACTGGAAGAAGAGGAGCTGGAAGACAGGTTCCCGCTGGTACCGGGAATGGCGAGTTCCCATCCCGGGTAGATCAGGTTCGGATTTTTTGTGAGACTTGGATACTTCGCCTTGTTGGCTTCGACCAGATCCCAGTAGCGGCTGCCATCGCCGAGATACCGGGCTGCGATCTTCCAGAGGCTGTCTCCGGGCACGACGCTATACTTCCCCTTGTCGGAAGACGGTGATGCCGCCGGGGAAACAGCCGTTGTCGAAGAAGCCCCTGCGGCTTTCTCGAGTTGTTCGATCAGTTTCGTCATCTGGTCGATGAGCGTCGTCAGATTGTCGACGACCTTGGTCATCTGGTTCAGCCGCTCTGCATCGCTCGCCGAGGTTCCGTCATTGGTTGCCGTGACGGCGGAACCGCTGAAGGGCGTCGCCGTGCTCTCGCCAAAAGCAGCCGGAATTGTACTCATCCATACGGCAAATCCTGCCAACAGGAGTGTTTTGCTGACCGCCAAATGAATCTGCTTCATCTGCCATTTCCTCACATTAAATTGTCAGAAGGACAACGGCAATGCATCACCGCTTGTATAAGATACAGGAAGGAGGGAAAAAAGTTTTAAAATTTTGAGGATACCCCGCAAAAACAGGCCGCTGAGCTGGTATTCCCGGCTCAGCGGCCTGTCATCGGTTGAAAAAGCTGATCAGAAACTTGCGAAGAAGGTGCGGATTTTGGCGGCAACTTCGCGGTCGGTCATCTTCTCGGCGGGCTCGACAGCAAGAACTTTCTCGCCCATCATTCTGCGTTCCAGGTTGTTCCGAAGCTCGACACGGGCTTCCCCTGGACCCATCAGCATGATGTAATCCGCAGCCTTTATATTCGATACGATATCTTCGTAATACTTTTTCAGCTGCACGGATGACTGTCTCTGGACAGAATCCTCGTCGACAATGTCCTGCGCACCGGTTCCAACTGCGGGATGCCCGTGCGCTTCAAGCGATGAATGAACGACCTGCATCGTCTCTCCGTTTTCTCCGAGTGTCACGATGATGGCCTTTCTGCGATCTAACCAGACACCGATGCGTTTTTTCATATCTATCTCCTCTTCCGGGAAAGATTCGCCAGACAACTATCTGAGGGGCGGGAAATGAACCTTCATACATGAATATACCAGACGCTGCGGTTCCCGTGAAGAAGCAATGATGGAGAGGGAAGATATGGACGGGTTCGCTATCCGGGCGTGGAGGAACCAGAATCCACCGGAGCTTCATCTTCATGGCCCAGGAGCATCTGGAGCACTTCCCGCGCTGTGTAAGAAGCACGGCCGGGTTTGAGAAACGTGGCAAGCATCGCCAGGTCATCACCGGCAGTGACAAAGGGCAGCTCGCTCCGGCCGTCGGGCCGGATCTGCCCCAGCCCGACCGCCGCGGGCAGCCCGTTGCAGATGCATTTGCGCCCCCGCGTATCCTCCAGGGTTCCACCCTTGCTCAGGTAGGTTTCCGGCGGCTCGGCGGGGCACCTGTAACCCACACTCCCATCGGCCATCCGATAGGGGTGTCTCAGATACCCCAGGTCGCAGATGCGCGTTCGGGCGGCATACTTCTCCGCCTCGGAGATCGTGCCCTTCAGTTGCGCCACTTTGATGGGAAAACCCGTCGGTGATGCGAGAGGATCTGTGAAGACGCTGGCCTGTTTGATGCGGCTCAACTGCAGGACCTGTTCCTTGAGCTCGGGAGTCATTCCCGACTCTTCGCAGAATGCGAAGGCGGTGCCGACCTGCACCCCTGTGGCGCCCAGTGCCCGGGCCTCGGCCAACTTGCCTGGTCGGCCGTAGGAGCCGGCCAGCCAGAAGGGCAAGCCTAACGCATGGATCTTGTCCAGTTCAGGAACGTCGCGCGGGCCATACACCGGTTCACCCTCAGGGCTGAGCTGCAGAATGCCGCGTGGCGGCGCATTGTGCCCGCCCGCCGTAGGACCTTCCACCACGAAACCATCGACCCGCCCGCTGGACTTTCTGGCCAGCGTCATTCCCAGTGTCGCGGAGGATATAATACCGAGAAATTGAGGACGGTGGAGGCGGGGTGGAATACCGCCACAAAAGGCACGTGGGACAAATGTCGAGTGGAAGGCCTCCTCGGCGGATGTTCCGGCGACATCAATGCGCAGTTCGGCCGGGGCGCCCTCTGCAAAACGATCCAGGATACCCGGAATGGTGCGCGGAATACCCGCACCCATCAGCACATAATCGACGCCCGCCAGCATCGCGCCGAACAGGGAAGGCAGGGTCGGCAGCTGGATTTTCTCCAGAAAATTGATGCCCACCACTCCGTCATGGCCTTCCTTCGCCAGAAATACCTCTGCAAAATTCGCTGCCACGGTAAGTTCCACCAGCGCTGAGCTGGGTTGTAATACCGGCATCGGCATCGGCTTAAAGGGGGCGTCGGGGGCTTTGCCGCCTTCGATGAAATACGCGGCCAGCACCCGGGCCGCCATTTCTGGAAACGGAAACTGCCTCAGGGCGCGCCGGAGATGCCCGCCCGGATCGCCAAGCTGCAGACGGCGTGCCAGCATCACGGCTACCGCGGTACCGGAAACGACGCCAAGCTGTCCAGCCAGAGAGACGGACCGGGCCAGCGCCCATCCGGACACGGCTACTCCCATTCCTCCCTGAATGATTTGTGGGTATGACATAGGTTTTTCGGAATTCGCTTTCCCGAGTATGGATTTACGTGCAAAGAGCTTTGATTGTTGCCACGTTTTGACGAGCTGCGAGGGTTATGGAATGAGCAGGGGAGAATGTATATCACGATGTCGCATCGGGAGGATAGACTTATAAATTCCACGTGAGAACGGTGTAGCCCTTTGCCAGGGCGAAGGCACGAAACCGGCGATTGGGATTTACGACGAACGCATGGCCCACGCTGGACAGCATGAAGTTGTCCAGAAAATGATCTCCATAGGCATGACAGTCGAGAGGGTCGATCCCGTGTTGAAGGCAAAACTCTTTGACCACATCCGCCTTTGTCTCCCCATTGTAGACAACACCGTTCACCTCACCTGTAAAACGCTCGGGCTGCCCCTGCGTTTGAAGTTCTGATGCATAAGAAGCGGTCACGGGTAAGTCCTGCAGAAAAGGTTCGACAACGGCCTGGTAGGTTGACGAAATGATGACGATTTTCCAGCCGGCTTCATGATACGCATGCAGCCGCTGGCGCGCTTCAGGATAAATGTGAAAACGAAGGACATCCTCATAGACCTTCCGGACGGTCTGCAGGATCGCAGCCCGCGGTTGATCCGTGAGAAGGGCCCGGGTCGTCATTTTCTGCAGCTCGGCATAGTCTTTGACAATATTCAGGTGATACTTCACAAAGCCCCAGACGACAAGAAGCACCTGAGTCGTTGTCAACAGATTTGCCCGTTTCAACGCATACGTGATCTCATGCGCGGAGTGAAGATTGGTGATGGTTCCATCCAGGTCAAAAAAAGCGACGGCAGGATTCTTTGCCAGGGTGAGGGTGTCTGGAAACGGAGCGGCAATCATGCGAGGTTCTCCTGGTGAGATGCTTGACCTGCAGAAGAAAGTCTTTCAGCACGCTGGTGTGATACTAGATGTATTTCTAAAGATATAAAACCCTTGCCCCGGCATCATGGCAATGTCGATGACGCCCGTTTCATGAACGCTTCATCGTAGTCAGAACACTCGATAACGCAGCAAGAAACCTTCTCACGTCCGTTTCATCGATGGCACCCATGACGGCGAGCCGGAAGGTATTCACGGCGCCGATTTTGCCGGGATAAATGGTGAACCCCTGTTGATACAGTTCGTCGTGAAGCCGGTCGAACTGGAAGCCGGGCAGCTCAGGATAGTGAATGGTGATCAGCAGGTGCGACTCTTCCTCGGGACGCGTGAGGATTTTCAGGCCGAGGGATTCAAGTCCCTTTCGCAGGACTTTCCAGTTCTGGGTATAGCGGGCGATTCTGTTCTGCAGGCCTTCCTCCAGGAGTTCGTCGATGGCTTTCCGAAGGGCATACATGGTTTGTACCGGAGGAGTGAAGCGCATCTGCAGCGTTGTGGAGAAAAATTCGTACTGATCGTACAGGCTCAGATAGAAGTTTCTGCGTGGATAGGCTTTCAGTTTGAGAATTTCTGTCGTCCTGCCAATGGCAAAACAGATGCCGGCCATACCCTGCAGGCATTTGTTTGATGTCGACACCATGAAATCAATGTGATCGTTCTTCACATTCAATGGAATTCCGGCAAAGCTGGAGATTGCATCAACAATGAAGAGCTTCTTGAACGATTTCACCAGGGTTCCCACGGCGTTCAGAGGGTTCAGAAGCCCGGATGTCGTTTCGTGATGCACCATCGCCACGGTCGAGACTTCCGGGTGCTTCTCGAGCATCTGGCGAAGGTCGTCCAGGCGGGGGACATGACTCCATTCGCACGGGAGCTGCACGCAATCGATCTTGTATGCTGCGGCAATGTTGGCCATGCGTTCGCCATAGGCGCCGTTATTGATGACCAGCATGGTGGTATCCGGAGGAACCACGGAAGTGATGACCGCTTCCATGCCCGCCGTTCCGGAACCGCCGAACGGCACGCAACTGTACTCGGAATCGCCTCCCGCGAACGTCACAAGATCTTTGGCGATGGAATCGACCAGCGTTCCGAACTCCTGTTCGCGGGGGCAGATGTCCGGGACGACCTGTGCCATCTTGACGGTGTCGGTTGTGGTTGCCGGACCTGGATTCAACAGAATTCTGCGTTCAATCATAGAAAACCATCCGTTCTTTTGATGTTCGGGAAAACGATACTTCGCGCCCGTTCGTAATCGGCTTCGTTGTCGATTTCCGTCCAGGGCATGTCGGCGCAATGAATCGTGGCGATCGGGGTTTTGTTCCGCGCCACCATCAGGACGCACTCTTCGTAATGATCCTGGCGAAAATTGGCACGCAGCCGTTCTGATGCCAGGCGAAACAGCTTCTCCAGCGTTTGTGGCGAGAACCTGGAGATTCCGACCAGACAACCCTGGGCGTGCTGACGATGTTCTGCATCCAGGTTCTTGCCCAGCGCCATCAGATTGCCTTGAGAATCTGCCCGGACAAGCACGTCGTCCCCGGCGTTCAGGGGATTGGAAATCAGGATGGCGTCAGGGTGGCTGGTGTTCAGGAGCAGAGGTAACGCCCGATTGCTGTATATCAGATCAGATTCAAGAAGCAGCACGTCCTCCTGAATGCGTTGGCGGGCTTTCAGAAAAGAGACCATGCTTCCCGTCGTTTCGTATTCATCGTTATATATGAACTCGATTTCCATTCCCTCCGGGGGATTGCGTAATGCCTGCCTGACGGAATCGGCAAGATATCCGGTCACGACGATGGCTTTTCTCACTCCCGCTCGGTGCAGGTTGGTTATGGAACGCTCAATCAGACTGACTCCCTCAATGGGTATCAGGGCTTTGGGCATGGTTTCGGTCAGCGGACGGAGGCGGTTTCCCAGGCCGGCCGCCAGAATGACAGCGATCATGGATGGCTCCCCAGATTACGCATGAATGCTTCCCTGTTCTGTGCTGGAGTCGTTGTGGGACGCCCCAGATCCGAACGGGAACCGGATGCGATTTTGATGATGAGCATGGATGGGCCGTCCTGGCCCATCAGGTGTTGCAGACTGCCGATGACATCAGGTTTGGCTGCGGCACGGCATGCCCGCTTATAGCCGACAGACAATGCCAGCTGAACCAGGTCGGCGCTCGGGGAGGTGGTGGGTTGCCCTCCCGTCGATTCGTGAGAGGCATTGTCGAACACGATGTGAAGCAGATTGCGGGGACGATAGTGGCCGATGGTGAAAAGACCTGAAGAGCCCATCAGCAATGCTCCGTCGCCATCCAGGACGACAACGGGGCGGTCGGGTTTCTGCAGGGCGATCTCCGCGGCGAAAACAGCGGCCAGTCCCATGGCGCCAACCATCATGAAGTCCCGCTCATGGCCCATGTGCTCGCGGAAGCGGTATTCGAACAGCTCCCGTGACGTTTTCCCCGTTGTCGAGACGATGATGCTGTTTTGGGGAAAAAGCGGGGCAATCGCCACGAGAGCTTCTTCCCTCTGCATTTCGAGCGGATTGCGTTTGAGCACCCGGCGAGACTTGTAAGGCGCCAGGACACCCTGAGGGATGACGAGGGCGGATGGCGATGATGAGCGTTTCGCCTGCCCGGCGGCGATCTGAAGAACCTGTTTCGCCTCGGGAAGATTGTCCGGGAGAAGCGCCCACGGGATTCCCAATAAATCCAGCAGGCCGGTTGTCACCTGCCCCATTTTGGCATGCTGAGGCTCGTCCTTTTCGCCCGGTTTCCCCCGCCAGCCGATCATGAGCACCATGGGAATGCCGTATACCAGCGCATCTGCAAGAGACGTCACGGGGTTGACCGTATTTCCCAGGCCCGAGTTCTGCATATACACCACACCGGGGCAGCCGGTCGCCACATAATATCCGGCCGCCAGAGCGATGGCGTCACGCTCGATGGAGGCAATGCGG
>CAZQYQ010000161.1:0-10585 GCA_964597625.1 uncultured bacterium
CGTATCGACGTCCCCGGCGGCTTCGACAGCCCTGCCGCTCATCGCGAGGACGTTCTTGCACAGAAGGCGGTCCATGCCGGCGATGCCGATCGCCGAGAGCAGGCCCCCAATGGTCGTCGGGATCAGGCACACCAGAAGTGCAACGAGGATCGTCGGCGAAAGCACGACGCCTGAATACGCAGCCATCGGCACCAGCGCCACACAGACGACGAGAAAAATGAGCGTCAGCCCGACAAGCAGAATGTGAAGGGCCAGTTCGTTTGGCGTCTTCTTCCTGCTGGACCCTTCCACAAGGCTGATCATACGATCGAGGAACGAGCAGCCCGGATCGACGGTAATGCGGATCACGATTCGATCAGACAGAACTTTGGTGCCGCCTGTCACGGCGGATCGGTCTCCGCCGCTTTCGCGGATGACAGGCGCAGATTCACCCGTGATCGCCGATTCGTCGACAAACGCGATGCCATCAACAACGTCGCCATCGCCGGGAATGAAGTCGTTTGCCTCGCAGATCACAAGATCGCCCTTCCGCAGGGCCGATGCGGATACCCGCTCCTCGGCCCCCTCCTTCGCATCCGCTCCGATCAGACGGCGTGCAGTGATCTCGTGTCGCATCCGCCTGAGGGAATCGGCCTGGGCCTTGCCGCGCCCTTCAGCCATCGCTTCCGCGAAGTTGGCGAACAACACCGTGAACCACAGCCAGACCGTCACCCAGCCAGGGAACCAGAGCGCCGGAGTTCCCACCGTCGCGGGACGGAACAGATCGCGCACAAGCAGCAATGTGGTCAGAACGCAGCCGACTTCCACGACAAACATGACCGGATTCCTCATCATCAGGACCGGCGAGAGCTTGCGCACGCTTTCCCGGACCGCGGCAATCAGAATTGCCGAATCCAGCAGCGAGGTTTGTTCATGTGATTTCTTCATGGTCAGAAGCTCCTTCCACTCCCGGCCAGGAATTGCTCCAGAACGGGGCCAAGCATCAAAGCCGGAAAGAATGTGAGAGCACCGAAGATCAGGATGATCGAAACGATCAGAGCCACGAACAGAAGACCATCCGTGGGAAACGTGCCACGCCCGACCGGCACGGTCCGTTTCAGAGCGAACGAACCTCCAAGCGCGAGAATCGGAATCATCATCCAGAACCGTCCGGCAAGCATCGCAAAACCCAGCGTGAAATTATACCAACCGGTATTGGCGTTGAGGCCGGCGAAGGCCGAGCCGTTGTTTCCCACAGCGCTGGAATAGGCATACAGAATTTCGGAAAATCCGTGCGGCCCCTTGTTCAGCACGGACGACACCCCGTATGGCGCGATCGAGGACCAGCCGGAAAAAAGCAGGACCAGCGTCGGAAAAATGAGCAGATAGATCATGATGATCTTCATTTCCCGAACCTCGATCTTCTTTGCGAGATACTCCGGTGTGCGTCCGACCATCAGTCCGGCAACGAAAACAGACAACATAGCAAACACTATTATTCCATAGATGCCGGCACCGACACCTCCGAAGATGATCTCCCCGAGATGCATCATCAGGAGCGGAACCAGACCACCGATCGGGGAAAAGCTGTCATGCATGGAGTTGACCGCGCCGCAGGAAGCCCCCGTGGTCACGGTGGCGAACATCGCCGAGTCAACGGCCCCGAACCGGACCTCCTTCCCTTCGAGATTTCCCGCCGCCCCATCAACCCCGAGCCCCGTGCACCAGAGCGGAGCGTTCGCTTCCGCACTCACACAGATGCCGACACCGGCAAGGAATATCAGAAGCATTGCAGCCAGGAGACACCATCCCTGTTTTGTGTTCCCGGCCATGAGACCGAAGAGATAGGTGCTTCCTGCCGGAATCAGAAAGATCGCCCACATCGTGAGAAAATTGGAAAACGGTGTCGGGTTCTCGAACGGATGCGCGGAGTTGGCATTGAAAAAACCGCCGCCATTGATGCCGAGGTTTTTGATCGCTTCCTGGGATGCCACCGGCCCCAGCGGCAGCGTTGCAGTCCTGCCTTCCAGTGTCGTCATTGTCTGGCGCGAAGCAAAGGTCTGGGGAACACCCGTCCAGACATAGATGAGCGACAGGACAAGGCAGAAAGGAATGAAGACATAGATCAGACCGCGCGTCAGATCGGCCCAGAAGTTTCCCACCGTTCGCTTCTGGTCCGGCGAATATGACCGCAGCAGCCCGCGTGCGAGAACCAGAAAGGCACAGAAGCCAATGGCAGCGGAGAGGAAGTTGTGCCAGGTCAGCCCGACCATTTGAGCAAACAGGCTCATCGTGGTCTCGCCGGCATACGCCTGCCAGTTCGTATTTGTCGCGTAACTTACAGCTGTATTGAACGCCAGGGCCGGAGGCAGTCCAGGGAGATTTCCCTCATTGAGGGGCAGCCATTGCTGACATCGCAGAAGGAAATAGGTGACAAGAAGGCTGCATGCGCTGAAGGCAATCATGCTTCCTGCATACTCGCTCCAGCTCTGTTCCTTCGAGAAATCAGCCCCGCCAAGGAATTCCATCGCGCGTTCCTGCGGACCGAACACACCGGGCAATGGCCGTTCCCGGCACTCGAACACGCGATAGAGATACCTGCCCACCGGCCGTACAAAAATCAGCAGGACGGCACAAAACAGAAGAATTTTGACAACGGCGATGAATTCCATGACGACTCCCCCTGTTCAAAACCGCTCCGGAAACACCAGGCTGTAAGCCAGAAACACTCCCAGTCCGGCCACAACGCCAAGGCCGATCAAAATATCGAGGACCATGCTTCACCCCCTAGATTCGCTCGAAGAACCGTATCAGCAGGAAACAGGAGCCGAAGAACAGAACGATCGATGCAACGATGAGTACGTCTGTCATGGGAAACCTCCGAATGCCGATTTCCTTATCTGTCAGCAGGTTCCATGCCGCATCATGATTCCTTGATGAAACAAGCTCCATGAGAGATTATCCGGGAAGCAGCAGGCGATATTTCCCGGGGAATTCATTGCAAAATGCAGGATTGCTCTCTGTCTCACCTGCACTTTGCAATGCAGCCCAACACAGCCATCAATCCTTTGAGTCATCACAATTCGGGGTTCGGTTTTACATACATCATCCTTGACTCGCGAAATTGAGGTCAGTACCCTGAAGACTGGAAAATGAAATTCTGATAAGGGACTGATGACGAAAGAACACGAGAGGATGACATTATTCCAGGATCTGGTTGAGAACTCCCGGGATCTTTTGTGGCAATGCGACGAGGAGGGCGTGTGGACCTATCTCAACCCGGCCTGGGAGGTCCCTTTCGGCCTCAAGCCCGCCGAAATGCTGGGGCGAAGGTTCCTCGAGTTTCAAAACCCGGAATCCGTCGCCCGGGATGCCCAGGCATTTGCCCGCTTAAAGCAGGGGAAATCGCTCAACAGCTATAAAATGGTTTTGTTCGGCAAAAACAGCCGGGAGATCCACGTGGTTGTCTTTGCCAAGCCCATTCTGGACAGGGATGGTTCGTTCCGGGGCGCGCTGGGAAGCGTGCTCGTCGTGTCCGACCAGCATCGGAACGAAAGCGGAGCAACAAGCTGCAGCCTCAAAGATGCGGAAGACGCCCTTCGGGAAAGCGAGGACCGATATAAGACCGTCTTTCTCACCATTCCGGATGCCATCTCGATAACAACCATCGACGGAACCTATCAGGAAGTCAATCAAGGATTCACGAATCATCTGGGCTATACGAGTGACGAGGTTCTGGGCCGAACGTCCCTGCAGCTCAACGTCTGGGTCAATTCAGAAGACCGGGAGCGGATGATGACAGACCTGCGAACGCATGGACGTGTCATCGACCTGGAAGCCGATTTCCGCCGGAAAGACGGTTCCCTGACCTCGGGCCTCATGTCGGCGTCTATCGTCAAAATCAAGAATGTCCCCCACATTCTCACAGCCACCCGCGATATTTCCTCTCGCAGACAAATGGAGCGCGAACGCAAGGAAAACGCTGAACGCTATCGCATGCTCATAGAACTGGCCGTGGATGCTTTTTTTCAGGGTGACACCCGGGGAAATTTCATCGACGTCAACACCAGTGCCATACAGATGACCGGCTACTCGCGGGAAGAACTGATGCGGATGAACATGCGCGATCTCTTTTGCGACGGCATCCTCCGGCAGGTCCCGCTGCGGTATGATCTGCTCGACGGCGGCCAGTCGCTTGCCATGGAGCGTGAGTTGCGCACCAAAGATGGGCAGATACGCCAGATAGAGATGCATTCCAAACGCATGCCCGACGGCACCTATCAGTCTTTTTTCCACGATATCACCGTTCGAAAACAGGCCGAAAACGCCATTGCCAATGAAAAGGAGCGGCTGTCTGTCACCCTTCGGAGTATCGGGGACGGCGTCATCACCACCGACATCCGGGGCCGCATCCACCTCATGAACCGTGTCGCAGAACATCTTACAGGCTGGACCCAGCAGGAAGCCCAGGACCGCCCTCTCGCCGAGGTCTTCCATATCATCAACGAACAGACCCGGGAGCCTGCCGAACCCCCTGTTGGCAAGGTGCTGATTTCAGCCGGCACGGCCGAATCGGACATTCCCGCTCTGCTGGTGGCGCGTGACAGAAGTGAGCATCTGGTTTCCAGCTGTGGCTCCCCCATCATGGACAAGAACAATACCGTGATCGGAACCGTCCTGGTTTTCCGCGACATGACGGAAAAAACCAAACTGCTGGAAATTTCCCAGAACAATCAGAAACTCGAAGCTCTGGGAGTGCTCGCAGGCGGCATCGCGCACGATTTCAACAACCTGCTCGGCGGCATCTTCGGTTTCATGGAACTCGCTCTCGCGAAATGTCATGAGCCGCTGGTGGCCGACTTCCTGACCAGCGCGCTGGGCACGATCAAACGTGCGCGCGGCCTGACCCAGCAGTTGCTGACATTTGCCAAGGGCGGCACTCCCGTGCGCACGACGACCTCCCTGTTCCCCTTCATCCAGCAATCGGCGCAGTTCGCGCTGAGCGGGTCGAACGTCTCCTGCCGTTGCCAGGTTCCCGATGGATTGTGGCCCTGCCACATCGATGTCAACCAGATCGGCCAGGTCATTGACAATCTCGTCATCAATGCCCAGCAGGCCATGCCCATGGGCGGGGAAGTTCTCATTTCGGCCGTCAACCTCACGCTGGAAAAGCAGAACAGCCCGGGGTTGCCGGCGGGAAAATATGTTCAAGTGTCCGTTGCCGATTCCGGCATCGGCATTCCGCACAACCTTCTGCCGCGCATTTTCGACCCGTTCTTTACAACCAAGAGCAAGGGGCAGGGTCTTGGGCTGGCCACCAGTCATTCCATCATCAGGCGGCATACCGGGGCCATTCTGGTGGATTCAGAACCCGGCAAGGGAAGCACCTTTCACCTGTTTCTGCCCGCAGCCCCCGCACCCCTCCCCCGGAAAGACGCGGCCGCGCAGGTGCGACATGCCGGCCAGGGGCGTTTTTTGATCATGGACGACGAGAAATCGGTTCGGGATATCCTGACCGCTTTTCTCCAGCACCTCGGCTATCAGGTGGTCGCCATGGCAGACGGCAGGAGCGCTCTCTCGTATTTTCTGTCTGAGCACCAGGCCGGACGGCCTTTTGCAGGCCTTATCCTGGATCTGACGATTCCCGGCGGACTGGGCGGGAAGGACATCATCGCGGATCTCCGGGCTGTGGCCCCCGACCTGCCGGTCATCGTTTTCAGCGGCTACGCGGAAGATCCCATCATGGCCAACCCCGTCGAATTCGGCTTCACCGCCAGTCTGAGAAAACCGTTCCTGAAGTGCGAGCTCGAGGAAATCCTGAACAGGCACATCCGGACATCCGGTTCTCAGGCCTAAAAAATAATCCATCCGACAGGCCGGATCCCCGTTCTCATAAATAACGGACCAATCAAGAACCATGGGAGGATTGCGATGCGAAGAACACTCATGCCGACGCTGCTCGTCGCGCTGCTGGCCGGGTTCCTGACCGGCCCCGCCGCGGCCCAGGTCAAGCTGGCGACCCTGCCGCTCCGGGAGCGGGTGGAAATCCAGCTCGACCATCCGGCGAAGACTCTGGTCGAGGAGGAACGGGTCGTCACCCTGCTCCAGGGGACGAACTTCATCGACTTTTCCTGGGCCAACACGCAGATCGACCCTCAGACGATCCTGTTCCGGCCGCTCGCAGTGGCCAGCGCCGTCCGGGTGATCAACGTCGCCTACCCACCAAACGAGAATGCGCTGGTCTGGCAGGTCTACGCCGACAAGGCCGGCCCCGTGCGGGTCCGGATCTCCTACCTCATCCAGAACCTGCGGCGCAGCTTCAGCTACCGTGCAACCGCCGAGGCCGACGAGAAGACCCTGACCCTGCGACATTTCATCAAAGTCCAGAACTTCTCGGGCGAGGAGTTCGGCCAGGATGTCGGCATCTGGGCCGGCTACGGAGACCATTTCCGGCGCGAGGTCGGTCTGCAGGAAGCGAAGGAGCTGCTGGCGGCGCGCTTCGTCGATGTTCCCATCCAAAAAAAGTTCGTCTTCAGCTGGCGATCCGGCCAGCCCGTGCCTGAAGAGCCAAAGCAGCGCTACGTGACCATGCAGTATGTGCTGAAGAATGATGCGGAGCACCAGATGGGCCAGTTTCCGCTGCAATACGGGAAAGTCCGCATGTTTCAGAAGGACGGCCACGGCGGCGAGGCGTTCACCGGCGAGGACTGGGGTCTGTTCACCCCGATCGATGATGAGATGAAACTCTATCTGGGCCTTGCACGCGACATCAAAGTGGAGCGCACCGTCGAGCAGAATAAGCGGATTCCCGAGCACGGCAACCTGTTCCACCAGGAAGTCACGGTCAAATACATGATCCAGAGCTTCAAGAAGGATGGCTGCCAGCTGGATATCGAGGAAGACATGAACGCCCTCCGCGACGAGTTCTGCGGCTGCAAGGACCACCCCGCCCAGTGGAAGATCCTGGGCGAGACCAGCAAAACAGGCATCGTGGAGCGCAAGAGCGCCCAGCAGGTGGAAATCCACGTTCCCCTGCCCCCCGCCCCCACAAAAGCCGATCAAAAGCCGAAGGAAGTGATCTACAAATTCAACGTCACCTTCCGGAACGAGTGGTGAGGAGGACAACCATGAAAAGAATTCTGCTGCTGACCCTGCTTGCCCTGCTCGTCTCCGCCACCGGGACTTTCGCCCGCAATGTCGATCTGGTAACCCTGCCCCCGCGCGAGGGCGTCCAGCTGACCATCTACAATAACGAAGATCTGACGCTGGTCAGGGAAACCCGCAATGTCACCTTCAAGAAGGGCATCAACCGCCTTCAGTTCTCGTGGGCCAACACCCTGATCGATCCCACCAGCGTCTTTCTCCGCCCCCTGGCCCAGGACACCCAGATCGAAGTCATGGACACCACCTTTCCCAGTGATCGCCCCCAGGTGCTGATCTGGAATGTTCAGTCGGCGTTCGAGGGCCAGGTGCCCGTCGAGGTGACGTATTTCACCTCGGGGATCTCCTGGAAGGCGGACTACGTGATGATCACCGACCCCGGCGAGACGACGATGAATATTGACGGCTTTGTGTCCGTCCAGAATCATTCGGGTGAGGAGTATGAAGGAGCCGAGGTTCGCCTTGTGGTGGGCGTGGTCAACCTCGTGGAGAAGATCGCCCAACTCGCCCAAGTCACCAAAGAGACCTCTCCGTCGGTTGCCGAGCCCGTCAAAATGCGTGCGCAGGCCATGCGCGCAGCCCTCGACGAGGCGGAATGCAAGGATCAGATGGCCGCGCCCTGCGGCGCTATGGCGGGGGAGACGGAGGCACCGAAAATCGTCAAGGAAGGATTGTCGGAATACTTCATCTTCACGGTGGGAGGCCGCCAGAACGTGAAAGAGGGCTGGTCCCAGCGCATGATCTCCTTCCGGGCCGAAGATGTGCCGTTCGAGGTTCTCTACCGGTACCGGGCGCACCAGTATGGCGATCGCCCCGTCCGCTTCTTCCTGCTCGCCAACGACACCGAACACAAGATGGGCGAATCCCCTCTGCCCAACGGGTTGATCCAGGTCTTCCGCCGCAACCAGCTCGACGGACTGGCCTATTACACCACCCAGGAGACCAAATACATCCCGATCAGGGAAAAGATCGAACTGAACGTCGGCACCGATGACCAGCTCGTCTACAAGCGAATGATCCACGACGCCGAACGCAGGGACTTCCTGTTCGACGACAATCCGCCCGTCGTGGTCGGCTGGGATGAACTCCAGACCTGGAAGGAAGAAGTGCGGAACTACCGCGACAAACCCGTCACCATCGAGTTCCGGCACCTGCTGTCAGGCGATGTCGAGTTCGAGATGGAAGAGGGCCCGCCATCCCTGTATGACTTCCAGACGGTCGAGTACAAGCTCGTGTTTCCCGCCCACAAGACTCTTTCCTGGAACTCGACGGGATTGTTTCACCTGGGCCGGAAGCAGAAGCAGAATTCCATCCGCCTGGTGAAGTAGAATCGTTCACATCCGTGCTCATCCACGCCAGCCCTGTTACAGAGCGCCCTGGGCGGCGTTGTCCATGTTCTTCCAGACATCGACGGCGCCCGCAAGCGGTTTGCGGAGATCGTTCAAGGGAAGGACCGGGCCCTTTCCCGTATTCATGCGCAGCTGGAAGGCCTTCACACAGACGCCGTTCTCGGTCTTCTCGAGCTGAGGCGGCGGGAACCCAGCCGGAAACGATTCCGCGGGAGCGACGACGAGGCTCCAGTTGTCCGGCAGCTCAGGAGCGGCATTGAAGTTCGACAGGTCGAGAAATCCCAGTTTGTTTTTGGTGAAATGGAATACGAGTTTTCCATTCAGTTCGGCCGGGCCTTCGCTTTCACGGTATTTTCCGACCACCCATAATCTGGTGGTGTCGCTTGCGGAAGGGTCTACAAGGGTGAAAAGCACATCAGGCGACAACACCTCGACCGAACTCAGCGCATCGCGCTCGAACATCAGGTCCAGCGGCGCCATCGGGATAGGCGCCCGCGGAACCATCGTCAGCTTCAGATACAGGCGGTCTTCGTCGCTCTCGAAGGCATATGCCTGGCGGAACGTCGAAATATCCGGCGCTCTGAAAAGGAACTCGGTTTTTCCGGTATCGACGAGTTTCTGCAGAAGCGGCTTCACATCGTCGATCAGCGTCTTGTCCTCGCTTGCGGCGCGGATCAAGGACCGGTATGCCTCGAGAAGATCGCCCTGGATCATGGCGACGCGGCCGGCCTTCAGCAGCTGGGCGGGCGCCGGTTTTCCCTTTCCCATCGCGGTTTCCAGTTCATCGTGAACGGCGGCGGCAAGCCCTTCGTCGTCGCGCGCCAGGATATCCGGGTTCGCATCGGCGGCCTTTTCAAAGGCATCGAGTGCGGCTCCGCTTTCCCTGCGTGACCAGTGCGCCATCGCCAGATCGAACAAGGCATCGGGCGAACCGCCTGAAGCAGCCGACTTCGCCTTGGCAAGCTCGCCATCGGAAGCCCGTTTCCGGACCTTCTTCACAGGAGGCACATAGGGTTTGGGCTCCGAGATCCGCACCTTGAAATCTCCGACTTCGGGACCCCAGCGCCAATTCGTGTAAACCTCTTCGTTTGGAAACAGCCGGCCGGTCTGACGCAGATTATTCGATTTGCGCTGCTCGTTCGCTTCCCGGTCCAGGCGTTCGCGGCACTTTTTGACCCAGAAGACCGAAAGCAGGTCGTGCGCATCAAGAGTGCGCATGGACTCGAAGACCGCCTGCGCCTCCTCATACCGCCGCCGGTTGAACAGATCCTGACCGGCCGCGAACAGGCGCGACATCTTCACGCTCAGCGGCGTTCGAGAATAGTAGGTCAGATCGGGTGTTTCCGATTTCATCGGCACCGTCAGAGGGGATGACTGGGTGAACCCGACAAGAAACACGCCGACGACCGAACCGAAGAAGAAAGGCATGACAAGACGTCTCATACCTTCCACTCATCGGCAGATTCGGCTCAGGCCCGAAGCCCTGTCCTGACGGGCATGCCCGATCAGGGAACCACCATGATCGAAAAATCGCTGACAACCAGTTTGAGGCCGTTCAGATAGACGACCGCCATCAGGACCCGCTCCCATGGGACGTCCATCAGCCGCAGGCTCATCTCGCCGCTCACGGTGTCAGCCATCACAATATTCGTCTCAGAATATTTCCGAAGAATCCGGATCATCGACGCCACTTCCATCGACCGGAATATGCCATTGATTTTCCGCCCGCGCCGGAATTTCAGCTCATCAACATGCTCCAGTTCTTCGAAAAACACATCGACACGGTTTTTCGAGCCGACATACAGGCAGTTTTCCCAGAACCGCCAGTCGAACCCGGCGGGTTTGAGTGCCTGATCCAGCACCTGTTCGATGGTGCCACTCGCGACTTCGTCGACGGTTCCCCTGATGTTGCTCGCAGCGACAAGGGAAAAATCATTTGCTTCGCAAATTTTGCCGAGAATGTCTCTCCGTTCGACATTGCGCCCCGGATACTGCCACGGCCGGGACATCGGGTCGATCACGGCCGCGGCGGAAGCAACAACCGCCTCCTTCGGCACAGCCCTGTCAGAAGCGGCTGCCTTCGTGGGTTCGTCGGC
>CAZQYQ010000162.1:0-10542 GCA_964597625.1 uncultured bacterium
CTCATCAGGCCGTTCCTTGCGCATTCGTGTGGCGCGCGGCAGCGGTCTGCCGCTGGCTTCATACAGCAGCACCACGCCGCGGTTCGCCGGCAGCATGGTGAATATGCACTCGAGAATACGGTCGAGAATCCTGTCCAGGTCGATTTCGTGGCCGACCGTCTGCATGAGCTCGTTCGCGATGCGCAGCTTCTCGTAATCCCTCCGCAGATCCTCGACGATGGTTATTTCCTTTTCCGGCTGGAAGGTCTTCGACTCGACCGCAATGCGCCCCTGGACCATGCCTGGCTGCTTGGGAGTGAAGACCGCCTGCATGACATGCTGGCTGTCAGGTTTTTGCGCTGCGGCCGGGAGAGGCGGAGCAGTGGGCAGCTGCAGAGATTCGTGATGATCATCTGAGGCCCGCGGAGATGCGGCATCCGGTGAAACCGGCGCTGCTCTTCGATCTTCCAGGAGGAAAATGCACTCCGTGCCGCCGAGGGAAATGCGCGCGCCGTTGTTGAGCGATACCGGGGCCGTTATGCGGATCCCGTCAAGATTCGTTCCGTTCGTGGAACCGAGATCTTCCAGCAGGAAGCCCTTTTCGTGCGCGGTGATACGGCAGTGCGCCTTCGAAATGTGCGGCTCGGGGATGCTGATCGTGTTATCCGCGTGACGCCCGATCGTCGTCGATTGCTCGACGTCGTACACCAGCCTCTGCCCATGCGGCAGCAGAACAATCAATCTGGCCATTCAAATACACCCTCTCACGGGACATCTGTCTTTCTGTCATCATATCATACCGGAACTCGACGATCATCACGAGACGCTGAACTGGATCTCGTAGAGGCGGGCGTAGTGGCCGCCTCTGGCGAGAAGTTGTTCATGAGAGCCTTCCTCGACCAGGCGGCCGTTATGCATGACGAGAATGCGGTTGCAGTGGCGGATTGTGGAAAGACGGTGCGCGATGATCAGGCAGGTTCGGTTCTTCGCCATTGTTTCTATAGCAGTCTGTATCGATTTTTCGGTTTCGGTGTCGACGGCGGACGTCGCTTCGTCGAGAATCAGAATCGGCGGGTCGGCGCATAGCGCGCGGGCGAACGCCAGAAGCTGACGCTGGCCGGTCGAGAGGTTCGCACCGCGTTCATACAGCTCGCCGTCGAATCCGCCGGGCAGAGCGCGTAAAAACGCCGCCGCCTGGACCTGTTTGGCATACCGGGCCACGGTTTGCTGGTCCAGAGTTTTGTCCCAGAGGCGGATGTTCTCGATCGCGCTTCCGGAGAAGATAAATACGTCCTGCTGTATAACACCGATGCCGCGGCGCAGAGCGTCTTTCGACAAACTCCGAAGATCGAGCCCGTCAATCGTAATGGAACCGGAGTCGATTTCATAGAATCTCTGCAGCAGCGATGCGATCGTTGTCTTCCCGGCCCCCGTATGCCCGACGATAGCGACCGATTGTCCTGCCTCGACCCGGAAGCAGACGTCCCGAAGAACCGGCCTGCCGGGCTCATACCCGAATCCGACATGATCGAACACGAGCTCTCCCTTCCACCGTGCCGGCGGTGTACCCTCGTCGATGGCGGTTTCCTCTGTTTCGTCCATGAGTGCGAAAACCCGCTCGGCTGCAGCCATCGCGCTCTGAAACAGCGTCACTTTTTCGCTGATATTCCGGATCGGGAAAAAGAAAAACTGGGCGTAAGCCAGAAAGCTGACCAGCACGCCAACGCTGATCTGACCGTTTTGTACCATGGAGCCGCCAAGCAGAAGCACGATTACAATCGTGAGCCCGTTAATCAACGTGACGACAGGCGTGAAAATGGCATGGTGAAACAGCGACTGGAGCTGAGCGTCGCGATGGCCGGCATTGAGAACGGCGAAGCCGGCGGCCCGCTCAGATTCGCGGCGGTACATCTGAATGATTTTCATCCCCGAAAGATTTTCGGCGAGCGTCGAATTCAGACGCGCGAGTCGCTGCCGGACGAGACGGTACGCCGTGCGTATGCGACGTTGAAAATAAACGGCCGAGGCGATCAAAAGCGGCACGGTGGCCAGGGTTGCCAGTCCGAGGACCGGCTCGAGCAGAAGCATGGCGATCGCTATTCCGACCAGAACGACAACATCGCCCAGCACGACGACCAGACCGGATGAGAACAGTTCGCCCAGAGCCGCAACATCATTCGTAATGCGTGTTACGAGCCTTCCGACGGGGTTGCGGTCGAAGAATCGCACGGGCAGACGCAGCAGGTGATGGAAGAGCCCGGTGCGCAGTTTCAGCATGACGTGCTGGCCGACATACTGCAGCAGGTAGTTCTGACCGCACGCGGCAAGAAAAACCAGAAGTTCGATCGCCCCATACAGGAGTGCCAGACGCGTCACGGCGACGGAGTTGCCGGCCATGATCCCGATATCGACGACGCGGCCGAGCACCCATGGATTCACGAGAAACATGCCCATGCCCAGAAACACGAGTGCCACCGCGGCGACAGCGGAAAAGAGATGCGGCCGGACATACGGCAGCAGCCTGCGCATCAAGCGGGCATCGTAGACCGAGCCTACGATCTCGTCATCCTGAACGTATGAATCACTCATTGCCTGTCATTCAACCTTCTCTGGTATGCCGCGAATACGCATCGAGGAGCTGCTGCTTCTGCCACAATTGCGCATACCGGCCCCCGGCTTCGAGAAGTTCGGCGTGGGTGCCGCGCTCGGTTATGCGACCATTGTCCAGGTAGACGATCAGGGTGGAATCCTTCACCGAGGCGATACGGTGAGAGACAATCAGGGTGGTCCGTCCGACCCGCACGGAGTTCAGTTCCTGTCTGATCTGTTCTTCCGTATCCGCATCCACTGCGCTCGTCGTGTCGTCGAGCACCAGCACCCGCGGATCGGCTGCCAGCGCGCGAACCAGCGTGAGGCGCTGTTTCTGGCCGCCCGAAAGATTGACGCCGCGTTCGCCGAGAAGGGTTTCGAATCCCTTCGGAAGCGCATCGAGTTCCGGGAGAATGCGGGCAATACGGGCGCATTCCCTTGCGCGGGCAAGGTCGTTTCTCTCTTTCATACCAAAGGCGATATTTTCAAGAACGGTTTCGGAAAACAGAAACGCATCCTGCGGAACCACGCCGAAAATGCTTCGCAGAGCGGGAATCGGAATGTCACGCACGTCTTTCCCATCGATGAAGACTGTTTTGGGGGGTGTGTCGAGCAGCCGCATCACGAGATTCAGAAGGGTTGTCTTGCCGCTGCCGACCGGTCCGACGATTCCGAGGGTGTCGCCGGGTTTGATGGTCAGATCGATTCCATCGAGTGCCCGCCGGGAGCAACCTTCATAGGTATAGCTGAGCCCACGAATCTCGATTGAACCGGAAAATTCCTGCGCTGCGGAAAGGGAAGAATCGGTACCGGGTGCATCTGAAGCCGGTTCGGTGATTTCGGGCTTTTCGTCAAGAATTTCCTTGCTGCGCGAAAGAGAGGCCATGCCGCGCTGGGCAATGTTGATCGCCATTCCAAGGGCGGTCATCGGCCAGACCAGCTTGAGAATATACGCCTGGAATGCGACGAATGAACCCAGAGAGATGGTGCCGTCCAGAACCTGGCGGCCGCCGGCCCAGATCAGCAGGAAAATCCCAAGCCCCATTGCAAGCTCGAGTGCGGGGTGAAATATCGATTCAAGCCTGGCCAGGTTCAGCTGGTCTTCAAGCAGCGACCGGCTGATTCCCGCGAACAGTTCATCCTGGGTCTCCTCGCGCCTGAAGCCTTTGATGACCCGAATGCCGGCGACCGTTTCCTGCCCGTGAGCCGAAAGATCGGCAAGCCGCTTCTGCACCTGAGCCGAACGGGCATGAATCCTGCGACCGACCAGCACGACGAACAGCGGAATCAACGGGGTGGGGGCCAGAACATACAGCGTGAGGCGCGGCGAGAGCCACAGCATGATGGCGGGGACCCAGAGAAAGTAAAAGACCGTATCCATGATCAAAAGAAGACCGAGACCATACATCTGCCTGATTTCATCAACATCGTTCGTGAGGCGCGACATCAGTTCGCCGGTCTTCGTCCGGGTGAAATACCCGAAGGAGAGCCTCTGAAGATGCTCGTAAAGACGGGTTCGCAGATCAAAAGCCACGGCATGGCTGGTTCCGAGGAAGTAATTCCGCCAGGCGTATCTGCCGACGGCCTGGCCGATCGCAATGACGGCATAGAGGCCGCCCAGACGCCAGAGAAGGGGCATCCCTTCCCCTTTTCCGAGGCCGTCGATCGCCGCCTTGATCAGCAGCGGCGGGGCGACGTCGAATGCATCGACCAGCGCCAGGGAGGCGATCCCCATCAGAAACGGCCGCTTGAATTTCCAGAGAAGTTCGAATGCCAGCCCGCGCGTCGATTGTCCCGGGGCGGCCTGGAAGGAAGGCGATTCGGATGTTGCGGGCTTGCTCAACAACGGTGTCATTTCTGTCGTCAGGGTAAAACCAGCAAGGCTGGAACCGCGCGGAAAGCGGTGCGCAAAGATACAGCCCTTCCCTGACCCTTGTCAAACCAGCGGGGGATGTGAATTTTCCAGACGCAGGACGGATCAGGTTGGACCGTCATCGGAGGGAATAATTGCCTGTTCCCGGGAAGTTTGATATTCTGGGGCCTGAAGAAGACCAGAGAGAGTGGCGCGGAGGTTGAGAGGTGAAGATCAAATTCTGGGGCTGCCGGGGATCAATTCCCGCGCCTGGTGCGCATACGCTGAAATACGGCGGCAATACCACCTGTGTCGAGTTGCGTCCTCCCGGCGGCGGCGTGCTGATCATCGATGCCGGCTCCGGGATCAGAATGCTTGGCAAGCAGATTCTGAAAGAGAAGACAACGACGAATATATTCCTGCTTTTCACGCATTCACACTGGGATCACCTGATCGGCTTCCCTTTTTTCACGCCTGCCTATTTTAAAAAATATAATATTAGCGTGTATGGCGGTCCGAACGCGCAGACCTCGCTGCGAAAGTATCTCACTCACCAGATGACGCCGCCCTTTTTTCCGGTCGAGTTCGACGTGATGAAAGCCAACTTCCACTTTGGAAACGGTGGTCCGAATGCCGGTTGCCTGGGCGGAGTCGGGTTTGCGTCGATCGAGTTGAGTCACCCGAACGGCGGATACGGCTTCAAGCTTTCCTGCGGAGGCAAGAGCTTCGTGTTTTTAACAGACAACGAGCCTGCGTTTCCTCATGAAGGCGGTCTGCCGAGAGAATGCTACGTCGATTTCTGCCGGGGTGCCGATCTGCTGGTGCATGATGCGCAGTATACCGACGAGGAATACAAGGTCACCCGCGGGTGGGGCCACTCGACATTCCCGGAAGCCACCCGGATTGCTGTCGATGCCGGCGTCAAAAGACTGGGCCTTTTTCACCACGACCCGGACCGCTCGGATGATGAGCTGGATATTCTTGTCGACTCATGCCGGCATCAGATCGAGCAGGCGGGAGCGGACATCGATTGTTTCGCCTGTATGGAAGGCGCGGAGATCGATTTGTCGTAAGGGTAGGCGCAAGGGCGGCGAATGGTGTGCAGGGGCGCATCGCGATGCGTCCCCCCTTGAAAATCGAGCATGCCTGTGATATCCTGCCGGAGCCGGGTGGGGCTGTTCCGCTTCCCCGGACCTATGGGGACGGGAGATCCGTTCCCACCCGAGACACGGCACTATACACACCAGCAACACAGCAGCGAAGGAGTAACGTCATGCAGAGTCGGGTCAAATGGTTCAACAACGCAAAGGGATTCGGTTTC
Source organism: uncultured bacterium (assembly GCA_964597625.1). Lineage (GTDB taxonomy): Bacteria > Muiribacteriota > Ozemobacteria > Ozemobacterales > Ozemobacteraceae > MWAR01. The sequence continues at coordinate 5,742 of CAZQYQ010000162.1, forward strand.
ATTGAGAACAATGGCGGCGGCAAGGACATCTTCGTTCATTACAAGCAGATCACCGGTGACGGGTATCGCTCACTCGAAGAAGGTCAGACCGTCGAGTTCGAGGTCGAGGAAGGCCCCAAGGGCCCCCAGGCCGTTAACGTCCGTAAGATCTGAGGAAGTAACGCAGCAGTCCGGGGGCGACGGCTCAGGCCGCTTCGCCCCCGTTTTATTCAAATCACCCGTTTTCAGGCGAATTCGGGCAGCATCGTGAGGAAACAACGAAATGGACGCACCTGTCAGCAGCAATCTCGATCTGAATATCGTTCAGCAGCAAAGGCTCGATGTCATCAACAACCTCAGAAGCGAAGGTGTCGACCCATTCGGCCATCGCTACGACCGAACGCACGACTCAGAGGCTGCGAAGGCGGCATTCGACGCGGCTGAGAAAGCCGCCGGCCCGGCCGAACATTTCGAGTGGGGCCCGGTCAAGGTCACCGGCCGCCTGGTCGCCAAACGCGAGCAGGGAAAAACCGCTTTCGGCCATCTTGCCGACATGAAAGGCCGCCTTCAGATCTACTTTCGGAAAGACGTGCTGAGTGAGAAGGATTTTGCGCTTCTCAAGCGCCTGTACGTCGGCGACATCGTCGGCATCGAGGGGATGATGTTCCGCACGCGCACCGGCGAAGCGACCCTGCGCGCAACCGCCATCACCGTTCTTTCCAAGTCGGTGAACCCGCCCCCCGAAAAGTTCCACGGCCTGACTGATGTCGAACAGCGGTATCGCCAGCGGTACGTCGATCTGATCGCGAACCCCGAGGTGCGTGAAACCTTCATCAAGCGCTGCCGCATCGTGCAGGGCATCCGTGAATTCATGAACTCGCGCGGCTATCTCGAAGTCGAAACGCCGATGATGCATCCGATCGCGGGTGGCGCCGCGGCACGGCCGTTTGTCACGCATCACAACGCTCTCGACATGGACCTCTTCCTGCGCATCGCCCCCGAACTGTATCTGAAGCGTCTCCTGGTCGGCGGCTTCGAGCGCGTCTATGAGATCAACCGCAGCTTCCGCAACGAGGGGATCTCGATCAAGCATAATCCCGAATTTACCATGATGGAGACCTACCACGCGTTTGGCGACATGGAAACGATGATCGAACTGACGGAATCGCTCGTGGTCGAAGTGACGAAGCCGTATTTCCCCGATCTGAAGGTGCCGTACCAGGGCAAGGTCATTGATTTCAGCCGCCCTTGGAAACGCCTGAAGATGGTCGATGCCGTGCGCGAAGTCGCGAACTGTCCCGAGCTCGATTTCAACTGCCCGCGCGAAGTTGCGGCGGCGAAGGCTAAAGAGCTCGATGTGTATGTCGAGCCGACGGACAGCAGCGCCAAGATCATCGTGAAGATATTCGAGGAAAAGATCGAGTCGACTCTGATGAACCCGACATTCGTCATCGAATACCCCAAGGAGACCTCTCCGCTGGCAAAGGCCAACGCCCAGGATCCGACGAAGGTCGACCGGTTCGAGATGTTCATTGCCGGCCGCGAAAATGCAAACGCCTTTTCGGAGCTGAACGATCCTGAAGAGCAGCGCATGCGCTTCGAAGACCAGATCCGGCAGCGCGCCGGCGGCGATGATGAGGCGCATCAGATGGATGAAGACTACGTGAATGCCCTCAGATATGGCATGCCCCCGGCCGGCGGCCTGGGAATCGGCATCGACCGGCTTGTGATGGTGCTCACCGACTCTGCGTCGATTCGTGATGTCATTCTCTTCCCGACGTTGCGCCGCACGGATAATAAACCGAAGACGACAGAATCCGAAACGCCTGAAAAGGCCTGATCATAACGCTTGCCGGAGGATATCCGATGCCGACAACAGCTCTGAAATGCCTGGGAAAGATCGCCGCCCTGGCGATGATGTTCACGGGATCATGTCTTTCGTCCGCGAACGCCGTGACCCCCGATGTGAGCCTGCCGGCGTGGCATACGCTCGAGGTGCAGGTTTCCGAATGGAACCCGCCAACGGGGGAAGTCAGCATCGATGCCGATCTGCGCGGCACCGGGATGCGGCTGAGCGACCTGTCGGCCGAGCTCCACTGGCCGAAGCCGATCGAAAGCAGAAGCAGCCGGCAGGAAGCCGCCCTTCTGGCAGCGGGGCAGAGCTGGAAAACACGGTATGCGGGCACCGGCGTGAAGCCGCCGTTCGACGGCTGGGTCGAGCTGGAAGTGCATGCAAGGCCCGATCAGGCGGTTCTGCGCAAGAATGTCGAACGCATTTCGACCTACACGCCGCTCATGCGCCGGATCATGATCGGCGAAGTCGAGGCCGTGAAGGCTCCTCTTGCCGTCGGACGCAGTCTGCCATTATATATCGACAAAGATATCGCTGTGCTGATGCCGCGAGCCCTGGTTTTTACCCCCGTTCTGAAAATGGGCGGGCGATCACTTCACCTGTGGATGCCGGAGTGCTCGTCTGATGGGCCTGTTGCAAAGGCGCTTTCCGGGCTTCGAACGAGTCTCGGCACGGAGCCCTCGCCCCGGATGCTCGATGAGGCGATCAAGGCCGTTGATGAAGCGATGACGGCTGCGAGTGATTCGGTCGGGATCAGGTGTGAGGGCGGAAATCCGCCATTCTCGGTTCCGCTGAATGTGTTCCGTGACGCAATGACGATGAATCGGGCCGTGCTGGCGGCCGCCCGCGAGCCGGGAAGCGCAATCGCGATGGGCCGGATCGAACGGCTTGTCAGACAGGCGCACCCGAACTTCACGACCGCGTTCGGATGGGCGAACGTCGGTGTGCTGCAGGCTGAAGCCGGTTTAACCCCGCGTGCATGTGAATCCTTCAGGGAAGCATTGAATCAGATTCCGGCATGGCCGCTGGTGCGGGGCTGGCTGACCGGCCTGGAGAAGGGCAAATGATCTGGTTTTTCGTTTTCAGCTCCGTCGGCGTCGCGCTTACCATGATCATGGCGGCGATCCGCCGCTCGCTCGGGCTCCGCTGGATCGAGTGGCTGGGCGGCCTCGCGATCGTCGGACTCCTCGCCGGCCTTCTCATCCGCTTTGGTGCTCTGCCGAACGGCGACAGATCAACCCAGGAAGAGAAGGGCACCTAGAAAGGAACTGGGTTGTATTATAGTTGTTGAAATAAAAAACCGGCCCGGGTCTTTCGACGGGGCCGGTTTTTTGTTCCGGGAAGAATCAGTTTCCGATCGCGTTTTTGAGGCTGGTGAGGTTGGTTTTGGCGGTCTGGAATCTTGCGAGAGCCGCTTTAACGGCGGCCGGGTCGGCCGGGCGGCGGCTGAGAGCCTCGTTGTAGGCCGCAAACGCAGCGAAGTATTCTTCCTGAGCGGAAGCAAGATCTTTGGGCGTGGTGGCCTGGCTGCCCTCGACGCTTTCGCCGGGAGCGAGAGGGGCGATCGATGTCTGAGATGTTAACACCTGTCCATACGGCACGACATCGGCATTGACCGACAACGACGGCTGGACGGAAGCGGCAGGGACGGTCGCAACCGCAGTGCTGGCGCGGTTTCCGAAGAGACCCGAGAAAAAGTCGGAGATGCGGGACCAGAAGGACTTCTTGGGGGTGGTCGTCTGAGTCGAGCTCGTTGAGGTATTCGAGGCCGTCGTGGAACCACCGGCGATCGAGCCGCGCTGCTGCAGATAGGCATAGAACTCGCGGGTGACGGTTCTCGAGCCGTTGTTCAGGTAGTCGAGCATTTCCGAAAGCGAGGCCTTACTGTAGCCATTCTTGTCGAGCAGCTTGGCGAGTGCGACCTGGTCAGCCGGGTAAAGGCGGACGTAAGCCCGGCAGAAATCACGCAGGGATGCGTGCGGCCCGGTCGTTGAAATGAGATTGTAGACCTTGCTCTGGCCGCTGGGGAACGTCGTCATGATGTCATACAGATTTTTGCCGATGAAAAGCTCGTTTCGGGTCATCTGCTCGAACGTCTTATCGACGAGGAACGCGGTGATCTCGCTGCTGTTCAGGGCCAGCGAAAACACCTTGCCGTTGTTCTTGAGAGCCGCGAACGCATTCGCCCAGCCTTCGATCCAGGCCGTGTTGGTATTCGGCAGAATCTCGTCGAGAGTGTGCGTGTTGTCGGAGCCGTAATCGAGACCCGTAAATGAGTAGTTGCCCGGATAGGCGTTCAGCATCGCCACATGGCCCATCTCGTGCAGAAATACGAACTTTTTGCTCTCATCGGAACTATACTGCGTGACATGGCGGTAAAGCCGGAGATTGTAGCCGTTCGTCGATCTGAAAGACGACGAAACCGAGTTTCTGTCGCTGATCAGCATTGAAAGGGGCTGGCTCAGGCTGCTGCCGATCTTCCGGGTGTAATCCCAGATGGTGCTGCCGCTGATCTGGCTGGTGAGATATGTCCGCCAGGGGCTCCCGGCCGGGAGCTGGTCTATGCTGGTAATGAGAACGGTCTGATACCCGACCTCGTTGCCCCAGGCATCGGTGATCGCGCGCTCATAATAAAACGATACCGCGGCGAAAGCCGGCCCTGCCAGGAAGCACAGAACCGCAAGGGCCAGGATGGCAGATATGAACGGCCTGCGAAGGTGTGGCCGAAGGTGCATAATTTCTCCCCGCATACGCAGATATATTGCAATTATAAGGATCGAACCGGGGTACGTCCAGAGCCGGCGGAATCTCCTTCCTGAAAATTTTGTAACGCACCCGATTGTTTGGACACAAGTTTGACATGACATCATGCCGCGATTCTTATTTGATGCGCCGCCCGCATTTCCGCCGGGGATGTGTATCCGTTCTTTTCCAGTATCCAGCTACTGTTGTAGGTGGCGACAAACGCCG
>CAZQYQ010000163.1:0-10537 GCA_964597625.1 uncultured bacterium
ATACAATTGCCGCCCTCGGTTTACGTCATCAAGATCAAAGGTGTCGAGATCGACCGGTATGAGATCATTCCCGACCAGTTGCTCGCGATGAATCCCGGCACGGTGAATTCACCGATGACCGGAATCGAAGTGGTCGAGCCAGCGTTCGGGCTCCCGGCAATCTGGATCAACCAGGCGATGCGCGAACGGGCAGAGATGGCGGGATACACGGTCGTCGACCCGTCAACCGTCATCGCGACTCACCTCACCGAGGTCGTCCGCAAAAATGCACATGAAATACTCGGCCGGCAGGAACTCCAGTCGCTGCTTGACACGGTCAAGGCCCAGTATCCGCTCATCGTCGACGAAGTCATTCCCAAGGTCGTTTCTCATTCGCTTTTGCTCAAGGTTCTTCAAAACCTTCTCCGGGAAGGCGTTTCCATACGCAATATGGTTACCATTCTGGAGTCACTCGCCGACTGCGGCGGCATGAACGAAGTGGATTCGCTGACCGAAATCGTCAGGCAGGGCCTTTCCAGGCATATCTGTAAAACGCTTACCGATGAATCCGGCGTGTTGAACGTGATATCGCTTGATCCTCGTCTTGAGCAGCTTCTGACTCAATCTCTGCAGAAGGTTGAAGGATCGGTCCAGCTGGCTCTCGATCCGAAAGTCGCAACCGATCTGCTTGCAAAAGTGAAAGAAAGAATCGAGGAAGTGATGCACGAGGGCCGTTCACCGATTCTTCTTTGCAGCGCCATGTTGAGACTCAGCCTGAAGCGCCTTACAGAGCGAATGGCACCGAGGCTGACGATTCTGTCCTACAATGAAATCCCGACAACGGTTCAACTTCAATCCACGGGCTTGATATCCCTTGGATGATCTCATGACGAAAGAACCAGAGCATGTCTGATCAGGCTTCATCGCTGAGAGAACTGAAGCGGTTCATCGACCACGTTTCGCCGGAACAGCTTCCCGGACCGGAAGCGTTTCTGGCTTCGCTTCCCTCTCCCACGGCGTTCGCAACGATCGCTCTGATTGTTCCCGACCGTGTCGGCACGGCCATTCCTCCCCTGCAGAAATGGCTCCCCCCCCTTTTGCCTCAAAGACGCCGCCCAACCCTGTGGGATCAGGCCGGCACGCTGTCCGTAACGACGGCACTGCCGGACACGTCCGACAAAACGCCCCTGATGCTGAAGATCGATTCGGCCATCGGGCCGTTGATGACGCTTCCAAAGCAAATTTCGCCGACAAAGCTTCAGACAAGGCCAACACCGGACCAGATACGGTTTTTACGGCAGGTGCAACGCCTCTTTGCTGGCAGCAGCGAAGTCTGGATAACGATTCCAATGAAGGATTTCCGTTCCCACCTGCCCCTGATTCATGCGACGGATGCGGCTATTGTTCTCGTGCCCCACGCCCATGACGCGGTTCTGCGAAGTTATGAAGCCGTCAAAGCGGTGCATCTTTCCGGATATTTTTCACCGATTTCGCTCGCCGAGATGCCCTCAGGGAACGATCTTTCTGCGGATCAACCGATTGAGCGGATCCGCCTTGTCGCAAAACAATTTTTATCTCTTGACCTCCCCCCCCTTGGAATGGTACTTTCTGGCATCACCCCAAGTTCCCCGACAAACCCAAACGGGCAAACTCCTCAAAAGCCCAGCGTTGTTCCCATGTACGATTTTCTTCATGCCTTTGCCGAGCGCATCTTATTTCCAGCACCGGAAGACCGCCAATGACTGATTCCGTAAAAAAACCGATCGAAAGCATTATTGCTGAGACACGCCGGCAGATTCAGCCGTATGTGTTCAAGCGGCTTGAGTCGCGTCGGCCTCGTCAGGCGGGAAGAAAAATTGCGCGAACCATCACGATTGCCAGCGGCAAAGGCGGCGTGGGCAAGACAAACATTGTGGCCAATCTGGCAATCTGCCTGGCCCAGGCCGGCAGGCGCGTCATCATTCTCGATGCCGATCTCGGCCTTGCGAACATCGACGTCGTTTTCGGCATCAGGCCCAAGCACAATCTGACGGATGTCGTCACAGGCGATCTCACGCTCGACCAGATCCTGATTCCCGGACCCCGCGGAATTCAAATCATTGCCGGCGGCTCTGGAATCAGTGAGCTTGCGCATCTTCCCCCCGACCGGGCCAAACGGCTTTTCGAGCAGCTCAGCTTCCTTGAAGACAAAGCGGATTATCTGCTGATCGATACCGGAGCGGGGATCGGACAGAATGTCATCTCCTTCTGCCTTGCTGCCGATCAGATTTTCGTGGTTACGACACCAGAGCCGACAGCTCTTGCTGATGCCTACGGAATCATCAAGGTGATCAGCCAGTCGAGACCGGAAGCGAATCTTTCAGTCCTGGTCAACCGCGTCGCGGATGATCAGGAAGGCGATTTCATTCATGACCGCCTTTCCAAAGTTGCCGAAGAATTTTTACGGTTCCCCGTTAAACGCCTCGGATGCATTCCCCAGGATCCGCAGATGTATCTGGCCGTCCGTCAGCAGACGCCTCTCCTGCTGTTTTCACCGATGTCTCCCGCAGCCCAGCGCATCAGAAAGCTTGTCACGGAAGTCTTCCATGAATCATCCGAAGAGCAGCAGCCCGGCGAGGGAATGGAAGGGTTTCTCGCAAGACTGGCGAAGTTTTTCGGCGGAGGCGTTCGGGCATGATGATACAGAAGTTTGTCGCAGACTCCTATCATGAAGCCCATCTGAAAGCCCGAATGGAGCTTGGCGAGGATGTCATCGTCCTTCAGACCAAGACCTACCCGCAAAAAAAATGGGGTGGTATTTATTCAAGAGAGGTCGTCGAACTCACTGTCGCGGCCGCCAGAAGCAAGAGCGAACCGCCGAACATCAGCGCACCGCTGAAACCGGTTCCATCCGAGGAGCTGACCGGGCAGCCGTCCGTTACCGGTCAGAACCAACCGGCAAGAGTCACATACTCCAATCAGGCCAGGGCCACGGCAGGTGCATCAAATCGTGCCCCCGCCGACGGATCAGCCTCAAAGCCTCTTCAATCGGGGCCTCATGAATTGCGACGAGTGCACGGAATCCGTTCAAATCAGGAAGGTTCGAGCGAGCCGCACTCTCAGCGCATCGAGGAAGATGCACAGCAGACCGCGAAGACGCTCGAGCTTCTCGGCGCGATCCTCAAACATCGCAACACGAAACAGTCTGAAACGGCTTCTTCAACCGGAATTCAGCACCGCGAACAGATTGCTCCACAGCCGGCGGCCGCAAGGCGACGGGCCCCTGACCCCCAACTGGATCACGCTTCGATCAGTGTTCTCGAGCAGCGGATCAACGAAATTTTCACTCTGATCAGTGATATGAAATCATCGGCCGGCCAGACTCTTGATCTGCCGACTCCGGCTGTTCCTACGGGGCTTTTTCATCTGAGGCGTCAGTTTCAAAACCAGGAGTTTCCGGCAGAAGTCATTGATGAGCTGATCGAGCGGCTGGGGAAAGAACTCCCTCCCCTCTCCCTTCATTCTGAAAAAACGATTTTCGAAGAAACCTCGAAATGGCTGAGCCGGCTTCTGCACTTTAATCCGAATCCGCCTTCGACACGTCCGGGGCCGCAGATTTTCGCGTTGATCGGCCCGACCGGGGTAGGCAAGACGACGACGATAGCCAAGCTGGCAGCGACGTATGCCCTGAACATGGTGGAGCGGAAATCCGTCGCCCTGTTTACTCTCGACACCTACCGCATCGGGGCAACGCAGCAGCTCGAACAGTATGCGAAAATCATCGAGGCGACGATGGAAGTCCTTTATGAACCAAACGATGTGGGCCCGGCCCTGGAACGCCACATGGACAAGGATATCATTCTGGTAGACACTGCGGGCCGCTGCCCCAAAAACGCTGATGAACTGGGAAGCCTCAGAAAATTCATCAGTCTGTTCGGTGCCGTGAGAACCTATCTCGTGTTGTCGGCTACCACAAAGTATTCAGATATGGTCGATACGGTGAGGAGATTTCAGCAGGTCGGATTCGACGAAATTATTTTTACGAAAGTTGATGAGACTGATACGGTCGGTCCGCTCGTCTCCCTTTTGTACCGAACGTCACTGCCACTTGCGTATTTCACCGACGGTCAGTCCGTTCCAAATGATTTTCAGCCTGCATCACCTGAATATTTTGTCTCGCGATTCAGCACCGGCAGCTGATTTTCGGCCTCAGGTCCGCATTTCAGGCATTCATAAAATTCTTTTTTCAGCCGATCAGTACTGCCGGGACTCCACCCCTCGCACAATTTCTCTATTTCCTGTATACTGTGGGGTCTGACCACGCCTCATTCTTAACACCATGAATGACACTTTTTCGAGGTAAAGGGAGCCTTCTCGGGTGGATATCGACCTTTCCCAATACATGGGGATGTATATCGACGGTTCGAAAGAGAACCTCGATATGATGGACAAAATGCTCCTGAACCTGGAGCAGAACCCCAACGACATCGAGTCTGTGGGCGAGATTTTTCGCGCCGCGCATACTCTCAAGGGGATGTCGGCCACCATGGGATTCGAGAAGGTCGCCCATTTGACCCACGAGATGGAAAACATTCTCGACAAGCTGCGCAACCGGCAGCTTTCGGTGACGGCCCCGGTTATCGACGTTCTGTTCGAAACATTCGATGTGCTGCGTATTCTTGTGAACGACAGCATTTCTGCGACGGACTCAAACGTCAATCTCGAAGCAATTTCGCAGAAGCTGACCGAAGCAGCCAGTACCGGCGCTCAGACAAAAAAGTCCGAAGCTCAGCAGGTTCAGGCACAGCCTGTTATCGCCAAGGCCGCCCCAGCGGCAACCTCTGCGGAAAACGCGGGGACTGCGGCTCCCGCCCCGGCCGCAACAGGGCTGGCAGAGCTTTCGGATATCATCATGAACGAGTTCGAATACCAGGTATTACTGGAAGCTCAGCAGCGCGGCTCAAACATTTTTCTCCTTCAGGTGAAGCTGGTTCCGGACTGTCTTTTGAAAGCCCCGCGCGCGTTCATGGTCGTGCGTAATCTCGAAGAATTGAAATGCGACATCATCAAGGCCGTTCCAGAAACAAAGGATCTTGAGGAAGAGAAGTTCGATCTTTCCTTTAAAATGATTCTTGTAACCCCGACGAGCAATCCTGACGTCAAGAACGGCATCGAGTCGATCACCGAGATCGAGTCGGCAACCGTGCTGACGCTCAAGCCCGATGATTTCAAAATTTCTTCCTCCGGTTCGGTCAATCAAGCCCACTCCGCCCCGCCCACTCCGCAGGCCCCGCCTGCTCCGCCGCCTCAACCCGTATCTCCGCCGGCTCCTCCTCGTGTGCAGCAGCAGGCTGCGAGAGCGGCGCCACCTCCGCCGCCGCCCCCCGTGGCAACTCCCCAGGCGGCACCGGTTCGACAGGCGGCGCCACCGGTTGTCACAGCGCCACCTTCCCCGGCAGCGCCACCGAAACCGCCGTCCCCACCTGCGGGTGGAGCCGGCGGCAAGCCTCCTGCAGGCCAGCCGCCGAAATCCGGCGCTCCGGCGGACAAACGTGGCAGTCAGACGGTTCGCGTCGACATGCACAGGCTGGACGATCTGATGAACCTGGTTGGAGAGCTGGTCATCAACCGCACACGGCTTGCGGACATCGGCGCGGCTCACAAGCTGAAAGACCTGAATGAAACGCTGACACGGGTCTCACAGATCAGCAGCTCTCTGCAGAATGTCGTCATGCAGGTCCGCATGGTGCCGATCGAACAGGTCTTCGACCGGTTCCCGCGCATGGTGCGTGATCTATCAAAGAAACTGAACAAGAAGATCGATATGGTCGTCGAGGGCAAAGAGACGGAAATGGACCGAACCGTCATCGATGAAATCGGCGATCCGATGGTGCATATCATACGAAATTCTATAGATCATGGTATAGAATTGCCGGCGGAACGGATAGCGCAGGGAAAAAGCGAAACCGGAACGATTCACCTCATTGCACGCCACGAGGGAAATCATGTCATCATCGAAGTACGTGATGACGGGCGGGGCATCAATCCTGCGATCGTCGGGCCTCTCGCGGTCAAGCGCGGCCTCTTCACGCAGGAGCAGATCGATAAAATGCCGCCCGAGGAAATCGTGAAGATTTGTTTCCTTCCGGGCTTCTCGACAGCCGAAGTCGTTACCGACATTTCGGGCCGCGGCGTCGGCATGGATGCGGTCAAGGCCAAGCTTGACGAACTGAACGGCACTCTCGACGTCGAATCGAAGGTCGGCGGTGGCACGCGCGTGATCATCAAGCTTCCCCTGACACTGGCGATTCTGCCGGCACTCATGGTCAAGCTCGGAACCGAAACATACGCGATTCCGCTCGGCTCGGTCCAGGAAACGATGGATATCACGAAGAATGATGTGAATATCGTTCAGCACCAGGAAGTGACCCTGCTGCGCGGCGAGGTCATGCCGATCATCAGGCTGAGAAATGTGCTCAATGTTCCAAAACAGCCGGACGAAAAAGAAAAGGATGATGAGCTTTCGATCGTCGTCTGCTCATCGGGTGAGAAGCGAGCCGGATTCATGGTCGACGAACTTCTCGGTCAGCAGGAAATCGTTATCAAATCACTGGGGAATCTGCTGAGCAGCCTGCCCGGAATCATGGGCGCGACGATGCGCGGTGACGGCAGCATTGCATTGATTCTGGATATTCCGTCGTTCTTCCAGATGAAAGGGCAGTCACTCAGTTAAGCGAAGCAGTTCAAGGAGCATGCGGTGGATCTCGATCTTCAACAATATATGGGGGCCTATATCGATGGGGCGAAAGAGAACCTCGATACGATGGACCGCATGTTGCTTGCAATGGAACAGACCCCCGGAAATATCGAAGTCATCGAGGAAATCTTCCGGGCCGCGCACACGCTCAAGGGCATGTCGGCCACGATGGGTTTCGAAAAAATCGCGCATCTTACACACGAGATGGAAGGCGTTCTCGACAAGCTTCGCAGCCGCCAGATCTCCGTAACGCCCCAGATCATCGACATCATCTTCGAAACGTTCGATGTCCTGAGGACTCTGGTCAATGACAGCATCAATCAGAGCGATTCAGGAGTCGACCTTTCAGTTATTTCCGGCAAACTCAACGGGATCAGTACCGGCCAGATGCCTGCCGCAAGTCCCGCTGGCACGCGACCGGAAGCGGCGCCGGCAGCCGTGTCCGCACAGCAGACACCGGAGGCAGAGACGGTCCCTGCAGGCGGGGGCGGCTCCAGCCCCGGACTTGCCGAACTGGCACAGTTCGACCTGTCGGAGTTTGAGTTGAGCGGACTCGCCGATGCGCATCAGCATGGAACTCCACCCTATCTTCTGAAGGTGTTTCTGGTCGCGGACTGTCTTTTGAAGGGACCGCGCATATTCATGGTTCTGCGAACTCTCGATTCGCTGCGCTGTGAAATCATCAAATCCGTTCCTGAAGTGAAAGACCTGGAGAACGAGAAATTCGACCGATCGTTCATGATGATCATTACAACGGATCATCAGGCAAAAGAGGTCATTGATGCCGTAGAGACCATCTCTGAAATCGAAAAGGCAGAGGTGATCTTCATTCCGGCCGATCTCGGGGCATCCGGCCCCGACACCTCTGCAGCAGCACCACCACCTCCTCCGCCGCCGCCGCCTCAATCTCAGCAGCAGTCCCGTCCACAGCCTGCGGCGACAGTGCGTGCTGCTCCTGTTCCCCAGCCGCCGGCCCAGGCACAGCAGCCGGTTCAAATCCAATCTCCTCAGGCCGGTCAGGTCCCTGCCGGTGAAAGCGGCGGGGATCAGCAGCCCCCCGCCGACGGCGGTGATTCCGGCACCGAATATGAGGAGCAGAAGGACGTTATCGAGCTCGTCCAGCTTGTGAGTTTTCAGATGGCCGGCGAAACCTATGCCTTGGAAATCAAGCAGGTCGAAGGCATCATCAACATGCTTGCGATAGCCCGCGTTCCCAAATCGCCTCCGCATATCGAAGGCGTCATCAATCTTCGTGGTGAAATATTACCTGTTATAAATCTCAGACGCCGGCTCAAACAGGCTGAAAAAGCGCGCACGCATGAAGATCAGATCATCATCCTTTCCTTCGAGCATGAAAAGGTCAAGGTGGGTCTCATGGTCGATCGCGTTCAGGAGGTTATCAGGCTGCCACAAACGGCGATCGAGCCGCCTTCCCATGTGAGCGAGGGCGTGAATGTCGAGCATCTGCGCGGTGTGGGCAAGCTCGGCAACAAGATCATCATCCTGCTCAATGCGGAGAAGATCGTTTTCGGCTGACGTTCAGTCGTGGGCTGTTTTGCCCATGATACGCTTGGCCGAGTTGCGCACCATGTCGTTCTCATCTTCCAGAAGCGTCTCAGCAAATTTGTACACGTTCGGCAGCGGCAGTTTTCCGAGGGCTTCAATCGCATTCAGCCGATTAAACCACTCTTTATCGGAAAGAAACGGTTCGATCGAGGGCGCCGCTTCGGCAAAGCCCAGGTCACCGATTGCATCAAGCGAGAAAACAAGCATGGAGCGATCCGAAAGGGTTTTCACCATCGGTTCAAGCAGGCGCCGGTCATGCAGCTGGCCCATGGCACGGATAAGATTCACCTTCAGGTCGCGCTTTCCTGATTCGAGTTGTTTGATCATGTACGGGATGTCGAGACATCCGACCTTTGAAAGGGCTTCAATTGCACCACTGCGCACCTGCACCGACGAGTCGACGAGCGAGCGGACCAGTGGTGCAACGGCATTTGAAGCTTTGGCCAGGCCGAGAGCCTCGACAACGCGTTTTCTGAGGAACCATTCCGGGTTGTTCAGATGCTTTTCGAGCACGGCAACCGCTTCCGCCGATCCGACACGGCCCAACCCTCTCACACCGAAGAGGCCGAGACCGAGCGGGTCTTTTTCCAGGGCCGCAATGAACTGGGGCATGGCCTGAACCGCGCCGGCATCGGCCAGAAATTTCAATACCCACGCCTTGCGGTCAATTCCAAGATTTTCGTATTCGTTCAAAAGAGCCGGGGAAAGGATATCAGCAACGGATGCCAGCACTTTCTCGGCAGCCACGAGCTTTCCTTCATCGGCACAGGTGAGCAGAAACCGGGTCAGGGCTTCGTGCGCCGCAGGAGTTGCAAACATCATGAGAGATTTCAGAGCGGCCACGGCAACCGGAATCTGTCTCGAAGGAAGCGCCTTGATGAGCAGCTCGACAGCGGGCAGATGATGTAATTCAGAGAGAATCTGGGCTGCCCAGACAAAACGGTCGGGATGACGCTCGTCAAGTTCACCAAGAAGGGCTCCCGGGGCACATTCACAGAGGGGGCCCTTGAAAAGATCGGCAACGAGCGATTTCGCGACGGCATTTGATCCGTCGAACACCTGCAGAAGGACAGGCACGGACTCGGACATGTTCTCCCGAATCCGCGGCAGAACCTTCTCTGCAAACATCTCCGGACAGGCGTAGGCTTTTTCAAGAATCTCGGCAATCGCGCGGCCGTTGCTCTGGGAACCAGCCATGGCTCAGTTCGTTACTTTCGGCGCCGGCTCGAACTTTTCGAGCGTGAACATCTCGCAGCCGATATCCTTCCCGTTGGCGGTGAACTCAAACTTGTAGGCACCGGCATCGGGAAACTCGAAGTTCTCGAGCACGATCATCGAGCGCGCGGTCAGGCCAGGCTGGCCCTCAATGGTAGCGCCAAGCGGCTTGGGGAGCAGAGGTGTACCGGAAGGTCTGACAATGTTGATGCCGACATCCCATTTTCCGACCACTTCTTCCCACTCGATGAATAAACAGAGTTTCAGAAATTTAAAGGGGAAGCGTGTAACGAAGAGCTTCGCGGCAAGCACTCCCATCAGGCTCACCCGGCCGTTCACTTCCTGGCGGATATCTTCGCAGATCAATACGCTTCTGTATTTCAGCTCGCTCATCGCTCTTCGCATCCTTTGCAAACTTGGTCACCGGCAGATTTCACCGGGCAGGCGTATGCTACCACACAGGGTTGCTATTTTCATGTGCAACTTTTTTCTGAATCCGAGTAAGATAGAAGGAGAGATGAGATGATATTCAGACTTTTGGAGGTCAGTATGAAAAGGTTTTCGCGAAAACTGATTGCGTTGTTCACGATGTTGGCATTTTTCCTTCAACTTTTCGCCCCTGCTTTCACTTTCGCTCAGGATTCACAAAACCAGAAAGCCCAGATAGAAAAAGCAAAAGCAGAGTTTCAAAAAACCTATGATGCAATCATGGCTATTGAGCCTCTCGAGTTGGGAGGCATCGCAAACTTTACAATAAATGCAATCGACACCGTTAAATCATGGGGAAGTAACATCGCAGGGGTCTTTAAAGGTGAAACGAAAGCGGAGCGCGAGGCACGCCAGAAGAAGGAAGAATTCAACAAATATAAGGCTCAGATAGACAAGGCCAATGCAGACATAAAAGCCCTCAAGGCCGATGCGCAGAAAACAATGCAGTTGCTCAAGGGCGGCTCCCTTGATGCCGCTGCCAAGACGGATCCGACGAAGGTTTATAGCAGCCTCGATGCAAATTCAAGTGCCCTGGGTATTTACCAGAAGGCC
>CAZQYQ010000164.1:0-10504 GCA_964597625.1 uncultured bacterium
GATGCTTCGGATGCCATCAACAAGTTCGATTGGAAACGCCTCCAGACCCCCAAAGGCCGGGACCTTTCCGAATATACGAAGGGGTTGATCAGGCTGCGGAAGGCAACCGACGCCTTTCGCCTGGGGAATCAGAAACGGATCGACGAAAATGTCAGACTGATCGAAGCGGGGCAGAACGCCGAAGACCTGGCGATTGGCTACCAGTGCCGGGCCACGGACGGAAAGACCTTCTACGTATTCGTCAACGCGGACAAAACGGCGCGTTCTTTCCCGATCCCCCCGGAAGCCGCAGGGGGAAACGTTGTTGTCGATGCCAGAACCGCCGGAACGACCGCCATCGCGCAGCCTTCAGGTGCCGTAATCACAGGCTCGGCCATCAACGTCGAACCTCTGACCGGCATCATTCTGGAAAAATAGCAGGGCCTTTTCGAATCATCCTGCCTGGCGAAGTGATATTTCACGATAATGAGATACATTCGCTCAACAAATGAGTACTGTTGGGCGATACTCATCCGTACCGGTGGAATTCGACGGTATTGAGGGCGAAACGGGCAGACGGTTTGTGCCGATAGGAACAGAAGTGATAGGAATGCCTGTACCTGGTTGAGATGGATGCGTGAGCGGGATCGCAAAATATAATAATATCAGATATTAAACGGCATGGTATGAGCAGGGGCAAGGATGCCTCTGGAATTGATTCAAGGATGAATCACGATGTCACTTGGCATAAATCAGAATACGTTGTCTCTCCGGACGCACGGGACATTGGCGGCTTCTTCGGGTCGCTTCCGGACGTCGGTAGAAAAACTGAGCACCGGACTGCGGATCAACAAAGCCGCTGACGATGCCTCTGGACTCGCGATCAGCGAGGCATTGCGCCGGCAGGTCAGAGGTCTCACCCGCGCGGTGATGAACTCCCAGGACGGGATTTCGATCATCCAGTCAGCTGAAGGATCGTTGAACGAGACTCACAGCATTCTGCAGCGCATGCGCGAACTGGCTGTTCAGGCGTGCAATGACACGCTTACCAGCAATGATCGTCAGGAAATCCAGAAGGAAGTCATTCAGCTTCGCGATGATATCAACCGTATCTCGCGTAACACCGAATATAATACCAGAAAACTGCTTGATGGCAGCCAGACGGCTTTGATCAGTTCAAGTTCTCCGTCTGCGCAGGGCATGATAACCGGCGTGGGTGGCGGAAACGGCGATTACGATGTCAGCATCACGATGCTGCAGGCAGGCACCAGCCAGATGCAGCGGTCTCAGATTCTGATGGTGAACGATGGAACCGGCGCGCTTGCAAAAGGGGCGACGCAACTCAAGAGCATTGCCCAGTTCTACGATGCCAACGGGACCTTCATCCTGGAAACTCCCCAGGCGCTCACGGTGACCGGAAATGCCAGGAGCACATCGATTTCCATGGATGGGCAGATGTCTCTCGACAGGCTGGCGGCGGCGATTCAGAACGCCCTTGTCAGCAGCTCGGGGCTCGACATCGCGAACTCGAAAGCCAGCCTTGTAAACACCTCCCAGACTGGAGTTGCTGAACTCGGCGGATATCTCCAGATCATCTCGGGATCGATCGGTGACCCTGGTGTCATTTCCTTCTCGGCCGATCAGCCATTGATCGACGCGCTGGGCTTGAGCAGCGTCCGTGATTCGAAAAACAGCCTGGTGGAACTCACTTCCAGAGACGCGTTTGGCAACGTGAACCAGATACGCACGGATGACGACATCGCTTCTGGGCTGTTGTCCGGAATCGACGTCCAGTTTTCTTCCCAGCCTGCGCAGGTTGCCGGCTATGGCGGTCTTGAAACCGGTTTGTCGCTTACGGGGATCTATGACTCCGATTTCAATATGAAAGTCGCCGGGACAACGTATGGGATTCACATTCATGAAGGAACCTGGACGATGGAGGGGTTATCCCGATGCATCAATACCCAGTTCAAGACGAATAACATAAGCGGTGCCAGGTCCGCGGTCGTAGACGGGGAAATCGAAATTTTCTTCGAGCCGACGAAAGCAAGTGTCTCTTCTACGTTCGAAATCTCCCGATATAGATTGCCGCCCGTTGCGGATCCGAATACGATCGGCTTTGTCGAAGGAGAATTCAGCGGGTTCACCAGGTTTTCCAAGAAAGCCGGCAATGCGGAGTATGGCTTCAGTCGATACGCGACGAATGCGGCGACCGTGAGGTTCGTCGTCTCTGACGGGGAAAATGCGCCTGCGACGGTTAGTTTCACGACGATCAATACGCTGACCTCTGATTCCCCTGATTTACTGAGCTTTGCCTCGTGGCAGCAAACCGCAAACGAAACGCTGAAGCTGTCCAATGTCGATGTTCGGGTCGACGCTGCCAACGGCGCTCTTGCCTTCACCTCGCTTCGGGTCGGGAGTGAGAACATGGCTACGGGGACGACGGCCAGCTATGTATCAGTAACTATAGTTGACCCGACAAACGGAAAATTCATCAGCAAATTCGGGCTCGAGACGACGTCCTCGGCGGTCGGTTCCGGAGATAAAAACTTCAGGATGCATGTGGTCGACACGGCTTCGCAGTTCCAGATAGGTGCCGACGAAGGCCAGAGGATGAGAATTTCGATTTCAGACATGTCTTCAAAGGCCCTTGGAGTTGAGAACCTCGATCTGACAAGGATCGCGGGAGCTCAGAAAAGTCTCGTCAGGATCAGCAGGGCCATCGACAAGGTTGCCGCGGAACGTGCCAGGCTCGGCACCTTCCAGGACCGGCTGGAGTATTCCGTCAAAAACCTGAACACGGAGAAAACCAGTCATGTCGCTGCCGAGTCGAACATCAGGGATGTCGACATGGCGCTGGAAATGGTCGAGTTCACGCGCGACAAAATGGTTACGCAGTCCGGCACGGCGATGATGGCTCAGGCCAACCTGCTTTCGCAGAGCGTTCTCAGGATGCTGAAAAAGTAGTATAAAGTCAGCGGGATTGCCCGGGCGTGGGAGCCTTTATGGTTCCGCTTGCCGGGTTGGGTGAGCCTGGAATGGCGATGTCGATGTCGTGGACTTTTCCCAGTTCATCGAGCTTCCCGTCGAAATCTTTGGGATTGCCAAGGACGATGATCCTGATCTTGTCCGGCTGGAGATATTTCTGCGCGACCCGAAGGATATCCGCTTTGGAAACCTTTTCAATGTTCTTTTTGGTTATTTCGAGAAAATTCCCGGGATACTTGAAATACTCCAATTCCATTAGCCGGTAAATGATCTGGGACCGACTGTCGAAATTGAACACAAACGAGTTCAGATACATATCCTTTGCGGTTGCCAGTTCCTCGTCGGTAACTTCGGTTTTCCTGATATCGTCCATTTCGCGCAGGAGCGACTTGATTCCTTTCAGGGTGTTTTCGGATTTTGTGGAACATCCGAGGTAGAAGAGGCCTTCGTGGTCGAAATTCGAGGAATAGACGCCGAAAACGTCATACGCCAGCCCCTGCTCGGATCGAACCCGTTTGAACAGCCTCGAGGAAAAGCCTCCGCCGAGAATATTGTTCATGACTTCCAGGGCGAAATAGTCGGGGTTATTCATCAGCCCGCCGAGATGTCCGATGAGGATGATGCTCTGATTCACATCATCCTTCGAAATGAGCTGAACCTTATCGGAGGGAAATTCCTTCACTTCAGGGATTTTCGAGGGGGGGACATCGCCCTTGGGAATCTCTTTGAACGCCTCGGAAATCTGCTTTTTCATTTCCTCCAGGTTGAAATCCCCCCAGACGGCAACCATCATCCGTTCCGGGTGAAAATGCTTCTGGTGGAAGGCCACGAGATCATCGCGCGTAATGGCATCGATGGTGGCATATTCGGTGTGTCGCGCATAGGGGCTGGCCGGACCGTAGATTGCCTTCTTGAATTCCCGGATGGCGATCGGAAAGGGGTCGTCATTCCGCCGGGAGATGTTCGATCGGGATGAGATTTTCTTCAGCTCGATCTTGTCTTCCGGAAACGCGGGATTCTTCATGATATCCATGAGAAGGGGCAGCGTCTTGTTCCACTGGTCTTTCAGGCTGGATGCGCTGAAAACCCCGTAGGTGGCACCGGCGCCAAAGCCGATATGCGCGGCCATTCTGTCGAGTTCGAGGTCGACGTCGTCACCGGATTTTGTTTTCGTTCCGCCGGACCGCATGACAGCGATCGTCAGATTCGCCAATCCGATTTTGTCGGCCGGTTCATCACCTGCATGAAAGCGGACGAATCCGGAAAGGTTCACGGTCGGGAGCTCGTGATCCTCGAGCAGGAACAGAATCAGGCCATTATCGAGCACAACACGCTCGACGCTGGGAATTTTGAAGTCATTGAGCGGGGGAAACTTCAGGTCTTTATACGACTGCTGGGCCGAAAGAAACGGAACAGCGACGAGCATCAGGACGACGGCGAAAAAGAACCCTCTTTTTATACTATTCACGATAATTCCCCCTTTCTCAACGCTTTGCCGTATCGGCAGCGGTCTTGATGATGCCGGCCGAACGATTCTCATTCACGAAATACGTCCTGGCCAGGGCCTGGATGTCTTCCGCTTTAACGGCATTGATCTTGTCGAGACTTCGATGGAAAAGTTCCCGCCAGTCTCCCGCGAGCAATTCGTAATACGCGAGGCTCTGGGCGATCTGGTCATTGGAGGAGAGGCTGTCGACGACCATCGATCGTGATCTGATTTTGGCTTTATCAAGCTCCTCCTGGGTCACGAGCGTGTTCTTCAGATTTTCGATCTCTTCCTGGATCAGCGCCTCACACTCCTCGGCGGTATGGCCCTGGGCTGGAAGAGCGTAGAAAACATACAGGCTGGGATATTTGCTCCCTGGGAAATCGCTCGAAGTGCCGATCTGGATGGCAACTTTCTTCTCTTTGACCAGTTTTTTGTAGAGCCTTGAAGAGCGGCCTCCCGTCAGAATATCATCCATGACGTCGAACTGGACCTTGTTCGGATGGGTGAACCCCGGTTTGTGATACCCGATCAGCAGATAGGGCTGGCTCTTGAGTTCCAGAACGACCCGCCTTTCCGCGTGTTGCACAGGTTCTTCGGTGACAACCGGTTCGGGTTTGGGTTTGAGCGGAAGGCGGCCGAAATAGGTTTGCGCGAGAGCTTTGCACCGGACAGGATCGAGATCGCCCACGATGACGGTGGTCAGATTGCTGGCGGAGTAGTGATCCTGGAAGAATTGCTCCGCTTTTTTCCGGCTGATGGCCTTGAGATCCGACATGTGGCCGATGAGAGGCTCCCCATAAGGGTGAGCGAGGAAGGCAATATGTCCGAATTCCTCGAACAGCTTTCCCGTGGGGGTGTTTTCGATGCTCATCCGGCGCTCTTCCATGATGACATCTTTCTCTGTATAAAATTCGCGGAGACAGGGATTAAGGAACCGGTCGGATTCCATGGAAAACCACAATTCCAGCTTATTGGAAGGCAGGCTGGACGTGTAACCGGTCAGATCGCAGCTGGTGAATGCATTCAATCCGACTCCGCCTGATTTCTCGATCGTCTCGGCAAATTCGTTATTTACCACATACTGGCGGGAAGCTTCTTTTGACTTCTCGAATTCTTTTTTTGCCTCTGTCAGAGCCTGGCTTTCAGAAGCGTCTCCCTTTCTTTCTTCGGCCCGCACCTTCTGAAAGGCCTCATCTTCTTTTTTCATGGCCTCGAGCTCTTTTCCGATATCCCTGGTGCCGAGGGTCCTGGTTCCCTTGAAGGCCATATGCTCGAATATGTGAGCCAGCCCGGTGATGCCCTTCGTTTCGTTTGTGGAGCCGACATCGGCATAGGTGATGAACGAAACGACCGGAGCCTCATGCCTTTCGACAAGAATGAATTTCATGCCGTTCCCGAGAGTGAACGAGGTAACCCGTTTCTCGAACTCCGCCAGGTTCTGGGCGGTTAACGAAGTCCCATACAGCAGACAGAAGAGGGCCGTGAAAAGAATACTCATTCTGTGACATCGATTCATGTTGTCGCAACCTCTCGTGAGAAAAATTATGCTCCGCAGTATATCATCTTCCCGCCGATCTATTCGTCTACGCGGATCTGAGCAAAGAAACCTTCGGGTGAATCCGCGCATGAGAGGAGTTATGATAACAAAATGATCGGACTCTCTGTGTGACACGCAATTCCTTGAATGGGCAACTACGTCTCCTGCAACCGCCGGACGCATCAGAGGTTGCTGCTCTCTGGCATGCCGGCGCGAAGGAAAGCGCGAGCGTCGATCCGTCTTTTTTTCCACGTGTTTCGCTGGAAGAGTACGCGGCGTTTCTCGCGAACGATTTCTCGCAGGGTTCGTGCATCGGATGGGGGGTCTTCGCAAAGGAGCCGCAATGCCTCCTCGCATACCTCACCGCTCGTGTCATGGTGCCGGATCCGGAGTTCAAACAAACACGATTTCTCTACCTCCTCGATCTCGATGTTCATCGGGAGGCACGGCGGCACGGTCTGGGCGCAAGGCTCGTGGCTGCCGCGAAAGCCTATGCCCGGACGGAGAACCTTGCCAGTATCGAGGTCAGCTGGCTGACTTCAGACCCACGGGCATCAGCCTTCTGGCAAAAGCAGGGCTTCCGTCAGTTTCTGGCACGTGCCCGCAGCGATACAACGCCTGACCCCGGATGAAAATTCCAGACATCAGCACCCTTGTGCCCTGCAGGCCGGAAATACGTTTCCTCCAGACCGGCTCGAGATCGACGGATGAACGAGTGAAGATTCGCTGCTGATCGTGATCCCCGGCGTCTTGATTTCTCTCTTCGGAAGAGGTAGTTTTTAAAGGTGGGCAACAGACAGAAGCGTATTCGAAGAACCCACCTTCACCTGACCGATTTCCCGGGCCTTAATAGCAGAACGTCTGTTCATCGGTTTTCCACGAATAATCTTCTGAATATCCCGAGTAATCTGCATTCCAGAGAACGCTTCTCTGGAAACGCGGCGTGTGACTAAAGAGCAAGAGAGAGAATTTATAAAAACCAGGAGGATCATCATGTCGTATGCTGGCAAATTTCTGCGGGTGAACCTGACGAGCGGTGCCATTCTGACGGAAAAACTCGACCTCGAAAAAGCCCGGAAATTTATAGGCGGGCGCGGGCTTGGAACGAAGATCTTCTGCGATGAGGTTGATCCGAAGATTGATCCGTTCGCGCCCGAGAACAAGCTGATTTTCGCGACCGGCCCCCTGTCCGGCACAACAGCCCCTACGGGCGGCCGATACATGGTTATCACCAAGAGCCCGCTGACGGGAACGATTGCCTCCAGCAACTCGGGCGGGTTTTTCGGAGCGCAGCTCAAATTCGCGGGTTACGATCTCATCATTTTCGAGGGGAAATCCGCAAAACCGGTCTATCTTTCCATTCTTGATTCGGGAATCACCCTCAAAGACGCGACGAGCATCTGGGGGAAGACCGTCAATGAAACGACGGACGCCCTTGTCCTGGAATCGGGCATCAAAGACGCACGCGTCGCCTGCATCGGGCCGGCCGGCGAAAATCTCTGTCTGGCCGCTTCCATCATGAACGACAAGGGCCGGGCAGCGGGGCGGTCCGGCGTGGGCGCGGTCATGGGCAGCAAGAACCTGAAAGGAATCGTGATCGGCACCACGAAAACAAGGCCGTCCCTGGCCGACGATGCAGCCTTCAAAGCCGGGGTCCAGGAGTGCATGAAGCTCCTCAAGGCGGACCCGGTCACCAGTCAGGGTTTGCCGGCTTTCGGCACGAAGGTTCTCGACAATATCATCAATTCCAGCGGCATGTATCCCAGTTACAATTTTCAGAAAAGCACCTTTGCCGATGTGGGGGAGGTGAGTGGTGAGGCCCTGGTTGAAAAGGGCTACCTGAAGAAAAAGAAGGGCTGCTTCGGCTGTCCGATCGCCTGCGGACGCGATGTCACGCTTCCGACCGGGGCTGTGGGTGAAGGGCCGGAATATGAATCGGGCTGGTGCTTCGGCGCGCTGTGCGGCGTAAACGATCTGATCGCGATCACCCAGGCAAATTTCATGTGCAACGATCTCGGTCTTGATACGATCTCGACCGGCGTCACGTTCGCCGCCGCCATGGAACTGTACGAAAAAGGGCTGATCAAAAAAGAAGAGATGGGGAAGGGGCCAGAACTGAAGTTCGGAAGCTCCGAAGCGATCCTGTATTACATCCGCGCGACCGCTTACAAGGAAGGATTCGGGGCTAAACTGGCACAGGGCTCCTACCGGCTTGCGGCAAGCTACGGACGGCCTGACCTCTCGATGAGCGTGAAGAAACAGGAACTGCCTGCCTACGACCCGCGCGGCGTCCAGGGCCAGGCGCTTGCCTTCGCGACCTCGAACCGAGGTGGCTGCCATGTCAGAGGCTATCTGATCTCTCTCGAAGTGCTTGCGCACCCGCAGCAGTCGGATCCGCAGGAGACAGCGAGCAAGCCGGCCTGGGTCAAAGCGTTCCAGGATCTCACCGCCGTCATCGATTCCATCGGCATGTGCCTTTTCTCCTCCTTCGCGCTCGGTGCTCCTCAATACAATGCACTCCTGAATGCCGCCACGGGCTCGAAGAACTCCGTGGACCAGATGCTTGTCATCGGCGAGCGTATCTGGAACATGGAACGGCAGTTCAATCTGAAGTCCGGCCTGACCGCCGCTGACGACACGCTGCCGCCGCGCCTTCTCACCGAACCGATCCAGGAAGGCCCCAACAAGGGAAACGTTGTCCGGCTTTCAGAGCTGCTTCCGGCCTATTACAAGGTGCGTGGCTGGAGCGAAGGCGGCGTGCCGACGCCGGAGAAGCTTGCCGAACTGGGCCTTTGAAAGAGCCTCCGGCACATGAAAATCAGGGTCGGGCTTTTCTCGCTGCTCAGGCTGAGATTTGGGATTCCGTCTCTTGAAATCGAGACGGAACGGGCCGTGAGCATGAAAGAGCTCATCGATCTCGCGGCTGCGAAGATCGGAAACGAGCTCACGGAGCAGCTGCTGACCGGCGGCGCGATTCGCAAGGGGACTCTGCTGCTGGTCGACGGCCGGAACGTCCTGCTGATGGAAGGCCTTGCCACCATGGTTGACGAACACAACGAAATCTCGTTCTTTCCCCCCTCGGGGGGCGGATGATCGAACTCTTCGACCGCCACAAAGGCCTCTTCGGGGAAGAGGCCTTTGCGTGCATCCGTCGGAGCCGTGTTCTGGTTGCCGGCGCGGGCGGACTCGGATCGACGGTGCTTCAGCTTCTCGTCCGCGGCGGATTCGGAACGATATATATCTATGATTATGCCGTTGTCGACCTTCCCGATCTGAACCGGCAGCTGCTTTATAACCTGTCACATGTCGGGGTGCCGAAGGTTGAGGCCGCGTGCTCGGTCCTGCTTGGGATCAACCCCGATGCTTCCATCATCCCGCGACAGGAGAAGATCTCCCGCGAATCGGTGCTGCCGGAGGTCGATTTCGTCATCGACTGTCTCGATACGTTCGAGGATCGGTTCAGTCTCGATGAGGTGGTCTTCAAACGGGGTGTACCGCTGATTCACGGGGGAGTGTCCGGATTCTTCGGCCAGGTGACCACGTTGATCCCAGGGAAAACGCAGGGATTTCAGGAACTCTTCGGCAACGAACGGCCGCCGGAGGACCGCGATATTCCGCGGCAGGTCTTTCCCCCGGCCGTGACGGCCGTCGCCTCGATTCTTGCATCGGAAGCCTTCAAACTGGCGAGCGGCAGAACGCAGGAACTTCTTGCCGGAACCATGCTGACCCTGGATTTTCACTCAAACTCGTTTGAAATCATCCGGCTGGGGAACGCGAAGGTCACCGATCCATGAAGAAGCCGAAAAACGTTCTTCGAGGGAACGGCACCGGACGGCCGTTTTCAAATCGGCAGCGGCGCTGGGGCGGGGCGGAAATGGCATGAATTCGACCGTGGGTTTCGGCAACGGGGACGGTCCGTATTTCACGGCCCCACCACAGATAGGCAATGCGCCCCTCAGGAACGACGATTCTCTGCCGCTCGGCAAAGGGACGGGAGGTGGCGCCGTCAGGCACGAAGTCCCTGCCCCAGTTCATCAGGGGCAGGCTGTGGGTGCCGATGAGAGGAATGCCGTTGCAGGTGATTCTGCCGGCCTTCAGGTCAATGATATCGCTTGCTATACCGAGCACGCGTTCGCAGACGGTCCTGCTGATCATCATCAGATCCCCGCGCTCGATTTCGTCAGCCGGGACGGTCTCAACGGTCAGCAGGTCGTTGGGCATGAGAATCGGCGCCCAGAAAGCCAGTCCCCTGATGAAAACCTGATCGGCCTGACCGAAAAGCTGCCGGCGCAGGATGGTTTCGACGAATGTAAACTGCATGGCGATCACGATCATGATCAGGAGTGTCGCCATGCCGCGCGGCATCGTTCCGGATGTCGTCAGCCACATGAAGATCGCGCTGCTTTCGCTGCCGGGACTGATCCTTGGCGCACTTGGCGGCGGCGCGCTCGGCATCGCAGCCGGCGGAGTGTGGGTCGAAATCTTCAACACCACGAATTTCGAAGGCTATA
>CAZQYQ010000165.1:0-10488 GCA_964597625.1 uncultured bacterium
CGATATCGACTGCGCATTGCGAACGACAACCTTGGCCGGCGGCTCTACGGAAACCACTTTTTCGTTGCCGGGGTGAAGCGTGTCGTTATTCAGAATGAGGGTTTCAAATGTTTTATCCCCCTCGCGGCTCGACAGGGTGAGTTTGAGTTTCACCCTGCGGATCGCGAATTCACAAATATTTTTACAGTACAGATCGATCTGATTCTGGTTCAGATGCGGATCGACATCGATTTTGATGATCTGCGGCAGCGTGCGATCGAAAAGATCTTTCCATAACGCCTGCTGCTGCAGATCCTGACCGGCTTCCGTGACATTATTGCGATAGAACTGGACCAGCTCGTTATAATACCCGCGTTTCTCCATCACTTTTGCGATGGGAAGCAGCCAGCCCTGCTTGCCTGTTGCAAAATACTGGTTCAGGCTGGTTTCGATCACGTCGCTCAGGGCGGAGTCCCCCTGCTCGCACTTCGCCAGGGCAGCGGCGAGAGAGGCGCCTCTGCTTGCCACTTCCTGCTGTGGCGTACCGTCCTGAAAGGGCGGTTTGAGCTTGATCGCAAGATTGATCCATTCACGCAGAGTCACCGCATCGACTTCGTCGATCATGGAAAATTCATAATAGCCGGGGCCGTTGGTGCGATAGATTCTGCCGACATAGCCGCTTCCCCCCGGAGTCGGGAAAACGTAGGCACGATGGTTCGCGTCCCAGGATGTCTCAAAAACCTTGCTGCCGATGCCTTCGCCGACATAAAAATGGGCTTTGCAGAGCATTCTGACCGGATGATAACTGGCATACAGAATCGTATCCAGAAACGCGAGCGGGTCTGAGGGCATGAACCACTGGAGCAGACCGGATTCGTGAAGCGACAGCGAGGTGGGCTGTTCCAGTGCCGCGATCGATATCGTCCGCGAGATGCGGCGGGCATTGATCCGGAAAACAGCCAGGTCGGATGATATACGAACCGGCGTATAGATCCGTGGAATCTGAAAGGTGAAGTTGCGAATGACGATCCGCATCGTCGGAGGCACTTCTCCTGTTGATACCAGTGCGACATGCTCAGGTGGAGCGACGATCAGTTCCTCGGCCAGTTTCAGCTTGTCAACGATATAATTGCGAATGAGGTGAGGCAGAAGAATGAATATGAAAAAGGGAATGAACGCGATAATCGCTATGATGAAGCCTCTTTGAAGCGGAGAAAGTCTTTTCTCCTCCACTTTCCATTCGCGAACTTTTTTCCCCATTTTTTCAGTCCGTCGTTCTCGTTTTACTGTGATTCAGGGCTTTCGGGAGCTCCTTCAAGCTCCTGAAGCCGCTCGGAAGCAGCTTCCGCAAGGGCCGATCGCGGAAATTCACTGCGGAGGCTTTTGAACACGGCAATGGCTTCCTCCACCCGCCCGAGTCCGATCAGCGCTTCCCCGCGCTGGAACATCAGATGATCGCCGAGCGGGCTTTTGAGAATATCCGGAGTTTTTTCGAGGAGCATCAATGCGTCATTCCATCGCTCCGTCCGGTTTGCGCGCGCAATGTCGGTATACAGGGACAGGGCGGCGGGACTGGTTATATGACTGGCGATAAAAGCCGACTCCCTGCCGGCTTTGTCCGCTTGCGGAGAGCCGGGGCATTCGACCGTCACGCGGCGATACAGCTCGAGTGCGGTTGAAAAATCCTTCAGGCCGGCGCGGCAGTCGGCCGCCGCCAGAAGAGCCTCTGCCCGGGCTTCCGGCGAAAGCTTCACGGAGTTGCCATTCATCCCGAGTACCGACTCGTAATCTTTCAGCGCGTCCAGATACCGGCCTCTCTGCGCGGCAAGTGCCGCCCGATTCATGATCTGGTTGAAATGCTTCGCTTCCGTCAGAGTTTCGCCCGTTTTCACAAGCTGCCTGCCGCGCAGCCTGTAGGTTTCGATCTGAAAAAGATCGGGGGGGCCGAAATCATGTATACTGATTGGTATCTTTACGCACAGTTCGGCACCGGTCGCGCCCTGGACAATGGAAATCTCTTTTCCCATGATGGGATTGTCTTCCCCGTCGCCCGGCGGAAAAATGCGATTCAGCTCTGTTGAGCCTCCGAAGATGAAGGGCATGAGGTCATCTCCGGATCGATGCCGTGCCACGGCAACGACTTCGGGAATTCTGTCGCCATCGAGATCCGCGCTGAGCAGCGAGGCGAACTCGAGACCCTCGAAGGACGCTATGACGAGCAGCTTGCCGCCGGGTTTTTCGACCAGAAGCTGTGCTGCATCCCCGTCAGAATCGATCGACGGTGGCCTGGCAACGATGGCACCGACGCCTTCCATCTCGAGACGCAGAGAACGGGCCCCGTTCGAGGCATTCGCGAGCGGGGATGCAGGAACGGTCCGGAGAAAGAGCAGGCCGGCAAACAGGACTGCCGTGAGAGCCGGTTTCTCACGAAGCAGGCTCTTTAACATCCCGGGGCTGCCGCGGTGGTTGTATCCGTCCTCGGAACGAACCTGGCAAGGCTGGCCTTCAGTCTGTCGAGGGCTTCGGTGGCGACGGTTTCAAGAGGGGCTTCGCGATTGCACCCGGAAGCGGCGAGATGCCCGCCGCCGCCCATCGCGACCGCGATCTCCTTCACGTCAAATCCGCCGCGCGAACGGAACTCGCAATACGTTTTTCCATCCCGGCCCTCGATGACGCCCACGCCGGCAACGACGCCCTGTATGGCGGTGAGCTGGCCCCAGAGGCCGCAGCTGGCGACATTCTCGAACGCGGCACCGCACTCTTCAAGATCGCTTTTGCCCAGGACAATGCAGGCAAGTTTTCCGTCGCTCTCGAGCCTCAGCTTTTGAAGCCCTTTGGCGAGCATTTTCAGTTCGACAAGAGACTTCGAACCGTTCAGGCGTGAAAGAATCGGTGCCGTATCGAGGCCCGTCTCGAGAAGCTGAGCGGCGACGCGGTGAGCCGAAGGCCTCAACCCCTCATTCTGGAACGATCGGGTATCGGTGATCAGACCGAGATACAGTCCCACCGCGACATCCGCATCCAGAGGGAGGCCGGCCTGCTGCAGGAGCGTCACGATCATCTCGCAGGTTGAACTGGCCTTGGTATCGACATAGTTCACGTCGCCGAAAATCGTGTTGCTGGCGTGATGATCGATATTCACCAGTACCGCCCCGGTGTCTTCGAGGTCGGCCTCGAACCCGGTACGCGCAAGATCTCCGGAATCGAGCACCAGCACGACTTCGTGATCGATCTCGACCTGTCCCGGCTTGCAGATGTGGTCTTCGTCGAGCACGAAGCTGAACCGCTCAGGCGCCGGATCGGCAAGACCGACCTGGACCTGCTTGCCGGCCTTGCGAAGCGATTTGACGAGTCCGGAAACCGAGCCCACCGCATCGCCGTCAGGCCGGATGTGCGCGATCACGAGGAAGCGGTTAGCTCCGTTGATGGTGGAAATGACGTCTGAAAGCTGTTCTGTATAATCAGTCTGCATTGTGTCTGAGGATGGCATCGATATTGTTGCTCATCTCTTTCATATAGGAATCGGGTGGCCCCATCTCGATGGTTGCGCGTTCAAGGATGTCCGCCATCAGGTCGCGAACTTCAAACCAGCAGCTGAGGCGTGGTTCAAAGGCAATATACTCGAGCTCGTCATACGGGGCGCGTAAATTCGGATCCTTCGCAAGGGCATCCGTGAGGATCTTCGCCTGCAGCGATGATTTGCGCACGGGAACATACGTGGTTCTCACGCTCCATTCGGCGCCGATGTCGGTGGAAGTGAACCACTTGATGAATTCCCAGGCACCCTTCACCTTCTCGGGATCCCCGTTATCGAAGATGTTGATGTTGCTGCCGGAAAGAATGACCGCGCGGGTCGCCTCTCCCGGAAGAGGCGCGATTCCATACTCGAATTTCAGCCCTGACTCCATATGCACCTTGCTGACGATGCTGTTCTCGATCATTGCGACCCGCTGCGCCTTGAAATCATTCTGGTGGTCGAACCCCTGAGCTTCGACGGCAATGCCTTCCTTCAGCATGTCCTGGATGAACGCAAGAGCCTTGATTGCCGGGGCTTCGTTAAAATGCGATTTGCCGCCCTTCTCGTCAACAAGAAGGCCGCCGAACTGCATGACCCGGCACTGGAACATCCAGACATTTGCCTTCCCGGTCGCGAATCCCATGATGGACGGCTTTCCGCTCTTGTCCAGGGGAAAAAAGCGCGTGATGTGACGGGCATAGGATGCCAGTTCGGTGAGCGTCGCCGGCGGCTTTTCCGGGTCGAGACCGGCCTGTCGGAACAGCTCCTTATTGTAATACAGCACGGGCACACTCTTGTTGAAGGGGAAGGACCAGAGCCTGCCGTCGAAGGTATTGTTGGCGAGCAGGACGGGAATGATATCTGCCTTGATATTTTCAGGCTCAGAGGCGAGAAGATCATCGAGACAGATGATCTTGTGGTGCTTGATGAACTTCTTCGTAAGCGTCTCGTAATTCTGCGAGATGTCCGGAGCGCTTTTGGCGACGAGAGAGGCAAGCAGCTTTTTGGCCAGCGTGTCGTAGCTGCCCATAGGAATTCCCCTGACAAAATACGTTGCCTGGCTCTTGTTGAAACGGTCGATGAGGTCATCCATGACCGTGCCGAGCGGGCCACCCATGGCATGCCAGAAAACCACCTCGACCCGGCCTTTCGTGCTGCCGCCCACTCCGGAAAGAGCCTGTGTCTCACGTGAGCGGCTGTCGCGCTGGATAAGGCCGATCACGAGGAGCCAGAAAACGAGGACGCCGATCAGGAAGTTTCGCATGGGATCTGCCTCCTCACTCTTTCATGCCGGTCATGGCCTGGGACTCGACGAACTGACGCTGCGCAAGGAAATACATGATCACGAGCGGAACGATCGTGAACGTGGAAGCCGCCATCAGCGGGCCCCACCGGGTTCCGGCCTCGCTCGCGAAGTAGCTGAGACCGACCTGGAGGACGCGCAGGCTTGTGTCATTGGTCACGATCAGCGGCCAGACGAAGCTGTTCCAGGTGCCGAGAAAGGAGAAAATGCCGAGAGTCACCATTGGCGGCTTGCTGAGCGGCAGGCAGATCTTGAAGTAGAACTGGAGCCTCGTGCAGCCGTCCAGCATTGCGGCTTCGAACAGATCTTTGGGAAGCTGCATGAAAAACTGGCGCAGAAAAAAGACCGAGTAAGCCGACGCCAGCCATGGCACGATGAGCGCCATATAGGTGTTCACCCAATGTATTTTTGATAATACAATATAGTCTGGAATAAGGAGTGCCTGCTGCGGGAGCATCATGGTTCCAAGCATCAGCATGAACAACTGGTCCTTGAAGGGAAACTTGAAAAATGCGAACGCGTAGGCCGCCAGCGATGCGAAGATCAGAGAGAACGTCGTGATCGTGATGGCGGTGAGGAACGTGTTCAGAAAATACCGGTAGAACGGCTGGGCCGCCCACGCTTCTTTGTAATTGTCGAACAGTTCGAAGGGCTTCTGGACTTTTTTT
Source organism: uncultured bacterium (assembly GCA_964597625.1). Classification (GTDB taxonomy): domain Bacteria; phylum Muiribacteriota; class Ozemobacteria; order Ozemobacterales; family Ozemobacteraceae; genus MWAR01. Next base: position 5,468 of record CAZQYQ010000165.1, read on the forward strand.
GACGTGGTCCCCGAGGCTGTCTGAACGGCAAACAGGGCTTTCTGCCGTTCATGCTCCGCGATGCGCTTTCTGTCCTCTTCCCCGTTCAGAAACGAAGGCCTGGCAAGGTCGGGAAGAAGGACGATCGTCTTCCCGGTTTTCAGAATCTCGTCTTCGCTCTTGAACGACGTCATGATCATCCAGATGAAGGGAAAGACCATGAAAATCGAGCCGATGATCAGCAGGGTGTGAATGAGAATGTGGGACGGGTTCTTGAACAGCGGTTTTTTTGCTGGGTTGCTCATGTGTTGGGCCTCATGAGTAATGAACCTTCTTCTCGACATACAGCTTGTTGAAGAGGGTCATGCTGAAGATCATGATGAAAAGCACGAATGCGATCGCCAGCGCGTAGCCGAACTCGAACTTCTCGAATGCCTTCTGATAGAGATAGTAGACGATAACCAGCGTGCTCTTGAGGGGGCCTCCGCGCGGGGTCATCATATAGATCTGCGAGAATACCTGGAAACTGCCGATCGTCGACATCACGAAGACGAAGAACGTCGTGGGGGAAAGCAGGGGAAACGTGATGTGCCGGAACTGCTGAATCCAGGTGGCGCCGTCGATGCGCGCGGCTTCATACAGGTGCTTGGGAATGTTCTGAAGCCCGGCCAGAAAGATGATGACGTTGTATCCCAGACCTTTCCAGACACTCATCAGGATGATGCAGGGCATCGCCCAGAACGGGTCCTGAAGCCAGAGCTGGGGCGGCAGACTCACCAGCGCCAGAAGCTTGTTCAGAAGACCGTAATCCGGGTGATAGATGAAGTTCCAGACGATGGAAACGGCATTCAGGGACGTGATGACGGGAAGGAAATATATCGTTCGATATATACCGATCCCCGAGATCGGGTTGTTGAGCAGCAGAGCGATGGTCATCGAACAGCCGATCGAGAGGGGCACGCTGACGATGGCATAGTAGAACGTGTTCACCAGAGACTTGTAGAACATCGGGTCGTCGAACAGCTTGGCAAAGTTGTCCAGCCCGACCCATTCGGCTTCTCCGATCAGATCCCAGCGGTAGAAGCTGAGGGCCAGCGAGTAGAAAATCGGCAGAATGTGAAAGCAGAGCAGAATGCCGAAGACGGGGACCAGATAAAAGTAGGCGCCCCAGTCGATCTTTTTTTTCGTGAACATTTCTGGTGAAGGGCTTCTCAGCGACCCCGACCTCTCGACGCCGGACGGTTCCGGGAAGAGGCCGGGTTAACGGGGGAAAGCATCTTCATCAGATTGTCATACAGCCTCGGCGTTTCATGCGTGAATGGTGCCGGGCCGGGTTTTGACGCGTTGATGTCACTGTCGGGATACTGGTAATCCGTGAAGTTGGAGCAGCCGATGACGGTCAGAATGCCGTTAGCGAGCTTTTCCTGGGCCATGATCGCGATCGGCGTTCCCTTCGGGAAGAGGACCGCATCATTCTTCTTGTCGCCGTCCTTGTTGAAGGTGTCGTCATCGCCGGTGATCAGGATGTCGACGCCTGCGTCAGCCGTCAGAGGCTTCCTGTCGCGGGTCAGCAACGAACAGGTGCCCCACGTGATCACGGTTTTGACGCCTTCCATGACCGGCGAATCACTCTTCAATACATGCGCCAGAACGCCCCACGGCTTGTTTGTCTTGTTCGTGTTGTCCCAGACCTGGTCGCTGTTGTAGCGGATGACCGAGCCGAGCTTGCCGAGCAGATTGTTGAGGGTGTTGCGGCCGTCGAGATCGGAGGAGTCCCAGTCGCAGGACATGACGAGCCGGCCACCGGCCATCAGCCACTCGACGAGCGCGTTCATCTCGGGGTCCATGACCGGAAGCGAGGTGTTCGGAAGCATGATGATCCCGAACCGCTTCACCATCTCGGGAGTGATGAGATTCAGCGTGTAATAGACCTTGAAGCCGTTCTTCGCCATGTGGCGTTCGAACGTTTCCATCTTGTCGGAAGCGGCATTCCCGTGCGCCGCATCGACGAGAATATTGGTCGTGCGATCAGCTTCGGCTGCGTCATTCCAGAATTTGACTTCCCGTGAAGGAATGCGCTTCGTGGGCTTCTGCCCGGTGATCCACATCATCGCATTGTAGGCCAGCTGCGGGTGAGAATACATGAATGAATCATAGCTGTCATGAAGCTTCTTGACGCCGCCGGCACGATGCGAAGCGGGTTCGGCAACAGGCGTGCTGGTGCCGTCATCGAAGGGGGAGCTGTCGCCGAGGGCGATGACACGGCCTTTGCCGGCTTCTGCGGCGACGATATACGGCTCTTTCTTGGAGCGGCTGTCAAGCAGCCCGACCGCTTTTGCGTCATCCTTCGGGGCCAGGGTGAAGGTGGAGGCAGCCCAGGCTCCAACGCCTCGGATGCCGAACATGGCCGGATGAGCGCTGTTGGCTGTCCCGCAGACGGGCGCCTCATACAGGAAATTCCCGGTGTATGTGAAGCCGAATGCGCCGCAGAACGAGTTGAGCGCCTTGACGGCATCCCAGCCGTCGTTGTCGCGATCGGCATTTCCGTGATCGCCGATCAGAAACGCGCCGCCGCCGTTCTTGACGAACTCGACGATGGCCGTCTGCTCCGCCTGTTCATAGGGATTATTTGGCTCGGCGAGAATGACCGCCTGATACCCGGCAAGCAGATCGGCCGAGAACCGCCGGTTGCTGGAGACACGACTGAGGGAATCGATGCAAAACCCGTTGGCCTTGAGCATGTCGGCCATTTCTGAATAAGCGCCGGTGATGATCCAGTCAGCGTTGCCGGCTGTCTGGCCGTGCGTGTCGTCATAGAGAACCTTCATGTCTGCGGCGGGAGCGGGCAGACTGACGAAAAACAGCGCCGTGACGGCAAAGACAAGCGTCAGAAATTTCTTCATGTGTATTCCCCCTGTCTGGTGTGGAACGTTTGACGAAGTATACGAAATCCGCATGCAATGGGCAAGGTACGAATTCACCCTGCCTGCTTCTTCCGCTTATTCCGAGGGTAAATCCGGGATCGACAGAACGGCACCGGCGGGAGGCGTGGAGGTGGCCGTGAAGGAACTCGAGGGGGATGTGACGGGTTCTGCCTCTTCGGATTCAGAATCCTTTTCGTCCTGCGAACGGGGAGGTTGAACCTCGCCGATACCGGCCGTCGGCCCTCTCCAGAGAGTCATCGGGCCGCGGGTGTTCGATAAAAACAGAACCCGGCTCAGATCGCCTGAAAGTTCGAACCGACGGAGATTATACGCTTCCAGCAAATCGAGAAGGGACTTCATATCCGCCTTTGACAGGCTCATGAAGAATGATTCATTCCGCTCGGGAAAGGGGTAGGGGGTGTGGCGAAGGCAGAACGTACTGGAACGGGTGGGGAACCCGGCAGGCAGTTTCAGGCCGAGGAACCACCGGGTTTCGAACCTGTCCATGAACAGGTGGTTCCCCTGTGACATCCCCGTGTCATACAGGGGACGGAACTTGGACTCCATCGTTTTAAAGGCATAGCAGTAATCCATCTGAAGATCGATGGCGCCCATTTCGGCCGATCCGATGCCACTCTTGTCGCCGGGCTCAGGAGTGAGCCTTGCGGAAAAGGTCTGAGCGAGATTCCAGAGGGGGCTTGAAACGCGGGGTGTCCGGAGGTGTCCCTCGAGGAAAAGAACGCGATCACGACTCCAGAAGGATACCAGTTTGATCGTGTCGCTTGAAAGGTGCTGCTGCTCAGGAAGTTCGACCGCCTGTCCCATGCCGTTGAGAGTGTACCGGTGGAGAACGGAAAATTTGAAATCGCGGTCGTCGAACTCCTGCTTGTCTCGGGTCTGACCGGCGACCTCGACGAGGGCGAATGCTCGTGAATCAGGCGACCAGACTATTTCTGAAAGCTGATTGGAGAGGGCCACGATTTTCGGAACCGTTCTGCCGTCCACCAGATCGATCAGGCTGATATCGTGGTCCGTTGCGAAGAGGAGCTTCTTGCCGTCTGGCGCCCAATAGGGATAAGCGAACTGAAAATTGCCGTCGATCACCTGCTGATTCGCTACCTGATCGACATGCCGGCCGGCTTCGGCATCGAATACGAACAGATGCCGCTCGAGAGTCGCCTTGTTCAGGACGATGCCGGCGACAAGCGACCCGACCGGCGCCCATTCCAGGTCGAGCAGCTGAGATTGTATATGGGTAAATACACTTATCGGCGTGGAGCCGGCCGAATCGAGCCTGAGCAGCTTGAGATCCCCGTCTTCCGTGAACGAGAGCCATCGCCCGTTCGGAGAGACCCTGAGCGTCCCGAAGGGTTTGCGGCTGTGTTCCAGCAGAATCGAACCGGCCGAACTGCCCGAAAGCCGGATAAGATGATTGGTGGTTTCATCCGGGCGCAGAGCGATGGCGCTGTCCGTTCCAAGAGGTTCGAAATCGAGATCGGGAGAAATCGACTGCAGATCGTCGGAAAGGCATGTGAATCCGAGGCCGGATTCGACGGTGTTCACACGCCGGGGTAGGTGATCCTTCACCTGGAGAATCGCTTTCGTCTCATCCATCAGTCTGGAGCCGGACGTGCCCGGCATCCGCCGCAGCGCGGCATTGACTTCGTTCAGGACCGAGTTGACTCCCAGGTCACTCAGGGGAATCCGGTTCGGCCCGATCAAGTAAAGCGCGTTGCTGTCGCTTGAATACTCGAGCATCAATTGCGTATCAGACGCAATATGTTCCATTCTGGTGAGAAAGCCAAGATAGTGATCGAGAAGGTTTCCCAAAAAGTCCAGTCGTGCGACATCCCGGCTCAGGGCGCTTCCGTCACCCTGCCGGAGAGGCGGCTGAAACTGGATCTTGACGCGCTGCCCGGTGAAAACGATGTTCCCCTCGCTCGGTCCTGCTGCCGCGGATGCGGGAGAAGGGCCGAAAACAGAGAAAACAGCTGCGATGACGAGAATACGTGCGATGGCGCGTAGCATGGTTGCGCTCCCCGGGAGTGGTCTTTCTCGGATCGGTCGTGCCGAGACAACGGTAATTACCATATTTTGCACGTCCACGGGAAGGCTGCG
>CAZQYQ010000166.1:0-10474 GCA_964597625.1 uncultured bacterium
GGCTTGACGAACTCGCGAAGAAGATCACATCCCCGGAACTGCCGGGAAATGAAATCGTATCCGTGGGGGTCCTCGACAGCCAGCTGCAGGAAATCGCGTTTGCGGACCAGGGCTGGCGGGACCGTCGGGACGGCTCCGTCCAGCTGCCGCCGACGTTTGTCATCCAAAAACCCGTGAAAATGCCGGGGAAGTCAGAAGCCGTGGGATATTTGCGGTTCACCTTCTCGATGGCCGATTTAGAGACAGCCCGCGCCGTGGTCGTGCAGGAGAATCTGGTGCTGATGCTGATTGTCATGGCTCTGGCGTTTTTCTGGGCGTGGCAGCTTGCGATCATGATCAATAAACCTCTGAAATCCCTTGTGGAAGCGGCTGAAAGAGCATCCAGCGGAGACCTTGCCGGGGCACGGTTTGAAACGACCGGCGATTCCGAACTCGGATCACTGGTGATGGCGTTTAACCGCATGACGGAGGCGATCAGCCTTCATCTTGAAGACCTTCGCCGCAAGAACTCCCTCCTGGACAGGCGTGTTTTCGAACTTTCAACTCTTCACCAGGCCAGCCGTGCCATCAACTCGGTGCTGAACCTCGACCAGCTGTATGAGCGCATCGTCGACACGGCGATCTCCGTTCTCGGCGGAGTCAAGCGCTGCTCGCTGATGCTGATCGACAGGCGCACGAACGAGTTCATGGTGCGGGTGGCGAAAGGCCTCGACGTCGGCCTGCTTCCGCCGACGCGACGCGTTCCGATCGGCGATGGCGTTGCCGCACGCGTCTGCATCTCGGGTGAACCCGTCATCATCAATGACGTTCCCGAAGGCGATGCGAAGCGGCTTGAAGTTGCACGTATCCCGCGAAGTTCTCTCTGCGTGCCCCTCAAGATCAATGACGAAGTCGTCGGGGTTCTTTCGGCGAGCAACAAGATATCGGGCGATCCGTTCACGGGCGATGACCAGGCGCTTCTCGAGACCCTTGCGACCCAGGCTGGAATCGCGATCAAGAACGGGCGCTTCTACCAGGATCTCAATCGCAAGATTCTCGAGCTCAACACCCTCCACGATATCGGAAAAAATCTCAGCCTGGTTCTCGATATCCAGAAACTGCTCGAAATGGTCGTTGACCAGACGTCGCGGGTTCTCGGCGGGGTACGATCGATCTCGCTCATTCTTCATGACGACGCGACGGGGAAGCTGCTCGTGAAAGTACACCGCGGGCTGAGTGCCGAGTATGCTTCGAGGCCGATCGAGGTCGGCGAAGGAATCGCCGGAAAAGTTTTCGCCAAGGGCGAGCCTCTCATGATCAACGATCTGCCGGTTCCAGCGGATGCGTCAGGCCGGGAAGCGCAGGCCGACGTGGCTGTTTCGGCGGGCCGAAGTTCTCTCTGCGTGCCGCTGATCGTGAAAGAACGGGCGATCGGCGTGCTGTCCGTGTCTGAAAAGCTGTCCGGTGAAATTTTCGACGACAACGACCTGAGTCTTCTCGTGACGCTCGCTTCCCAGATTTCCATCGCGGTTCACAATGCGAGACTCTACGAGGATCTCGAAGCAAGCTACCTTTCCGCCGTGCGCGCTCTGGCCAACTCGCTCGATGCGAAAGACGCCTATACGCGCGGTCACAGCGAGCGGGTTGCCGCCTTCTCGGTCGAGATCGGCCGCCGCATGAAGCTCGATCCGGATACGGTCAAAACCCTTCAGATCGGCGCGCTCCTGCACGATATCGGCAAGATCGGCATCTCCGAAAGCATCATCAATAAACCTGCCAGGCTGACGTCCGAAGAGTATGAACTCATCAAGACGCACCCGGTCCGGGGCGCGAATATCATCGAGCCGGCCAGCTTTCTGAAGGAAAAAGTGCCCCTGATCAAGCATCACCACGAACGGTTTGACGGAAAGGGCTATCCCGACGGACTGGGCGGCGAGAATATCCCGTTGCTTGCACGCATCGTCTGCGTGGCTGATTCCTGGGATGCCATGACCAGCAAACGCGCCTACAGAAGCGTGGTTCCCAGGGAACAGGCCGTGCAGGAACTGCTCAAATGCGCCGGCACGCAGTTTGATCCGAAAATCGTTGCGGCCTTCATGGAAGTGCTGCAGGATGAGAAAACCGTGGAATCCATCCTTGAACTGGGGTATTCATGATCCGTCACTGGAAACTGATCGGAACCGACGAGGCCGGGCTTGAAGAGCTCGGGCGCCGGACCGGCTTCCCGCCCCTTCTGCTGCGGATCCTCTGGAACCGCGGGATCAGGGAAGAAGGGGCCATTGAGCGGTATTTCGAGCCCCGGAGCCGGACCCTCGCGACCCCCTTTCTGCTCGACGGCGTCTGCCCCGCGGTGGATCGTATATTGTCGGCTATAGAAAAGGACGAAAGCATCAGGGTCTATGGGGATCGCGATGTCGATGGAATCACATCGACCGTGCTGCTTCTCGAAACGCTTCGGAAATATACCGAACGCGCGGACAGCACCATTCCCGTCATCGAAGATGGATACGGCCTGAATCGCGATTATATCGACACCGCAAAGCGTGACGGGATCGGCCTGATTGTCACGGTTGACTGTGGAATCGGGAATGTCGATGAAGTGGAATACGCAAAGCAGCTCGGCATCGATGTCGTCGTGACCGACCACCATGAACCGCCGGCCGTTCTGCCGAAAGCGGTTGCCCTCATCGACCCCAAGCTTCCCGGCTCGGTGTATCCGCACAAGGATATGGCGGGGGTCGGGGTTTCCCTGAAACTGGCTCTGGCGGTCGAGCTCGCGCTGGGAAAGGGAATGACCCGGCCGGTTATCGCCTTCGATCTGAACGGGCCGGAGGTCGATGTTCTGCGGTTCCATCCCCGGGAAGGCTTCACCCGCCTGAAACATGTCAATGCAGGAACAATGCAGTCCGCGACGATTTTGTTCTACAGCCCCTGCGAACGGGAGCAACTCTTTGAGCTGCTTCCCGAGCTGCGCAAGCTGCCGGCCGGCGATGGACGCACCGGCCAGATCTGTCTCACGACGCTTGCCGAATCCGCCATTCCGGATGTAAAGGAGCCTGGGAAGCAGCGAATGGCCGAGGCATTCGCGCTTCCGGACCGTGTGACCGGTGCGAAACGCCTCGTCGTCATGTTCCTGAAACTCATGGAGGCCCAGGATTCCGGCGTGCGAACCCTCTGGCAGCGGGCTCTGGATATTTTAACGATCGGCACGGTTGCCGACATGGTGCCGATGCGCGGTGAGAATCGCACGGTCGCCCAGATGGGTCTTAAATTCGTTGCGAATACCAGGCGGCAGGGACTGCTGGAACTGTTCACGCTGCTTGGCTGGCGGCAGCGGACCGTCACGGAACGGGACATCAGCTTCAATATCGCACCGATTCTGAACTCGTCAGGGCGGCTGCGCACGGCTCAGATCGCGGTTGACCTTTTGACCACCGACTCGCCCGATCGGGCAAGAACCCTGGCTCAGGAGTTGTTCGAGCTGAACATCGAACGGAAGAAGCTCGCGGAAGAGGGCTACAGAAACGTCAGAGAGCATCTGCTCAAGCAGAACGACGTGTCTCGTGACAGACTTCTTTTGGTTGCGGCGCCGTTTCCGAACCAGGGGGTAACCGGAATCGTCGCCACCAGGCTGATGCTTGAATTCTGCCGGCCGGTTATCGTTCTTCTTGAGGATCACGGACGATGGCTGGGATCTGCCCGCAGCTACAAACATGTCAACATGATGAATGCCCTGCATGCGGGCTCCGCTCATCTCGAAAAATATGGAGGGCATGTCGGCGCCGCCGGGCTGACCGTTGCCCAGCCCAATGTAGAGGCACTGCGCGGATCGCTCAGAAAATATGGCGATGCAAATATTACCGACGCCGATCTCCAGGCCGAGTGGCTGATCGATGCCGAAGTGTCCATCGACATCGTCAACGAAACGCTCCTGAATGATCTGATGCGGTTTGCGCCCTTCGGGATCGACAATCCGGCGCCCCTGTTCACGGCGCGGCGCGTTCATTTCTACGAGATCCGCAAAGTCGGCGAGACAAAGAATCATCTTCGGTTCAAGTTCCGGAAAACATCCGGCTCGTCGATTTTCGGAATCGGCTTCGGCCTCGGCCGTCTGCTCGATGTCGATCAGATGACGGACGGCGTTTGTGACCTGGTCTTCAGTGTGGATGCCAACGAGTACAACGGCGTGCGTTCGGCGCAGGTCGTCGTATACGATGTATCGTTCCCCGGACAGCGTGTCCTCGAGCCTGCGGAAATGCCGGCGCTCGTCGGAAGTGTCGCGGTGGAACCCGAAGGAATGCCGACATGATCAATCGTGATCAACCCCCGTTGAACAGGTATGATTTCACGCGTCTCGAGAACATGTGGATGCCACTGATACTCGATGTGGTCAAGGAGATGATCGAACGCTGGGAGATGTGCGACTGCCACGACTGCGTTCTCGACACGGTCGCCATCGCCCTCAACAGTCTGCCGCCCAAATACTGGGTCGGCGGCAAGTATGACGCCTTCACCCCCCCCGATTCATTCATCGCCGACGCGAATAACCGGCTTGTCGCCGAACAGGCGGTTATCCGTGCCCTGGCAATGGTTTCAAAGAATCCGCATCATTGAGCCATAAAAATATACGCCATGATATATGTCATGGCGTATATTCTTGTGTCTGCCGTATGCGTCAGGAGAGCTTGTTCGCCTTGAAAATATCCTGAAGAGCCGTCGCGGCGGCCTGGCGCACCTCGTGGGTCTGATCGCGCTCGGCCTTTTTCAGGGCGACGATGGCCCGGATATCGCGAAGAGTGCCCAGCGCTTCGGCCGCGGTGCGACGCACGGAGCCGCTGCGATCCGCCAGCAGGGCGATGAGCGTATCGACAACCTTTCCGCTGCCGATGCGGCCGAGAATACGGGCGATATTTTCACGCAGATAATTGTTGCGGTCGTTCGCGAGTTTCAGCAGCTTCTGCACCAGCGTGTCCTCGCCGATGCGGATCAGCAGATCGCAGGCATGGCGACGCAGCCGTTCTTCCGTGTGCTTGAGTGCCTCGACCAGCACCAGGTAGGATCTGCTTCTGAAGCTGACGATGGCTTCACTGCACGCGAGCGGCACGAGCGGCGAAGGATCGTCGAGGCGCGCCAGCAGAGGCATGACCGCCTGCGTATCGCCGATCATGGCAAGGGCCGCGGCGGCTTTTTCGCGCACGGACTCGGCGGAGTCTTCAAGCGACTTGATCAGATGGGGCAGGGCGACGCGGTCCTTGCGCTGGCCCAGCATCTCGACCGCAGTGCCGCGAACGATCGCGGACTTGTCGGTCAACGCCTTGATGATGATATCCGGCACGCGGGCATCGGCCATCTGGGCGAGGGATTTGACCGACAGCTGGCGAACCAGCTCCGATGTGTCGTTCGTCGTTTTTTCGAGGAATTCGACTGCCGCGGTGTCCTTCAGTTCGCCGAGAACCTGGGCCGCTTTGGCGCGCACGGCCTCGACCGCATCTTTCAGCGCGTCGATGGCGGGGGGGACCGCGGCGGTGGTGCCGATCTTGCCGATGGCTTCGATGGCGGCGCCCCGGACCTTGTCGGCCGGATCTTTCACGAGCTGGGAAAGCGTCCTGATCGCGCGCGGATCGCGGGTTTCGCCGAGAACCGAGGCGATCGCATACCGGACGGGTTCCGCGGGGTGGGAGGCTGCCAGCAGCAGCTTCTCTACGAGCTTTCTGCTCTTGCTTGCGATCAGCTGTTTGCTGAGCAGGTCCAGGGGGATCTGGAATTCAGGCTTTTTGAGAATGTCGATCAGAGCATCGAGGGCGCCCTCGGTCTGGATGCCGCCGAGAGCTTCAACGCACCACTGGCGCTGGGATGCATCCCCATGCGCGAAGAATTCACGGATGACCGGAATCGCCTTGTCGTTTCCGACTTTCGAAAACAGCTGGGCCACGTTGAGCTTGATCAGATGCAGAATCTGCATGCTGCTCTCGACGATCCGCTTGTCGGGGATTCCGGCGAGCTTCTTGAAATCCTTGTCGTTGAGCGTTTCCTTCGCGATCTTTATCAGAAGCGCGAACGCGCGCTCGTCATCCATCTGGGCCAGCGCCGTGGCAATCGAGAACTGAGCCCAGGCGTAGCCCTCCTTGAGAATGACGGAGATCGGGTTGTCATCGGTCAAATGCCTGTCGATCGTCAAAAGACTGTCGGCGACGGTGTGCTTCAGCGTGTCGCCGGCGGTTTCAAGCACTTTGATGAGCGGGAAGATGGCGCGGATGTTTCCGATGCGGCCCATCACGCGGACGAGCGAGGGAACGACCGCGGGAGACTCTGTCGAGAGCGCCTTGGTCAACGGCTCGATCGCCATTTCCTGCAGTTCGCACAACGCCCATTCGGCTTTCGAAACGATCTGCTCGTCCTGCTCGCCGAGGGATTTGACGAGAGCCGGTATTGCCTTGGCTCCGCGGATCATTCCCAGAGCCTCGATGGCATGCAGCCGCACATCGCGTTCCGAGTCGGAAAGCCTGTTGACAAGCGGATCTATCGCAACCGGATTCCCGATCTTGCCCAGAGCCTGCGCCGCGGCAATTTTCAATTCGGGTTCGGGGGCGTCCAGGAACGGGACGAGATTGCCGGCCGTGGCCTTTTCGCCTATTTCGCCGAGGGCTTCGATCGCCTTGATCCGCACGGTCTTGTCGGCGCGATCGAGGATGCTGAGAATGAACCGGCAGGCCTTGGGGGATTTGATCTTGGAAAAGGCCTCGATGGCAAGCTGGGTCTGCTTTGCATTGAAATTCTGCGAGAGATTGAGCAGAGGATCGACCGCCCGGTCACTGGCTATTTCGCCGAGGGACCAGATGATTTTCTCCTTGATCTGAGGCGTGCTGACCTGGAAGATATCGATCATCGCATCGACCGCGTTGGGGTTCTTGATCTGGCCGAGAGCCTGAATGGTCGCCAGCCGCAGCCGCTCGTTATCCTCGCCGAGCATGACCAGAAGCTGGTCACAGGCTGCGGTGGAACCGATTCTGCCGAGAGCTTCGATGGCTTTGAGACGTACCTCGAAGTCGGGGTCCTTTAATATAGGCAATACAATATTTACCGACTGAGGCTCGTGAAGATTGCCGATTGCCTCGCAGGCGATGTACCGCAGATCGTGATTGCGGCTTTTGAGGAAAGCCGAGACGGCCTTCAATGCTGTATTCGCGCCGATCTTGCCGAGCGCTTCGAGAGCGACATACCGTAAATCATCGTTGTCTTCTTCGAGAAGCTTGATCAGCGGCGTTACGGCTTCATCCGATTTGATGTTGCCGAGCGAGCGGGCCGCGATGAATTTCATCGATGCGTCACCGCCTGAAAGACACTGAATCAGCGGACGAACCGCATCCCGGCAAATCACGTCGCCGAGATACTCTGCCGCGATTTCGCGAATATCCTTCAGCTCGTCGCCCAGCAGTTTCACGAAGTCTGCGCTTGCCTCGGGCAGACTCAGGTCTTTCATTTCAAGGACGGTCGAATACCTGGCATCCGGGTCTCTGGTCTCGCTCAGCTTGCGGCGGCACTCTTCAAGCTGTTGCTGGGGAGTGAGCGGAGGCATTTCTTCGAGAACCGGTGAGGCTGAAGGCACTTCAGCTGAAAAATCCGTGTCGATGATCGGTTCTTCGTGCCCGGCGACTCCGGGTTGAAGAGCCGTTTCATCTTCTGAAACGGCGATTTCCAGCGTGCTTTCTCTTGTTGCCGTGTCGAAATCAATCTCGGAGACAGCCGCTTCGACGTTCTGCGGAGCCGCCGGCCTGACGGGTTGCCGGACCGGAACCGGAGCGGGCTTGGGCGGGGCCTTGCCCTCGATGCCCATGAAAAGACTGGCAAGATCCTCGTCTACTTCGGCAGCATGAGGCGCCGCATCGGGACTCTCTTCGATGGTAATGCCAAAATCAGCCTCCTGAGCCGGAGCCTGAACCTCCGTTCCCCCGAAATCCATGGCCGGAGCCGGCTCGGGGCGCGTGACCCGTTGCGCCGGAGCGGGGGGCTGTGCCGGCGTGCCCGGCGTCTGGAGGATGAACTGATCGAGGAAGGCTGATTCCGAATCATCGGAAGCAGCCGGCGTGGGCGCGGAAACGGAAACGGGATTCTGCGGTGCCGCCGCGGATGGCGCCGATGAATCGAGATCGCCGAAATCGAACGAAGCGGTCTCGGTTGTCACGGTGCCCATATCGAACGAAACTTCTTCGAGAGTTGCCGCCGGCTGTTCCTGAGAAGGTGTGAACTCCATTTTCGGTTCGGACGGAACCGGAGTTTCCTGCGCGAGAGGCGCTGTCGCAAGATCCGCTGACAGGGAGCCCGATTCCAGGTTCAGATCGAGACTCATGTCGAGAGAGCCCGCTTCAGGCGCCGCGAAGGCGCTTGCCTGTTGGGGCGCGTCGGGAGCATCGAAGGCGCCGAGATCGAGCCCTCCCGCGGATGAGCCGGAATCACCGCTCAGATCGAGATTGAGACCACCCGAGTCGAGAGAGGAGCCCAGATCGAGGCCGGGCACATTCGGCGAAGGGGCGTCGAGCTGCAGACCGGAGGGGGTCGCGTTTGAATCAAACGAAAGGTCGAACTCTCCCTTGGCGTTGCTGCCGGCATCCAGACTCAGATCGAGGGCCCCGCCGTCCATGCTGCCTGAAGACGCGCCCAGATCGAGGCTGAGACCGTCCGCTGAGCCGCCTGAAGCCGGTGGCGTCAGGTCGAACCCACCCAGGTCAAGGCTGCCCGCCGGCGCTGCTCCTCCCGCGGATGCCGGGACGGAGGTGTCGGAAAGATCCAGCGAAAGATCAAGGTCCAGCGGTGCCCGCTCGAGCGGGGTCGCGGCACTGCCGCCACTCGCCGGCAGCGCCATTCCGCACATGTTGCAGAATTTATTGTCGTTTTCATTCTCAAAACCGCAGCCGGGACACTGCATAGCGACCTCCGATATTTCTGGACCCCCGCTTCGGGATCTTCAGATGATTCAACCAGTAGTATCGAATTTTTTTAAAAGCACCTATCTCGCTTCGGCAGGTTGCCGAAAAGTATCCATGAATTTTGCATTCAGGTTCCGGAAGAGTTCAAAATGTCCGCCAGATCGGGGAACAACCTCGAATACTCTGACGATAAATCAATAGGCCTGCCTTCTGCCAGTATCTCCTGAACGAACATGACGATATCCTTCAAATGAATGCGTGGAATGATCTTCCGCATGGTGCTCACCGCGGCCGGCCTCATGCTCAGCTCTTCGATGCCTATCCCGGCCAGGGTCAGAAACCCGACCGGGTCTGCGGCCATTTCCCCGCACAAGCCGACGCGGATGCCTTCGCCGCGGGCCGTGGCGACGCTGTAGAACAGCATTCGCAAAAAAGGGACGCAGAGCGGGGATGCGAGTTTCGTGAGGCGCTCGTTCGTCCGGTCGATGCCGTAGAAAAACTGCAGCAGGTCGTTGGTGCCAAGGCTGATGTAATGCGTGTGGCGGGCGATCTGCTCCATCATGAACATCGCGGACGGAACCTCGACCATGATTCCCCATTCAGGGGGCTTTGAAGGGGAAACCTGGTCTAAAACGCGCTCCCAGACGGCTGAGATCGCATCAAGCTCTTCGGGAGTCGACACCATGGGAAAAATGATGCGGCAGTTGCGTCCATCGCCGGCTCTGACCATGGCGCGAAGCTGTGGTTCGAGCACATCGGGCCGTGAGAGCAGGAACCGGATCGACCGGAAGCCCATCGCGGGATTCACTTCATGCGGAAACGGAATGTATTTGACCGGTTTGTCCGAGCCGATATCCATCGTGCGCAGAACCGTCATGTCGGGGGCCGCATCCAGAACCTGCCGGTAGATCGATTCCTGAAAATGTTCTGAAGGCAGATCCATGCTTTCCATGAACAAAAACTCGCTGCGGAACAGCCCGATCCGGGATATTCCGCGGTTTTTCATCAGGGCGAGCTCCTCGATGCGCGCGATGTTCGCGCCCAGAGCCAGGCGCACGCCGTCGCGCGTCGTTTCGTCGCCCGCAGTTTCCGTCAGGCACTGTTCTGAAGCCGCCTCGGGGCCTGAAATGGAGGAGATCAGACCGGTGTCGGGATGCAGAACCACGAGACCCTGACGACGAGTATCTACTAATATATAATCGCCAGTATGCGCGGCGCGGGCCAGGTCCAGGAGACCGAATACGGAAGGAATGCCGAGCGCGCCGGCAAGGATGGCTGCGTGCGACGTGGCGCCGCCGGATTCGAGGCAGATGCCCCGCAGACGGCCTTTTGCAAAGTCGAGCAGCTCTGACGGGGTGATCTCGGTCGAGACCAGGACGAATGGCTCGTCGCCGATTTCCTTGGCGGGGCCGTCGAGGCCCATGAGATGGCGCAGCAGCCGGTCTCCGACATCTTTGATATCGATCGCACGCTCGCGCAGATAGGCATCCTCGATCGCGGAGAAGGCGGCCTGCAGGGCATCGACGGTTTCGCGCACGATGCTCTCCACATTGACCTTTTCAGCCTTCAGA